>PAFB01000109.1 GCA_002700865.1 Rhodospirillaceae bacterium
CGTCATATTTTATATTAGAAAACCCTTATTTTGGGAGCTGCGACCATGAGACTCATGGGGGCAATCGTGCCGTTTGTTGCGCTGTTTTTAAGTGCGCAGGCAACGGCACAGTCAATGACCTTCTCCGTTTCCCCTGCATCGGTTCAGGCTTATGCCAAAGTCTCGCTGAACACGACGTTCCAGCTTGACCTCAAGGAAAACGAAATGGGGTTGGTTTCATCCGCGGAGGTGGACCCCGGCCTGGGTGTTTCGGCGGCGGCGGGTCTCGAATTACTGCCTGAGGTCGATGGCGAACTGGAACTGGCGATTTACAGCGGTACGGTTGATTATCGCTCGGTTGCCGGGGTTCCGGTGCTGTACCTGCCCAACGAAGAAATCAGGCTCCTCGCTGCATTCTCGAACGTCTATTACAAGTTCCGCCCTGCTACCAATGCCCGCTTCAAGCTCGGTGGTGGACTGGGCTTTGGTGAATACCGGCTGACCGACAGTAATGGTATGAAACACCGTGGAACTGGGTTGGTGTATCAGGTTAAGGGCGTGGCCGAGTATGATTTTGGCGCCAAAACCACCTTTCACGCCGAAGCTGGCTACCTTGGTACAACCGACATCGACGTTGACCTGATCAGCTCCTCGCAGGTTCGCGATTCTTCACTCAGCGGGATCACGTTTGGCATCGGTGCTAAAGTGAAGTTTTGAGCCGGCGCGGCGTCGAACGACCAAATCTTTGTTTCGGTGACCTAAAAGGCTTCTTCGACAAACACGCGGTGAATATCGCCACTCCAGGCATTCTCGAACTTGTCGATCAGGCGGTCAGCGGGCGAGCGTCCTTCTGACAACCATTCCTGCAGTGGTTCCAAATACTCAGTCTCATCCGCCGAAACACGGCCCGACATGGCGCGGTTTTTTAGGCCGCCGTGCGCCAGTTCAGCCACTTCACGCGCGATATCCAGAACAGAACGACCAGCGACCACACCACCCAAACCCTGCTTGGGCGTATTGAGCGCAAGCAGGCGACGGTCTTCTGCGGTCCACTGCTTAACCAAGTCCCAAGCCGCATCCAGCGCCGAACTGTCGTACAACAACCCAACCCAGAAGGCCGGCAGGGCACAAATGTTGCGCCATGGGCCGCCGTCCGCACCACGCATTTCGAGGAAAGACTTCAGCCGCACGTCAGGAAACAGCGTCGTCAGGTGATCGTCCCAATCTGTCTTCATGGGCATTTCACCGGGGCGCAGCGGCAGCTTTTGATCCATAAAATCGCGGAAAGACAGACCACTGGCATCCAGATAAGCGCCGTCGCGGTAGAGAAAATACATCGGTACATCAAGGGCATAATCAACATACCGCTCGAAACCCATGCCGTCCTCAAAGGCAAAATCCAGCCCACCCGTTCGATCTGGGTCGGTGTCCTGCCAGATAGCCGCGCGGTAGGACTGGAAGCCGTTCAAAGCCCCGCGCGAAAAGGGTGAGTTGGCAAACATGGCCGTTACGATCGACTGCAAAGCCAGCGAAACCCGGAGCTTTTTCACCATGTCTGCCTCGGAGGAAAAGTCGAGGTTGACCTGAATGGTCGCTGAAGCCTTCATCATGTCCAGGCCCAGCTGACCCTTTTTCTCCATGTAGGCACCCATGATTTTGTAGCGCCCTTTGGGCATCCACGGCATTTCATCACGGGTCCAGAGTGGCTGAGTGCCCAAGCCAAGCATGCCCACGTTCAGCGGCTGTGCAACTTTGCGCAATTCGTGAAGGTGGGTGTGCACTTCGGAGCACGTTTGGTGCAGGGTTTCAACCGCCGCACCGGAAAGCTCGAACTGGCCGCCGGGTTCCAGCGAAATGTTAGCGCCATCCTTGGTCAGCGCGATGACATTTTCGCCTTCCAGCAGCGGGGTCCAACCATACTCCAAAGCCAAACCCTGGAGCAGATCACGGACACCGCCCTGTTCGTCAGCCGGTTCTATGTAGGAAATCGGGCGGTGGTTGAGCAGAGAGAAGCCGAACTTTTCATGTTCCGTCCCAATACGCCATTGATCCTGCGGCTTGTTCCCTCGCTCAAGAGCGTAAACCAAGTCATCGCGCGATTCTATTGGCGTGGACTTCCCGGACGGCGGTGCTGACAACTCAAAACCCCTGTTACACGTGCATCCTGTGCAAATGGGTCGCAGGCGCTTTGCGGTCAAGCAAAACCATCGTCTCAGTTAGGCTGCTCTGGCCCTCTAAAATCGGGACGCTTGTGCCAATCGCCTTTCAACGCCTGATAGATGGTCAAAAGCGCCATTCCTGCTGTCTCTGCCTTGAGAATCCTCGGCCCCAGACCCAGACCCACCAAATCAGTCTGCCGCTTCAACCAGTCGATTTCAGCGGCGCTAAACCCGCCTTCAGGTCCAATCATCAGGCCTTGCAGCGAATCGACAGGGGCCAAAGCATCGCGCACTGGTTGAAATTCGCCGGTCTCAAAGGCTGCGCCAATCCGACCGTCAAAGGCGCTCACGGCCTCTCGCAGCAGCTTACTCGGCAAGAATTGAGGAACGCTGAGACGCTCGCACTGCTCAGCCGCTTCAACTGCGATTGCAACCAGCCGTTCGGGCTTCATCCGTTCGGACTGCGTATGCTCCATGATGACCGGTTGAAACGCTGTGACACCCAGCTCCGTCGCTTTGGCAACCAGTAATTCCAGCGGTCCGCGCTTGATGGGTGAAAACAGCAGCGTCAGGGGGGTTGGCGGGACAAAAGCCGCAACCACGGGTCCCAGCTCGACCTCAACCGCCTTC
The DNA here is from genome assembly GCA_002700865.1 of Rhodospirillaceae bacterium. Taxonomy (GTDB): domain Bacteria; phylum Pseudomonadota; class Alphaproteobacteria; order UBA7985; family UBA7985; genus UBA7985. The sequence goes on from PAFB01000109.1 coordinate 2,769, forward strand.
TTTCCTACCTTCGTCAAGGTCGCGGTAAACTCGGGTGAGTGACCATTGAAAAGCCCAATGACAGCGCCCTCAGAACGGCGCATGACATTGCGGAGGTAATGCGAGGGACCCTCCGCCAAAACGAGGGCCTGCCCCTCGGTCAGGTCATCTTCTACGAAGACTCGGACTGTGGGACGTTCAGGCTTAGTCATGGCCCTTCCCCAAGGTTGGTCAAAGACAAAAGGATAGCGCTCAAATGGCAAATAATCGGTCTCAGGAAAAGTCCGCCTACACGGATATACAGACTTTGACTTGGTTTGACCGGGTTTTGCCGGATTGGATGCGTCCTTATACACGGCTCATGCGTCTGGATCGTCCTATTGGCGCATATTTGCTCTTTATTCCTGGTCTGTGGGCTGCGCTGCTCGCTGCGACTGCCAATCCCGGTGTTGACCCGTTGCGTGTCGGATGGGTCGTTGTGTTGCTGTTTGTCGGGTCGATTGTCATGCGAGGCGCCGGATGCGTGATCAACGACATGTGGGATCGCGACCTTGACCGGCAGGTCGAGCGCACGCAGGGGCGACCACTGGCATCCGGCACCGTTTCCATGCGCCATGCGGCCCTATTCCTCGCCTCACTGCTGGCTCTCGGATTGCTAATCCTTTTGCAAATGAAACCGCTGGGGATTGTCTTTGGGCTAATTTCGATCGTTCCTGTGGTCCTGTATCCACTGGCAAAACGAGTTACCGACTACCCGCAGGCCGTCTTGGGCCTGACCTTCAATTTCGGCGTACTTATTGGTTGGGCGGCCATTTCCGAGCAGTTTCAGTGGCCAATGGTGCTTCTCTATTTGGGCTGCATCTTCTGGACTTTTGGCTATGACACCGTCTACGCCCATCAGGATAAATCCGACGACGCTATCGTCGGCGTGCGCTCTACAGCGCTCAAATTCGGCGACCGCAGCAAACTCGCAATCAGGCTTTCTTACCTTGGCGCGGCTGTTTTCTGGTTTTTTTGCCTAGTTCAGCTCGGATTCTCTGCGAGCTTTTTCGTATTGCTCGCGGGCCTTGTCGCTATTCTTGGCCGCATGCTGTTCCAGATTGAAACCACCAATCTGGATGACCCTGCTGACAGCCTGCGCACGTTTAAGGGCGAACAGGTCACGGGATGGATATTCGCTGCCTTCATGATTATCGCGTGGCTGTTAGCTTAAGTCCAAGCCACCTAACTGAACCTGCGACTCTTCCACTTTTTGACGAGCAGGACCGATTTCGCGCGTGAGCGCCCGCAGATGGCAGGTGTTTTGCACTATGAAATGGAACTAACTTTAACCATTTCGCCATATTGCGTTGATTGTGAACACATTGGTACCACCGAGCGCCTTCTGGCGCACACTACGCTTGGTTCTACTTGGGATGATCGCCCTGATCCTTCCCGCTTGCAGCAGCACGACCCTAGACGTGGATTGTAGCCGCAGAGTAGAGCCGGTCTGCGGGGTGGTTGAGCCGCTGTTTTGCACGCTCGAAACGGAAGCATGCGGGGCCTTTCGTCAGACCTTTCGCAACGCCTGCTGGGCACAGCGAGCCGAAGCAAGCAACCTGACCCGCGGTGGCTGTCGCCCTATGGGCCATGGCGGAATACCGATCCTCATCACGCGCCCCGAAGATGCCCCTCAAATCAGCTTTCAAACCCCAATCCCGCCCAGTGGCTTTAACGCTGTCGAGGAGATGAATGCCGAAAGGTGGGAACAGGAACTGCTTTCCGACACGGGACTGGGCCTGAACATGCGCGGCGTTCGAGTGCATACGCGACGGGTGCGTCAAGAAAAGCCGGAAGTGGTGCTCACCGTTTCAGGCCGTATCCTCGACGGCTGTAAACGCCCTGACCTGATGCAATCCTCGCGGATAGAAGACACGTTTTATGTGGAACTGAGCAGCATTGACCTACGCCAGCTGGACCTACCCTGTGGGCGCACAAAGAGGTTTGCCAAATCCCTGAAACTGGACTCGGGCTTCGATCCGTTAGAGATCGGCGAGCGCTACACCGTCATTGTTAACGGCAAAGAGGCGCCATTTCTGGTGCGGGATAAACGCCGAAACGACCGCTCGGCAAAAGTGCGCGCTCAAGTCCGTTGATAAGCGAGGCGCGCAGCCACCAAATCTTCGATCGCCGAACCGCAGTTCTTGAACAGCGTGATCTGGTCATAGAAACGGCGCCCGTCGCGTTCCCCTTGGGTCAAATCAAAGAGGTCAGCGGCGACGTCCTCAGCCGTGATCAGCCCCTTGTTCATCGGGATAATCAAATCGCCCGCTTCGGCCAGCGCACCCGTCCGCGTATCTACAAACAGACGCGCCTTCTGCACCAGCTTGTCATCAGATTCCCGGTTTTCCGGCGAAAACGCACCCACCAGATCGATATGCGTACCGGGCCGCACCCAGTCGCCAAAAATCACGGGTTGGCTGCTGGAGGTGATACAGGTCACAATGTCTGCACCCTCGACCGCGGCCTGCAAGTCTTCAGTAACGCCGATGCTGGAAAGCTGCTTGGCGTCGTCCTGCAGCTTGTAGCTAGCCACCAGGTCGTGCGCCCGCTTTGGCGTTCGGTTGAAGATAAGAACGTCCGTGATTGGACGCACGGCGCGGTGCGCGTCGATAAAGTGCCGGGCCAGTGCACCGGCACCGACCACCAACAGCCGCGAAGAATCGCCTCGGGACAAGTAACTGGACGCCAGCGCAGACGCCGCCGAGGTGCGCTTGGCGGTAATCGATTCTGCCTCCAATATCCCGCGCATTTTTCCCGTGCTTGCGTCCATGAAGATATAGATACCCTGCACCAGCGGCAGGCCCTTCGCCGGATTGCCTTCGTTAACCGTCACCAGCTTGACCCCCAAGTCCCCGTCGATCTGCCAAGACGGCATATTCAGCAGGATTGTTGAGTCTTCGTGGACGTTTTCAACGAGGAACCGGTTTCGGAGCGGTGCCTGATAAGGGCGCGCAGATGCCCCCATGCGAAAGGCACGACGCAAGGCCTCGATCAGGCTTCTTTGATCAAGGGCAACTTCAATTTCGGCAGCAGAGACAAAACGCACGGGGATCAGATCGCAGGTAAGGGCTGGAGTTGGGTATCTTCAGCGGGTTGGTCGATGGTTTTCAAGGTGGCAATTTGCTCCTCAAGCCGTTCGATCTCAGCGTCGCGATCCTCCAAATCAGCGCGCACGCGTTCGAGTTCGTCTTCGGCTTTGGTCAAAGAGCGCGTGGTGCGACGCAGCGCGGACCGGCGGGAACCAGCCTGCACCCAGACGAACAGCACGCCAAGGATAAAGCTGCCGATGGCCGTTGTAGTAATCCAAACCGCCATTGGCTGAACCACGCCCTCAGGCGCTAGGATCGCAAGACGGAGCGTTGCTGATTGCGTGTTTGAAACGACAAACCAGATGAGGAGCGCCAGAAAAAATATGGCAATAATGGAAGATACAAAACGAATCATTGGAGCGATCATCTCCTGTTGAGGATAAGCGCAGTTGGTACGCGCGCATCGAGTGGCTCTTCCCGTAAGCCCGCGAGCCTGTCACCGCCCGCTCACCTTTAACCCCTTAAATGGCAGATAAATAGGGCGGTTGCAAAGCACAGATTACCGTGCCACCCGTGCACAAAAAAAGGGAGGCCGTGGCCTCCCTCGTTTCCGTCCGTGGTACGACGGTTATTCGCCGTCTTCGCCACCGTTCAAACGCTCGTGGAGCTGCTTGCCGGTCTTGAAGTACGGAATGGCCTTTTCAGACACCTCGACCGGCTCACCGGACCGAGGGTTCCGACCCGTGCGCGCCTTGCGCACCTTGACGGAAAATGCCCCAAAGCCGCGCAGTTCGATACGATCGCCTTGGGTCAAGCCCTCTGTAATCTCATCGAAAACCGTGTTCACGATTTTGGTAATGTCCCGCAGATACAAATGCGGGTTATCAGAAGCGACAAGCTGAATAAGCTCAGATTTGGTCATGTTTCCGCCTCACTCTATGACGTTTGGTCCGCTTGGTGTCTTGTGGTGTGCGGCCCAGATCCCCACTGAGCCGCAACCAATCAAATCGACACCAACTCCTTAGGAGTCGCGGCCTTTCTTGAGGGCTTCGCCCAGAATATCGCCCAAAGACGCACCGGAATCCGTGGAACCGTACTCGGCCATGGCTTCCTGTTCTTCTTCGGTCTCGCGTGCCTTGACCGACAGCGAGATTTTGCGGGTCTTGGAGTCAATCGCCGTGATTTTCGCGTCAACCTTCTCGCCAACCGCAAAACGGTCGGTCCGCTGGTCATCACGATCACGCGCCAGATCGGAGCGACGGATAAAGCCCGTTACACCGTCGGACACCTGAACCTCGATGCCGTTGTCTTGCACCTGCGTAATCACGGTGGTTACCACCTGACCGCGCTTGAGGCCGTCCATCGCGTTGGCGAACGGATCGTCTTCGAGCTGCTTAATGCCCAGAGAAATACGCTCTTTCTCAACGTCAACGTCGAGGACCTTGGCAGAGACAGTCTCGCCCTTGGTGTAGTCCTTGACCGCTTCTTCACCCACACGGTTCCAGTCGATATCAGAGAGGTGAACCATCCCGTCGATATCGCCTTCCAAACCGACGAACAGACCGAATTCGGTAATATTCCGGATTTCACCTTCGATCGTGGCACCAACAGGGTGCGTGTCGAGGAAGGCTTCCCATGGGTTCTGCATGGTCTGCTTCAGACCCAGCGAGATACGACGCTTAGAGGTATCGACATCGAGGATAACGACTTCGACTTCCTGCGACGTGGAAACGATCTTGCCTGGGTGCACGTTTTTCTTGGTCCAGGACATTTCGGACACGTGAACCAGACCTTCGATACCGGGCAACAGTTCAACAAAAGCACCGTAATCGGTGATGTTGGTAACGCGGCCGTTGAACTTGGTGCCAACCGGGAATTCCGCAGCAACGGTTTCCCATGGATCAGTCTCAAGCTGCTTCATACCCAGCGAGATCCGCTGCGTTTCGCGGTTGAACTTGATCACCTGCACTTCAACGGACTGACCCACGGTCAGCACTTCAGACGGATGGTTGATGCGACGCCAGGAAATGTCCGTAACGTGCAGCAGGCCGTCAACGCCGCCGAGGTCAACGAAGGCGCCGTAGTCAGTGATGTTCTTAACAACACCCTGCAGCACGCTGCCTTCTTCGAGGTTTTGGATCAGCTCCTGACGCTGTTCAGCGCGGGCTTCTTCCAGAACAGCACGGCGTGAAACCACGATGTTCCCGCGCGCCTTGTCCATTTTGAGGATCTGGAACGGCTGCGCATTGTTCATCAGCGGTGCGACGTCACGCACAGGGCGGATATCGACTTGAGAGCCAGGCAGGAAGGCAACCGCACCGCCCAAATCGACGGTAAACCCGCCCTTGACGCGGTTGAAGATAACGCCTTCGACCCGAACGCTGTCGTTGAACTTCTTCTCAAGCTCAACCCAGGCTTCTTCGCGGCGCGCCTTGTCACGGGACAGCATGACTTCGCCGTCCTTGTTTTCGTAGCGCTCCACGAACACCTCGACGGTGTCGCCTGCTTTGATGGTCGGCTCCTGGCCGGGCATGGTGAATTCTTTAAGGGGTACGCGGCCTTCAGACTTCAGACCGACATCGATGATCACCAGATCGTTTTCGATGTTCAATACAGTACCGGAGAGGACGGACCCTTCGAGGGTGTCGCCCATTGTTTCGTTGAGGAGATCCTCGAAGGACTCCATGGCGGCTTCTGCCATTCTGTTAGATTTCCTGTTGATAACATCCGACCCGGAGGCCGAACTTTGGCGCGTTCCCGATCACGGGTTCACATCAAGGGTTTGGGTTTAAATTGAACGCCAGACCGCCCCCCTATTCACCCCAAGGAGGCGAACAGACGGACCGTTCCGGTCTCATGCTTTCGTCAACGTGGATTGGAAGAAGCGATGATCAATAGCGCCTGCTCGAACACCTCATCGGTGGTCAGGGTGGACGTATCAATCAGGCTGGCATCGTCGGCGGGCTTAAGAGGCGAATCTTCTCTTGTTTCATCGCGTTCGTCCCGAACAACCAAGTCGTTGAAAACACGGTCGTATATAACGCTCGGGTCTTTTTCCCGCAACTCCAACCAGCGGCGCTCTGCCCTGACATTTCGGTTGGCCGTAATGAACAGCTTGCAAGTCGCATAAGGACAAATAACCGTGCCGATATCGCGCCCATCAAGCACCGCGCCGGCCTTGTTGCCCGGGGGCGAGTCGGCGAAATTGCGCTGAAAATCCTTGAGCGCGACCCGAACGGGGGTCAGTGCCGCGACCCGGGAAGCGGCCTCACTGACCGCTGGGGTGCGCAAATGCGGGTGCGCCATATCCTCGCCAATCAGACCGGAGGCCAGCGTCACCAGTCCCTCAACGTCGCCCAGATCGACACCCTGATCCAACGCTTTGGCCCCGACAGCGCGGTAAAGAGCACCGCTGTCGAGGTAGGCGAAGTCAAAGTGCGCCGCCAGGCGACGCGCCAACGTCCCTTTGCCAGCGGCAGCTGGACCGTCGATGGCAATGATCATTCCACCCGCGCCCCCAAGTCGTTGAACAGGCTGACGAAGGTAGGGAAAGACGTCAGAATGCAGTTCTTGTCATCGACAGCCATGCCCTTGTCGGACACCATCCCCAGAACCAGCGTGGACATTGCCCGCCGATGGTCAAGCTCGGTGAAGACTTCACCGCCGCCCGGGACCGACCCGCCCATGCCGTCGATTTCCAGCCAATCGTCACCACTGCGCGTGGTGACGCCAGCTGCGGTCAGCATATCGATGATCCCCTGCAAGCGATCCGATTCCTTCACACGGAGCTCCTCAAGGCCTTCCATGCGCGTAGTCCCCTCAGCAACGGCCGCAGCGACGGAAAGAATGGGATACTCGTCGATTTGCGAGGGCGCACGCTCAGCGGGGATCAGACAGCCTTTGAGTGTCGAAGCCGTCACAGCCACGTCTGCTACAGTTTCCCCAGCAACCTCGCGGGTATTCTGCAAACTTAAGTCAGCGCCCATGTCCAGCAGAGACTGAAATACGCCGGTCCGGTGCTCGTTCTGCATGACGTTTTCAATCAGCAGCGCAGATCCGGGAACAATGGCACCGGCCACCGCCAGAAACGCCGCCGAACTCGGATCACCGGGGACCACAACCGGGGTAGCGCGCAACTCAGGCTGGCCGGAAAGTGTGATGGCGAGACCATCACTGGTTTCCGCGGTTGTCACCTCTGCCCCAAAGCCGCGCAGCATCCGTTCTGTATGGTCACGGGTTGGCGTGCGTTCTGTCAGCGTCGTATTGCCCGGCGCATTCAGGCCCGCAAGCAAAACCGCCGATTTCACCTGCGCTGAGGCGAGCGGCGATACGTACTCCACCGGCATGGCGTTCCCGGTGCCCTTTACGGCCAGGGGCAACCGGTCACCCGAACGCGTCATAAAGGTCGCACCAAACTGGATCAGCGGCACCGTGACCCGAGCCATCGGACGCTTGTTCAGCGAGGCGTCACCAAAGACAACAGCGGTCAGGTCGTGCGTTGCCAACATACCGAGGATCAGGCGTGTGCTGGTCCCTGAATTGCCCATATCCAGCGGGAGCGATGGCTCTCGGAGACCACCAACCCCGACACCGTTAATAACGAAATCCTCACCGTCTTTCTCGATGGACGCACCCAAACGACGCATGGCCTCGGCGGTCGCCATCACATCTTCGCCGGTTAACAGGCCGCTCACTCGGGTTTCGCCCAGCGCAAGCGTGCCGAACATCAGCGATCGGTGAGAAATCGACTTGTCGCCAGGAACACGGATCGTTCCTGTCAGGTTTTGTGCCGTTAAGCTTTTGGCGGGTGCAAGAGGCAGGCTGGACATGAAAATCTCACTTAATTGCTAGCCCTCTGGATGTACCATAGAGGGGTCCTTTGACGAAAAGCACGGCTAGACCGAGAGAACCGCATGGCAAGCAGCCAACCTCGGCATTGACACACCTGCCAGCCTATGTTGGTTCCAAGGGCTTAAGAAATCGCAATTATCGAGGCTGGCTCTATGCCTGAATTGGAAGAACAGTACGGAATCAAGCGCATTTGTCAGAATTGCGCCGCCCGCTACTACGATTTGAACAAAGATCCGGCGGTCTGTCCGTCCTGTGGCACTGAATACGACCCCGAGGCAGTCATGCGCTCGCGCCGTGGTCGCGTTGCTGCTGCTGCTGTTGCCTCCGCAAAAGAGGAAGCGGCGCCAGAAGTCGAGTTGGAAGATGCTCCAAAGTCGACCTCAGGAGACGAGGACGAGGACGAAGAAGAGGACGAAGTCGTCGCCGTTGCTCTTGACGAAGTTGATGAAGACACACTCGAAGACGGTGAAACCGATCTGGTGGTGAACGACGATGGTGAAGTTTCGCTCGACGATGAATTCGGAGAGGATGACGAAGACGCCAAGGTCGATGATGATACTCTGCTGGACGATGACGACGAACTGGTTGATGGCGCTCTTCCCGTCGAAGGGCTGGAAACTGGTCTCGACGAAGACAGCTAGCACCCCGGGAGCTTCCAGCAGATCACTGCCAGAGGCTCTTTACAATCGAAGCCTATATTTTTTAAATTAGGCTTCGACAAACCCGGTATTAGAGGTTAATACAGGGCCCGTTTCCAGCCGCGTGGGGCTATAGCTCAGCTGGGAGAGCGCTACAATGGCATTGTAGAGGTCATCGGTTCGATCCCGTTTAGCTCCACCA
>PAFB01000110.1 GCA_002700865.1 Rhodospirillaceae bacterium
GAACTAGAAGGTAAGATTACCTAAGCAGCAATAACAAACGATTATTTGTGATCCGTCCCTTCCCCACGTAGACCCTCAGGCAACCCCAAAGTCCTCCCTTGAAAAACTATCACCCAGCCGCTCCAAGACCTCCACACGGCCCTCCTGACGCTACCTAGAACCCTCCTAGCACCACTTTCCAGAACACCTCACATTTCTGAGCGCCTTATACCAACAGGCACCATCCGTTTCTCCCCCAGTACCCCCCATGAATACCGCCAGGATCACCTGATCTCTCAAGGGTAGACCAGAGGGTAGACCAACAGGGGCACTTGATGGGTACGTGGAGGGTCGCTGAGTTACTGACAGCGCTAGATATCGGGTTGCGCCGGGTCACTTGAGGAGCATCGCTCGTGGGCTTCGGCACCATCACACTTAATTAAAACATTTAACATCAATGGCTTAGATAAAGACGGAATTACTGGTGTACATTTCTGTGTACATTTGCATTCGCGTTGACCGGTTGCATCCGCAGCGAACGACCCGATACCGCCCCGGCATCAAAAATACACGGGGCAGCTTTTTTGGGTTCCGTTCAGCTTTAGCCATGCAGCGCTGACACAAAGCGCCATGATGCCCTTATCGCTCACGTCAGTCGCGACGGTTGAGCGTATGAACCGCACCGCTCGCGCGTTAGCCCCACTCCAATCACCTCGACTATGGGTCGGGTTTACTACAACGCACTAGGGCACAAGGCGAACGTGATTGAAGACGGCATACCCTACGACAAAACGCGGAGGACGACGTTATTTCGCACTATCCGGACACGCCGGACGCCCAAAGAAGAGGCCAGCAACAGCCGGTTCCAGTAACCGTTTCGTTGGGGTCCTGAAGACCTGCGCAACTTCGCGGATCGGGCCTCTGCTGCCACCATCTGGACCTGCGAAGCCTCAGCAGTGCAGCGCGCGGGATTGGCGGCGTGGGACACGCGGCGGTTTTGGTCAGGAGGCGGTGACGGCCTTATAGATTAGGGCATTGAGTTCGGGATACAGCGGGTAGCTGTCTGAAGGAAGCAGCTGGGTGGCAAAAACGACGCTGATGTCGAGCCCGGGGTTGACCCACGCTTGCAAAGACGCCGCGCCCGACCAGCCATATTCCCCGACAGAAACATCGCTGACCCTTTCGTGATCCGCCCCGACCACGTAGACGCCCAGACCTTTGCTGTCACTCAGCGGGTAGAAGCCATTGTCTGTTACTTCCATCTGAGCGAAAGAACGGCCCAGTTGGTCTGTTTGCAGCATTTTGACGGCGTCAGGGGATAGGATGGACTCGCCGCTTGGTGTGGTGCCGTTGCGGCGGAGCATGTCCATGAAAGCGGTAAAGTCACCGACCGTGCTGACCAGCCCACCGCCACCATCAAAGAACCGGTCTTCGTCACGCTGCATCCAGCTTGAACCGCGCTGGTTTTCGAGCCTGCGTAGTTTCTTTTCAGGGCTGAATTCATAGAGAGAAACGAAGCGGTCACTTTTGCTGTGAGGGACTTCAAAGCCGATGTCTTCAAGCCCCAGAGGCGCGAAAATCCGGCTGTGCAGGGCGTCGGCAAACGACGTGTTGCGACAGACCTCGACAACCCGCCCCAGCAGACCAAAGGCCGTGCTGTAATGATACCGCGTGCCGGGCTGAAACAGCAGAGGCTGCAGAGCCAGCACCTGAGAGAAGGTTTCAAGCGTGTCGGGATAAAACAGCACCAGTCCAGCCTTCCGGTACAAGGGCGCAACGGCGTCTTCGTTGTGGGCGTAGGTCAGCCCCGAAGAGTGGGTGAGCAGTTGGCGGATTGTAATCGGTCCGCTGCGCGGCACGGTTTGGCCGAGGCTTTCGTCAAAGACGGTGGTTTCAGCAAACTCTGGCAGGATTTCCGCTACGTCCTGATCCAGCTCCAGTAAGCCATCATCGACCAACTGCAGTATGGCAACCGCAGTCACGATCTTGGACAGCGAGAAGACCCGGACCAGCTTGTCGCGCTGGTAAACCTCGCCCGATTTGATGTCTGCAAAGCCGTAAGCGTATTCGAACAGAGTGTCGGCGCCCCGCGTGATTTTCACGTGGCCAAAGGGCAAACGGCCAGTGTCGACGTAGTCGTTCAACCACATCCTGATCGCGTCAAAGTCCGGTGTGGTCATATGGCTAATTGTCGTTCCCCTATCGATTAACCGCCCGTCAAATCCGGGCATTAGCGTCACGCTGATCAAGGATACTCAGCCGATGAACAACCGACAAGATCAAGCAACGACGCTGCCAATTTTGCGCCTATTGGCTGTCGTTGACGGTAAGGCTTCGTGCCGCTGAGGGCAGTACAAGGCCCTGAGAATTCACGCGACGTGAGGATGATCCCGATGATGAATCGCTACCACGCTTTGGTGGCCCGCCTGCAGGTGGGAGAGACCGTGTTGATTGACGGTGGAACGGGAACTGAATGCGAGCGCCGGGGTATCCCGCAGCTCGAAAATGCGTGGAACGGTGGCGGTGCGCTCAGCCATCCGGACGTGGTCCGTGTGATCCATAAGGACTATCTCGAACACGGCGCGGAACTGATCATTTCCAACACCTTCGCAACCTCGCTTCACGCCCTCGAAGCGGCGGGTGAAAGCGATCGGTTTGATGATTATAACCGGGTTGCTGTAGAGCTGGCGATCGAGGCTCGCGACGCCTGCACCCGACCTGCGGCCCTGGTCGCGGGTGGCATTTCCTATTGGAGTTGGACAGGCGATCATCCGCCCTTGTCCGAAATCGAGGCGAGCGTTGGACAGCAAGCGGCGGTGATGCGGGACGCAGGCGCGGATTTGCTGATGCTCGAAATGATGATTGATATCGACCGCATGCTCACCACTCTTGCCGCCGCGCAAACCTCCGGCTTGCCGGTGTGGGTCGGGATCAGTTGCGCGCTGAACAGCGAGGGAGTGATGGCGCTGTGGAACGGTGAGCCGCTGGTTGACGCCTTGGCGGCTTTAGCCGGAACGGGCGTGCCGCTGCTGTCCATCATGCATACAGATGTAAAGTACGTGGAGGCTTGTCTGGACATCCTGCAATACCACTGGGACGGCATGACGGGCGTCTATGCGCATTCAGGCACGTCGGTCGACGGCAAGTGGGTCTTCCACGATACCATCTCGCCGCAGGACTACACCGCCTATTGCCAGAGCTGGATGAAACGGGACATGCACGTCATCGGTGGGTGCTGCGGCATTCGGCCTGACCATATGAAGCACCTCGCCGGTGCGCTGCATCAGCACGGATAAATTACGCCAGTAGCCGGTTGTCAGCAGGCGGTTGTTGCTCCTAAATCCTCACCATAGAAAGCCCTCAACTCAGGGACTGTAACGAGGAGCCTTGGCGGCGTGATTGACTTCTATTCAGACACCAAAACCCGACCCAGCCGTGCGATGCGCGAAGCGATGCTGGATGCGCCTGTGGGCGACGAGCAGAAGGGTGAAGACCCCACGACCCTGGCCTTGGAGGAACAGGTGGCCGATCTGCTGGGTAACGAAGCAGCGGTGTTTCTGCCGTCTGGAACCATGTGCAACGAAATCGCTTTGCGCGTCTGGATGAAGCCGGGCGAAACGCTGATCGGCGACCGGGCCTGTCACATCATCACGTCTGAAGGCGGGGCTCCTGCTGCGCTGGCAGGGGCCATGGTGCACCCGATCGACACAGCCGAAGGGATCTTTGACGCCGAAGAGGTGCGCCGGGTTATCACACCGGGGAGCCGCTACGCATCGGGAACCCGGCTCGTGTGTGTCGAGCAGACTTTCAACCTCAAAGGCGGCGTGGTTTGGCCGGTCGAAAAACTGGATGCTGTCGCCGCCGCCGCGCACGAAGCCGGGCTGCACACCCACATGGATGGCGCGCGATTGATGAACGCTGTCGTCGCTTCCGGGATTGGGGCGGCACGACATTGTGCGGGTTACGACAGCGTGTGGATCGACTTCACCAAGGGCCTGGGTGCGCCTGTTGGGGCGGTGCTGGCAGGGTCCCGAGCCTTCATCGACGAAGCCTGGCGTCTCAAGCAGCAGATGGGCGGGGCCATGCGCCAGTCGGGGGTCGTGGCCGCCATGTGCCTCTATGCGCTCGACCACAACGTCGAACGCCTCGCCGAGGACCATGAACTCGCCACCGAGCTGGCGCAGCGTTTGGCCGATCTGCCCCGCATCAGTGCGATAAACACGCCGCAGACCAATCTGGTGTTCCTCGATATTGATGAAACAGGCCCCACCGCGGATGAGGTCGTCGATGCCTGTTTCGCGCGCGGGGTGCAGATTGGTGCCTTTGGCCCGCGTCGGCTGCGTCTGGTCACTCATCTGGATGTTCAGCGAAGTGATCTGGGGCCGCTGAAAGATGCGCTGTCGGCTGCAATGGCTTAAGCGCGCCATTGAGGCCCAAAAAACAAAACACCGCACCCTCGGTTTCCCAAAGGTGCGGTGTTTCCGGCAGCGCTAGGGCTTGTCCTAATCGGCCTTAGCCGTGATCATCATCGTGGTCATCGTCGTCATGGTGCTCACAAGCTCCGCTGGCTTCAGCGGCCTGCAGCGCGGACAGAATTTGCTCAGCGTTATGCTCGATCATGGTGAGATAGGTCGCTGCGGGTCCATCGGTTTCTGAAAGCGCGCCAGAATATAGCACACCTCCGAACCCGAGACCGGTTTCGCTGGCAATCTGATCAACCAACCGCGCATCGACGATGTTCTCAACAAAGATGCCGGCAATGCCGCCTTCGTCAATCTGTTCGATCAATGAAGCAACGTCGCGGGCCGAGGCCTCGCTTGCCGTGGACCAACCCTGTGGCGCAACAAAGTTCAATCCATAGTCTGCGCCAAAGTATTGGAATGCGTCGTGGGAGGTAACGATGGTGCGGCAATGCTGATCAATCGCACTAAATTCGGCCTTTAGCTTGGTGTCGAGTGCGTTGAGGTCGGCGATGTAAGCAGCAGCTCGACTCGCCAAAGCATCAGCGGCCTCAGGACGGGCCGTTTGCAGGGCTGCGGAGATGTTCTGCACGTATACGGCACCACGGCTAAGGCTCTGCCAGGTGTGGGGATCGAATTCGCCGTGGTCATGGTGATCATGGCCAGCGTGCTCATCCGCGTCGTGGTGCTCGTCCTCGCCGTGGTGCTCGTCCTCGTCGTGATCATCGTTATCGTCATGATCGTCGTGTTCTTCGTTTGAAAGGAGCACAGCACCGTCCGTTGCGACGACCGTCATGCCCTCAAAGCCGGAGGCTTCGATCAGACGTGTGATCCAGCCTTCAAATTCCAGACCGTTGATGACCAGAAGTTCGGAATCCTTCAGCAGCTTTGCATCCGATGGGCTGGGTGAGAAGAAGTGCGTGTCGCCGTTGCGGCCGACCAGCGACGAGACGACTGCTTCGTCGCCCGCCACCTGCTCAACCATGTCTTTCAGGATGGAGAATGACGTGACAACTTTGAGCTGCTCGGCTTGCGCCATCATGGCATTGCTGAAGCACAGCGCGGTAGCAACGGAGCTTAGAAGGAGGGGCTTGCGTATAAGGTTCATTGGGTCACCTTTGGAGCTCTATAGTAATGAGACAGCCAGCCACCTTCCCAGCCAAAAATGAGCGAGAGAACGTGGAAAATACCGGTTGTCAGAATGATGGATGGGCCGGAGGGCAGGCTGAAGTGGTAGGAAGCCAGCAATCCCAGCGTGCTCGACACGGCAGCGATCAGCAGAGCAACCAGGATCAACTGGCCCACACTCCGCCCCCAAAATCGTGCGCTTGTCGCTGGTAACAGCATAACGCCAATGATCATCAGCGACCCTATGGCGTGAAAGCCGGATACTAGATTGAGGACGACCAGCGCCAGAAAGGCATAATGCGCCCACGCGCCCCAGCGGCTGACAGACGACAGGAATTGCGAATCAACGCTTTCCATCAGGATCAGCCGAAACAGGAAAGACAGGGTCAGGATCGTCAGTGACGAGGTGGCGCAAATCAGGAGCAGCGCATCGTTGTTGAGCGCCAGCACTGTGCCGAAAAGGATGTGGATAAGGTCAACATTATCGCCGCGAATGGAGATGATCAGCACGCCCAGCGCCAGCGAGATAATGTAAAATGTCGCCAGACTAGCATCTTCCTTGAGCACGGTTGTTCGCGCAATCAAACCGGAGAGCAAGGCCACCACCAAACCGGCAACCGCGCCGCCAAAGGTCATGGCTGTCAACGACAGACCGCCCAGCAGGTAGCCAACCGCAGCGCCGGGCAGAATGGCATGCGCCATGGCGTCGCCGGCCAAGCTCATCCGGCGCAGCATCAGGAAGACCCCCAGCGGTGACGCGCCCAGCGATATGATGATGCAACCAAACCACGCACGACGCATGAAGTCGAAGTCGACAAAAGGCTGGATGAACAGGTCGATCATTAGGCGGCGGCCTTGGAACAGGTGTGTTCCTCGTCGGCGCAGGCCTCGCACATCCGGTCGGCGAGTTGCTTGTTTTCACCGGTCAGGACTTGATTGGTTGGACCATGGGCAACCAGTTCGCGGGCCAGCATCAGGGTTTCGGGGAAGTGCCCGCGCACGGTGTCGTGGTCGTGCAAAACGGTTAGGATGGTCGTGCCCTCGGCGTGCCAACTCTTGATGACTTCCAGCAGGTCCTTGAACGTCTTTGAATCAACGGCGTTGAAGGGCTCGTCGAGCAAGACCAGCTTGCCCCGCTGCAGCAGCAGACGCGCAAACATGGCCCGCTGTAGCTGGCCGCCCGAAAGCTGCCCCACGGTGCGGTTTTCCAGCCCGGTGAGGCCAACCGCATCGATGGCGCGCTCAACATCCTGCCGATGCTGCTTCCGCAGGGTTCCGAAGGGGCCTGTCTGGTGCCAAAGTCCCATGTTCACGATTTCCAGAACAGTGATCGGGAAATTGCGCTCAATGGCGGATTGCTGGGGTAGATAAGCGACTTCGTGCCTTTTGAGACCACCGAAAGTGACCTTGCCACTGGCCGGGCGCAGCTGCCCCACGATTGCTTTCAGCAGGGTCGATTTTCCTGCCCCATTGGGGCCAACAACGGCCGTCAACGATCCATTCTGGATGTCTGCATTCAGCCCGATAATCGCAGGCGTCGGTCCAAAGTTAACAAAGAGGTCGGACAGTTTGAGGGCCGGATTAACCATTGAACGGCCATCCCGTAACTGCGAAGAAGCCAACCCAGATTACCGCAACCACGGCCGCTGCCAAAGCGAAGCGGACAAGAGCGCCTCTTCGAATCAGTAGGAACGATAAATCCATTAGGATCACCCAAAATCAAAAAGCACACCCACGAGTGCGCTGTTCATTACACTTGAATGTTATAACATAACAAAAGCAGTCAGCATTCAAGAGGCTATTTAATTGGCGGTTAGTAGATGCGCCATAATCTTCGCGGCTGCTGCCTCAAATTCGCCTGCGAATTCAACGGGGCACCCGTCTCTAGGGTCTCTTGCTGCTGCCGCGGTCATCGTTGCTGTCAAACCTGCTTTGCAAGTTCGGAGCAGGATAACCCCGGTCACGGTGCTTCAGATCAGTCCGCGCGCAGCGAGGTTCCGCATCAGATGGCTGACGCCAAAGGTCCAGGCGGGGCATTCTGTTGATCGGCGCACAGTGTTGTTCAATGTACCCAAATCCGGCGAGCTGATTGTTACCTGATCACCCATTTTGTGAGTAAAGCCCTCGCCGGGGGTATCTCGATCCTGCGTTGGTGAGAACAGGGTGCCGAGGTAGAGCATGAGGCCGTCAGGGTACTGATGATGGCGTCCGATGGTCTGGGTGACGAGATCGGAGGGATCGCGGCTGATTTCACCCATGGACGATGTGCCATTAAGCGTGAAACCGTCCTCGCCAGTCACGCGAAGCGTGAGCTTTGCCCGGCGCACTGCGTCCATGTCAAAGCCTGTGTCGAACAAGCGGATCATAGGGCCAATGGCCGACGAGGCGTTGTTGTCCTTGGCTTTGCTGAGTAACAGCGCAGAGCGCCCCTCGACATCGCGCAAATTCACGTCATTCCCAAGCGTTGCCCCAACGATGCGCCCTTGCGAAGACACCGCCAGAACGATCTCAGGCTCTGGGTTGTTCCAGTTTGACATGGGATGCAGGCCGATTTCAGCTCCCGGACCGACCGATGAAAGGGTTTGCGCCTTGGAAAAGACCTCGGCATCCGGTCCGATCCCAACTTCCAGATACTGGCTCCAAAGGCCTTCTTGCTGCAGCGCTGCCTTAACCTGCTGCGCCTGCTCGGAACCGGGCGTGATCGCGCTGAGGCTGGTGCCAATGCGGGCACCGATGCGGGTGCGAATGTCTTCGGCCATGGCCGGGTTGCCGGCGGCCCGTTCCTCAATCACGCGCTCCACCATCGACCCAGCAAAAGTGACCCCGCAAGCTTTGATTGCCTGCAAGTCGCACGGGGCAAGAAAGTGAAGCCTGTCAGGGTGGGGCACGACAGCGGCCAAAGCCTCTGCCGTGCCCAGATCAGTACCAGCCGCGCCGGTAACATAACCAGCCGGGTCGTCCATCTCGCAAATATCGCGCACCAAAGGCGCGCGCGGGCTGGTAATGTCCCAGACCCGGCCCTGGCGAAGGGTCACGACCGACGGACCCCCAGCAGCCGGGTTCCACACGCGACCCAACAGGACGCCCGTCGCAGGGAAAATGGTCATGGTTCCGTATCTGCCTCTATCTGTACTTGCTTTGCCGGCCAGTCTGCCGTCAGCAAGCGCAGGTCGCAACCCGGCCCTTAGTCGGCACCTGCCAGATAAGTGACCGTGAACTCGCCTTCCAGACGCGGACCGAGGAAGTCCATAAGGCCGCCATCAGTCCGGAACTTGAGGTAAGCTTGGTGCTTCTCTTTGCTTGACCACAGTTCGTAAAGAAGGATGGTTTTATTGTCTTCAGCCAACCAAGTCTCGATGTGCTCAAACCCATCGAAGTCGCGCGTGATGACGTACCCGTCGTCCCCCTTTGACCACTCAATAAAGTCTTGTGCACCCTGTTCGGTAAACTGTGCTTCTGCGATTACGACAACAGTCATAATACCCCTTAAATGCAATCACGATGATTAAGGGACAGCGGGAACGTGTCGCTGCCCATGAGGACCCTGTGCGCCGATTGCTGAGTGCTTGCGGGCCTCAATGTCGATGGATGAAGAAACCCAGCGGCGTCAGTCCAACTCAAGCGGTTCCAGACGCCAGATCCGAGCTTGCTCATTGATCCGCGTGACATGCTCCTTGACCTCTGGCCGTTCGAGGTGTGCGGCGACCTGCTCGGGCGTACCTGTGCCCTCTACGAGGACGGCAACGCTGTGATCATCAACGATGGCAAAAACTTCATTGCGGGTCAGGCGCTTTTCATCGGTTGACCAGACCTTGATCCATTCTTCCGCGCTTTCATTCTCAAACGTAAAAATGCCGAAGTAGAGACCCGGACCGTCGTCGTCTTGCAGGTCGTGCGCCTGATAGACCGAAGCGGTCTCCTGCATCCGCGCGATATGCGCTTGAATTTCGGGATCAGCGCCATGTTTTGAAAGTTGATCGAAGTCCGTTACTTCCCACGTAAAGAGCACTTCGCCATCATTGGCGATTCCAAGTGTTTCTTCCGTTGTAAAGCTAGCCCGATTGACAGCTTGATTATTGTAGAAGGCAACCCAGTCTGCATGCATGCCTTTAGCAAATTTACTATGAGCAACTACTCTCATGGTATAATTCTCCATCACTGATTCAGATTATGAACCAACAATGATCGAAGGAATAAATATAGCAACGTCCAAACATTGATACGAGAAGGAATATTAAATGAGTAAAATTTGTCTATCAAATAGAGTTATTTGTTAGGGTAAACCCTCTTTTATTATGCAGCACGTGTGGGGTGAGTTAATTTCAAATAACGCGGTTTGCGTTCCGTCTGTTGCCATGGGTGATGGTCAGTTTTTTTGAGATTGTCACTCAAACCTAGCCCTTGACATTTTTCGGCCCTTCCCTCTCTGAATGCCTGCCTGAATCAACGTTCGAGAGCGCGCATGGCGAATTTTTATCATCAAGACGATCTGCCCGCAGACATCGATCTCGGACCCGTGTTTGCCATTGATACCGAGACCATGGGCCTGAACCTGATCCGTGATCGGCTGTGCGTTGTGCAGGTGAGCAGCGGTGATGGTAATGCGCACGTGGTCCAGATGCCTCAACGCCGAACAGCCGGTGAAACGCCCTTGGCTGGTGCCGGCATAGCCGCAGCGCCCAACCTTTGCCGGCAACTGGCTGATCCCGCGCGCCTCAAGTTGATGCACTATGCCCGCTTTGACATCGCCAGCGTCTATGCCTACCTCGGCGTTCTGATGACGAATATTTACTGCACCAAACTTGCCAGCCGCATGGTGCGAACCTCGACGGATCGCCACGGTTTGCGGGACCTGTGCAAGGAGCTTCTGGGGGTCGAGTTGTCCAAAGTGCAGCAGAGCAGCGATTGGGGGACTGAAACCCTGTCGTCCGAGCAGGTTGATTACGCTGCTTCCGACGTTCTTCACCTGCATGGGCTCAAAGCCGCGCTGGACCTTATTCTGGTGCGTGAAGGCCGCGCTGACCTGGCGCAAAAGTGCTTCGACTTCCTGCCCCATCGCGCGCAGCTTGACCTTCTGGGTTGGGAAGAGCGCGATATCTTTGCGCATTCCTGAGCTGAACGATGACAGCGCGTGGGGTCATGATCAGCGTGTCGCGCCTTGGCGCACTGGCTGCTTTGGTGTTGGCGCTTGGATATCTTGGCTTTGACCATCTGACCCGACCGCAACCCCTCGACGCCTCACCGCGCGTTTTCGCTGCTGAAACACCGCTGGACAAAGTGCCAGAGGCGGTCCGGGATGGAGCGGCTGGTTTGGGCTTGCACGGCACCGTCGCCATAGAAGGACCAGATGGGTCTCGTCTGTCTTCGGAAACCGGTGCTGTACTCGATCCTCTTACCGGCAATATAGACCTGCTTGGCACCTCAAAGCTGTCCACCACGCGCTGATTGGCCAGCCGGGCCTAAGTGCTGTAGATTTCTTTCATCATGATCCGTCTTCTCATCGCATCCTTACTGGCCATGCTCGCCGCCCCGCTTGCTGCGCATTCAGAGTCACGTGCCACCGGCGTTGGGTTTGACCTGACAGCCACAGGTGGCATCCGCTTTCTCGCTGACGCGGGCCTATATGAGGCGTCGGGCGAGGTTCAGCTGGTGGTGGGCGACTGGGTCGTGCTGGCAGACCGCGTGGTTGCGGCGCTGGATACGGCGCAGGACCAGGTTGCCTCGCTCACGGCCGAAGGCACCGTATTTGTCCAAAACGATACCTTCAAAGCCCGCGCAGACTCCCTCGACTTGCGGTTTGCCGACACGCTCGTCAGTCTGAAGGGAACCCCGGTCAGCGTGCAGATGGGCGGGGAGCAGCGGTTCGTCTCGATAGGAAGTCTTCGATACAGCGTGACCGGCGGCATCCTCACCATTCCGCAGGATTTCGTCATGCAGGTCAGCGGCGCAACCATCGCCGGGGGACAGGCCCGCCTGAAGCTGAGCGACGGGAGCTTGCAGGCGCTTGACGTGACCGGCGGTGTTGAGGTTCAGCGCGGAGACTTTCGCGCAGCAGCTGAAGCCCTGAACTACGCGCCCGGCGTCGGGACCTTGTTGTTGGAGGGTGCGGTGGTGCTGCAGAGTGGGGAGGTGCTGCTGTCAGGGGCCAGCGCGAGTTTTGACCTCGACACCGGTGCCGTCCAGATCAGCAATGACAGCAACCAGCGCATTTTCGGCGCGCTTAGCGACCAATGAGCGCCGACGTCTCCGGATTGATCGTCGAAGATCTACGGGTCAAACGCGAGGGGAAAACCGTGGTTCATGGCGTCAGCCTGTCCGTCAAGCCGGGACAGATCGTGGGGCTGATTGGTCCGAATGGCGCGGGCAAGAGCACGGCTTTTCATGCGCTGATCGGTCTGATCGCCTGTGAGGCGACAACGCTGACATTGGCAGGGCGCGACCTGAGACGGCTGGCGATGTTCCAGCGGGCGCGCTGTGGCCTTGGGTATCTGCCCCAGGAAGCGTCAATTTTTCAGGGGCTGACGGTGAGCAACAACCTCCGCGCCGTTATGGAAATAGCGCTGCCACGGCAGGAACGCGCGGCTTGTCTGCGCCAGCTACTGTTGGATTTCGACCTCGAAGCCGTATCCGGTCAGCCTGCGGATACCTTGTCCGGCGGGCAGCGTCGCCGGTTGGAAATCGCCCGGACCATGGCAAGCCGCCCTTCTGTGGTGCTGCTGGACGAGCCTTTCGCGGGTGTCGATCCAATTGCGATTGAAGGATTGCAGCGCGCCATTCGAAAAATACAGGACTCAGGCGTGGGCGTGCTGATCACCGATCACAACGTCCGCGACACGCTCAAACTCGTTGACCACGCGATTCTGATTGATCAGGGCACCGTGCTGATTGAGGGCGATCCCGCCACAATTGTTGCAGATGATTCAGCTAGGAAGCGCTATTTCGGCGAGGATTTTCACTAGGCTTGGCTCTGATCGGCATACTCAGGTCCGATAATGCCCGCCGTTGTGGCGTAAATAACGCAAAGGGTCTTGCAATCTTCGAGCCAAGTCGCAAACTCTGGCCCACGACGGGTGATCTCAGGTAAGGGTAGTGTGATTTAGAGAACATTTTGGCGAACAAGCTGAAGTAGTTTATGGCTTTATGAGATTTAATGTCGCGCTGCGTAGGTATTATCGGGCGAATGCGGCGGATAATTTAGGATTGTAAACGTGGCAATTTCGCAAAACCTAGCGCTAAAACAGGGTCAATCCCTGGTCATGACGCCGCAATTGCAGCAAGCGATCAAGCTGCTGCAGCTGTCGAACGTAGAGCTGGGCGAATACATCGAAAGCGAGCTGGAAAAGAACCCTCTGCTGGAGCGTGATGACTCCCCGGCAGAACCCCGCGCTGCCGCTGAAACGCCGCCCGAAACACCAACTGAAACACCAAGTCCGGAACTGGCGCCGCTCGACGACAATCGCGCTGCAATGGGCGAGATTGATGACACCTGGCAAGGGCGCGACGATACCGCAGATGCGCAAGTGGGGGCGTCGGTTGCCTTTGAGAACTGGGGCAGCGGCGGCAGTCGATCTTTTGACGGTGGCGAAGAGTTTGACCTCGAAAATCGCCTGGCGTCCGCAGAGTCACTGCGCGACCGCATTGTCAGCCAGATCAACATCGATCTTGATGACCCAGCCGACCGGATGATTGCCTTTACGCTGATGGAAAATCTGGATGAGGCCGGTTATCTGCGTATTTCGCTCGACGACATTGCCGAACGCATGGACTGCCCCTTGAGCCACGTTGAATCGGTACTTCGGCACATGCAGGGGTTCGAGCCTACGGGTATTTTCGCCCGTGATCTCAAGGAATGCCTGACGCTGCAACTGGCGGAAATGCGGGTTTTGGACGGTCCGATGATGGGCTTGTTGGAGAACCTCGATTTGCTGGCAAACGGCGACTTACCGCGGCTGGTCAAGGTCTGCCGCATGAGTCAGGACGTGCTGGTTGAACGCATTCGCCTGCTGCGCTCGGTCAACCCAAAGCCAGCGTCGCTCTATTCCAACGACAGCGCCCATGTTGTAACACCTGACGTGCTGCTGCGGCCCAACCCAGCGGGCGGCTGGATTGTGGAGTTGAACCCGGAAAACCTCCCGCGCGTGTTGGTGAGCAACACTTATTCTGGCCTCGTTACCCAGGGCAAGTTGCGCAAGGAAGACAAGGAATACCTGAACGAGCAGCTTCAGACAGCCAACTGGCTGGTCAAGGCCCTGCACCAGCGCGCCACCACAATCATGAAGGTTGCCTCCACAATCGTCGAGCGGCAGGAGCTGTTCTTTGCCAAAGGCGTCCAATACCTCAAGCCACTGATTCTGCGTGATATTTCTGAGGCAGTGGAGATACATGAGTCGACGGTCTCACGGGCAACCACCAACAAATATATCAGCACGCCTCGCGGTATGTTCGAGCTGAAATACTTTTTCACCGCATCAATCGCCGCATCGGGTGACGGTGAGGCGCATTCGGCTGAGGCGGTCCGGCATCGGATCAAAAACCTGATTGACGCCGAGCAGGCAAACGCCATCCTCTCTGACGATACGATCGTTTCGATGCTGAATGCGGAAGGCGTCGATATTGCCCGCCGGACGGTTGCCAAGTATCGCGAAGCGCTGCGCATTCCGTCTTCGGTCAAGCGCCGTCGGCTGAAGGCACTCGCGTAGCACCGAGGCCTTAGGCAAGCCTGCGTGCATCAGCATCGTCCTGATCACTTTATCCCCTGAATTGTCGATTTTTGCGGCCTAAGCATTTGCAGGCTCAGGGTCGGGGTCTTACCTTTGAGGAAGGGTCATTTTGATCCGTTCGTCTCAACCGCAAGGAGGACCGCATGCAGATTTCCGTAACGTCTCGCCACATGGATGTAAGCACCGCTCTGGAGGAGCGTGCAAACAGCGTTATTCAAGACATGCTCGAAAAGTACTTTGGCCACGGCCTGAGTGCAGACGTTGTTTTCTCCAAGGGCGCTGGCGGTTTCCACTGCATGATTACCGTCCACGTCCATCGCAATCTCGAACTTCAGGCCAGCGACGAGCAGGGCGACGCCCACGCGGCACTTGATCAGGCTGCTGAAAAGCTGGCAAAGCGTTTGCGCCGGTATAAGCGCAAGTTGAATGACCATCGCGGCCTTGCAGAGCAGGCAGGAGCCCGCGCCGCACGCACCATGGTCGTCGAAGCCCCCGTTGATGATGCCGAAGAAGATTCGTCTAGTGACGCAGAAGATGCGGGCCAATTCGCTACTATTGTTGCGGAAAAGCAAACAGATATTCAGAAGTTGACCATAAGCCAGGCCGTCGCTCGGCTGGATTTATCCGGGTTGAACGCACTGCTGTTCGAATCAGATGGCAGGGTCAACCTCGTATATCGGCGAAATGATGGTAATATCGGATGGATTGATCCCGGTCAGTAAGGGATCACAGGGGACAGGCGAAGGCCTTGCCCTTCGATGTTCAAACTTTCGAGCCGAGGCGCACCATTGAACGACGTTCTTGTGTCACCGACATTCATCGATGCGAGTGTTAGTGCAACGAGCAAGCGACACTTGCTGTTGTCTCTGGCCCAACGCGTTGCCGCGCCTTACGGTGTCGAGGAGCGTGATGTGCTGGAGGCTTTGCAGGCGCGGGAGCAGGAAGGCTCAACCGGCGCTGGTAATGGCGTGGCAATTCCGCATGCCAAAATCGCCGGCTTGCAGCGCACGGTGACCTACTTTGCCCGTCTCGACGAACCGGTGGACTATGACTCTCTCGACGACCAACCGGTTGACTTGATTTTCCTGATTCTTGCGCCGGAAAGCTCCAACGGCGACCATTTGAAACTGCTTGCACGGGTGTCACGGGCGTTTAAAGAGGCTGCATTTCGGGATCGCCTGCGCGGTGCCGAAGATGCCTCTGCGCTGGATGTGTTGCTCAACGCTGACTAGGCCGCTGCCCCGGCAACACAGCGCTGCACCAACTTGATCAACCCGGCCAGAGCGGGATGTTTTGCAGCGAGACGTCAACTTCTGTGACTGTGAAAAACATGAACATCATGCCTGCTGCGGTGAAGTAGATCAGCAGCGGCGTCAGCACGAACACGCTCGACAGTATCCGCCAGAAGCGGTCGAAGTCGGGGTTGCTGGAAAGTTCGGTGAACAGCGCATAGCTGTAGTAAATCAGCGCAAACACGCTCGCTGGAATGATCCAGAAGGCAACGGGGCGATGATCGGTAAACCGAATCGGCCCCACCGCTGCACAGGCAATCCAGCACACAATCGCAAAGCCCAGACCGATCAGGCAGAGCCTGAACATCAGCATCGACCGGAAAATCATCCGGCGTTCACCTTCAGAAAGCAGGGCCTCGCGGTCGGCGGTCATTCGGGGCATGGATCATTCGCCCTTGTTGACAACTGAGATTTCGACCCCGGCCTCTCGCAATTCCGGGCGGTCGAGCGTGATTTCGATGATCCCGTCGGCGACAGTGGCAGACGTCACTGTCAGGCCCGGTCCGAGGGCAAAGCGGCGCTGAAAGGCTCGGAAAGCAATGCCGCTGTGAAAGACATCGCTGGCGTTTTCTTGCGCGTCTTTACCGTCGTTTCGCTTGCCAATCACCAGCAGTTGGTGCGGTTGCGCGATCAGGCGAAGATCATCTTTGGTGAACCCCGCCACGGCGATCCGGACGATATAGGTGTTGGTATTCTTGACCAGCACGTCATAGGGCGGATAGGCGTCACCGCCGCGTTGCTTGGCGAGGAAGTCGAGGTGGCTGTAGAGCGGCTCAAACCCCAGCAGCGAGGGATGATCCAGCCCGCTCATTTGGACAGCTTCCCCGTCCAGCGTTGAAAGGCTTCAATGGTTTCGGTTGAAACGTAGTGCTCGATCCCCTCCGCATCGCGTTCAGCGGTGGTTTCCTCGATGCCCAGAGCGCACAGGAATTCCACCACAATCCGGTGGCGCTCCCGCGATTCCTGCGCCAGATTTGTGCCTTCCTGTGTCAGAAAGATTGAACGGTAAGGCTGGGTGCTGACCAGGCCTTCTTTGACCAGTCGCGCGAGAATGCGGTTCACCGTGGGATGCGAAACCCCCATCCGAGCCGCCACGTCCACCACGCGGGCTTCTCCTGTGGCTTTGATGAGGTCGTCGATCAGTTCCACGTAGTCTTCCGCCGTTTCACTCCGCCGCGCCTCCCGCACAGCTTCGAAGCCGGCGGCCTGTTGCTCGACAGGGGCAAGGTCTGGGTTGGTGTCGTCTATATTTACGGGTTTCGGAGAACTCAAGGTATCGCAGTGCCTGTCCTGTTTCTGCCCCTCTTGTCGCAGCGCCACGAGGCGATTTCAAGGAAACTGAGGCACTTTGTCATTATTTATTTACCGACCCTTGCACAATTTGTAGCCTAAGCTACATTGTAGATCCTAAGCTTCATTTCCCGTGTTCACTGGACAAACCATGCCCCGCGTGCTCGCCAGCACTTTTTTGTTCGTTCTGGGTTTCGTCGGCTCCGCCACTGCGGAAGGCGTGACCGTCAGCGCGACCACGCGGATGTTGAGCGACCCGCTGAGCTACCTTCTCGTCGATCAGGCTGAGGTCGTGCCGCTGCTGGGCGCAGGGGTTGACCCCCATACCTACCAACCCACCCGCAAGGACGTGCGCGCACTGGCGCAATCGGACGCCGTTGTTTACCACGGCTTGCTGTTTGAAGCGCAATTACTGGGGTTGATGGAACAGCTGCGTGGGCGCAAGCCGGTTCACGCAGCGGAGGACTTCCAGACCGCTGAGACTTTGCTCTTTATCGAAGGCTACGAGGACCCCCACACCTGGCACGATCCGATCCTCTGGATCGACACGGTTGTCGATGTCGCCGGGGCCGTTTCGGACGATCTGGAGTTAAGCCTGTCCCAACCGCGCGCACAGACGTTGCGCGAAGCGGCGGTCCTGACCGATGCCTGGATCAATGACGCTTTTGCACGCGTTCCTCAAAACCAGCGGATTGTGGTCAGCGCTCATGACGCCTTTTCCTATTACGGCCAGCGCTACGGCATCCAGTTAGAGCCGCTGTTGGGGCTGTCGACAGCCAGTGAAACCAAGTTGGCGCGGGTTAATGAGCTCGTTGATCTGATCGCAACGCAGGATATTTCCGCCGTGTTCAGCGAAACTTCGGTGGAAAGCGGCGGGATCGCTGCTTTGCGTGAAGGCGCAGTGCAGCGAGGGGTTGAGCTGCGCGCTTTACCGCCGTTGTTTTCCGACGCTCTGGGGCCAGAGGGCCAGCCGGGCAGCTCTTACTTCGGCATGCTGATCGCCAACACCATCAATATGGTCGACGCCACCAGCGGTGCCCGCCCTTCGCTGCCGCCATCCCTGTACAACTTTTTGACCGCTCACGGCCTGTTGGCCAAAGGAAGTTTCCAATGAACGCGCTCACGAGCCTCTTTATGATGACGGACAAGACTGTCAGCCTGACCCAGGAGACAGCGCTGGGTGTCTATGGTTTGTCGGCCGGCTATGGGGCGGAGAATGTCGTACAGGATGTAACTTTTGAAGTGCGCCGCGGTGAGCGATTGGCGATCATCGGGCCGAACGGGGCCGGTAAATCCACGCTGCTGAAGGCAATCTTGGGGCTGATCAAGCCGCTTAAGGGGTCAGTCCAGTTCCTCGACCGTTCCTTCAACGCCGTGCGTCAGCACGTAGCCTACGTTTCTCAAGTCGATGAAATAGACTGGCGTTTTCCGGGCAAAGTGCGGGACTTGGTGGCCATGGGACGGGCGGTGCATCTTGGGCTTTCGGGCCGGTTGGGCACCGGGGACTGGCGGGCTGTTGACCGTGCCCTGCGCGCTGTGAACCTCGCTGATCTCGCCG
This sequence comes from Rhodospirillaceae bacterium, assembly GCA_002700865.1. Taxonomy (GTDB): domain Bacteria; phylum Pseudomonadota; class Alphaproteobacteria; order UBA7985; family UBA7985; genus UBA7985. The sequence continues at coordinate 18,428 of PAFB01000110.1, forward strand.
AACGTCGGCTGTCTGATTTATCGGGCGGACAGCGCCGACGTGTTCTGCTGGCCCGAGCGCTGGCGCAGGACCCCCAAATTCTGATCATGGACGAGCCCTTTCAAGCCATAGACGAGGCGACCCGCGCCGCGCTGCTTGAGGTACTCGATGACTTTCAGGCGGAAGGCAAAACCGCGATTATCGTTCACCACAACCTCGGTGATGTGCGCGCGCTCTTTGACCGGGCGGTGCTGATTGATGGCGGCGTGACCGCGGTTGGAACACCAGACACGGTTCTGGCCTCACCCGCCTTTACCGCAGCCTTTGGAGCCCTCGAACCACGCGCAGCTTGAAAGCCTTTTCGGGGCGCGAGGCTGAAAGGGGGTTGAGGTGGATTACAACACTTTCATTGTGCTCACCGGACTGCTGAGTACCGGTCTGCTGCTGGGTGGTTTCGGTGCCTTGGTTTCGCTCAAGGGCGAAAACCTGACCGCTGATGTGGCTGGTCATGGAGTCGTTTCCGGGGTCGTGGGATCGCAGGGACTGGTCGCGCTGCTCGGCGCTCCATGGCTGGCCGTTCCGCTGCTGTGGGCATGCGGGTTCGCAAGTTCTGCACTGACGCTGGGCTTTATTTTCTGGGCGCGCGCGCGGGGCTACTCCGTGGGCGCTGGGCAAGCCCTCGCCATCGCCGCGGCCTATGGAGCGTCGCTGGTGCTGTTGAGCGTGGTGCAGGGTTACGGCGCCTTTTCCACCAAAGGCCTGACGACGCTGCTGCTTGGCGATGCTGCGACGCTTACGCTTGCGCGAATTGTCCCGTCGCTGCTGGCGCTGATCGTCGGCATTCTTGTCTTTCTTGTGCTCCGCCGCGGCTTGTTGAACTGGGTGCTCGATCCGCAATCCGCCGTGCTGCACGGTCGGCACAGGGTCATCAATCTGATCTGGATTGTTGCAACAGTGGCGGTGGTTTTGACCTGTTTGCCGGCGCTGGGTCTGACGCTGCTTGTCGGCGGTCTAACCTTGCCTGCGCTGATTGTCCGACCGTGGGTTCAGGGCTTTACGGGTCTGGTCATAGGGTCGGCCTTGGTTGGCGGCATTCTTTCCGTTGCGGCGGGCTGGTTGAGTGCGGGCGTTTTGCCCGTGCCAACGGGCGCGCTGGTGGTCGTTGGCCTGGGTGTGGGCTGGCTGACCAGTTTTTTCGCAGCCCGTGCGCTCAGGGTTTTGAGGGTTCGCCGTGCTGCTGCTTAGCCAGGATCTTCCCTTGCTCATCACTCTGCTTTGCGCCGCGGTGACATCGGTTCTAGCTGGTAGCCTGCTGCTGCCGCGTGGTCAGATCATGATTTCCGAAGCGGCGAGCCACGCGGTGCTTCCCGGGCTGATTTTGGGGTTTGTGTTCTCGGGTCAGCATGGCCTGACAGCGCTGCTGGGCTCAGCGCTGGCGATTGGGTTGTTTGTGGGTGGTGTCGGCTGGTTTAGAACGCGGCATTCGCTGGGTGCCGGCGTAGAAATCGCAGCGCTGTTCCCGCTGTTCTTTGGCGTTGGTATTCTGTTGCTCAGCGTTACGGGTCTGGAAGACACGGGCACCATCGATGTTGACCATATCCTGTTTGGCTCACTGGAATTGCTGATCTGGTTCGAAATCGGGCAGTGGGGCGATATTCTGCGTCCCCGAGCCTGGACCAGCGCGCCGCCGCAAATGGTCACGGCTATGGTCAGTCTGGCCGTTAGTCTTACCCTGTTGGTGCTGGCGTATCCGTTTCTCAACAGGGTGCTGATTGACCGCCATCACGCAGGCTTGTTCACGCCCGTCTCCACGGCCTGCGTTCGGTTGCTTGAAACCATTGCGATCGCCTTGGCCGCTGCGGCCTGCCTCCGCTCTGCCGGGGTTGTGGTGGCGGTTGCGCTGTTTAGTGGGCCCGTGATTGCGGCGTGGAGCTTTGCCCGGTCACTCTGGCAGGTTTGGCTGTTTGGAACCCTTGTGGCTGTTCTGGGCGTGGTGCTGACCTACGCCGTCAGCATGCTGACGCTGGCGGTCTTCGAGATTGAAGCCCGGCTGTCCGGTGTGTTGGCGCTGTGGCTTGTGGTGCTGGCTTTGCTTGCGCCGCTGGTGGCCCGTACCTTTGGCAGCAACCGACCCCTCCCTTGAACGCGACGAATGCTGCGGTTCGCTATTACTGCGGAAAGCCGCTGGCGCACTGTATGCTGCTAACCCACTGTCCGTTGACAAACTGCACTGGCCCCATCTGACCATAACCGCTGCATTGCGCTTGCACAGCCTCGGCGATCAACAGCTGCGCCTGAGCCTGAGATTGCGCAAATACGCCAATGACTTGGGGCTGTGCTCCGGGCGTGGGCGAGACCAACGAGTGATTGACGGCGCTGGAATAAGGATTAGTGCCGCCAACAAAGACGTCGTCAATTGTTTCAGGCTGGCTCAGCTCAATCAGCGGTGCAAAAGCGTCTCGCGTACTGCCTGACAGCGAGCTGCAGCTCGCCATCACTAAAGACACCAAAGGCAGCAGCATAAAGGTCAGGCAACGGCGCATGGGAGAAACTCGGCTAAACCACGGGATGATTTACTGAATTTCGCATAAGTTCTTTGGAGCTGCAATCACGTCTTCGGTCAGACACTCAAGAATGTCGGCCGACTGATTTAGCGACGAGAGACAGGTCCACTGGTTTCGGCCGGTGTGCGACTGCGATGCGAGCGGAGAGGTCGGCGAGCCTTTCGGCTTCATCCTCAAGCGCAGCCCCGACTTCGATGCCCCAACTGTGGATTGCGCCCGGTTTTTCGACCAGCAGTTCCATATGATCTATGATTTGCCGCAGTTGCAGTTGCAGCGACGGTAGATTTGTTTGGTTGGTGGATGACATGCAGCCTCCTCCTCTGATACTTTTACGCGATACAGACGATATTTTTCGTGTCTCCGGCGAATTTGTAGACAAAAAATAAAGGTGCCGTCGCGCGCAAAAATGGGCAGAGAAATACCCAAAAATGAGTATTTGCACCAAGAATACCGAAGAATTAGATGTTTTGTCCCATTTCTTGATAACAGGCAGGATATCATCCTGATTAAATCAAAAGTAATAGGGAAAGTGGTGGAGCTAAACGGGATCGAACCGATGACCTCTACAATGCCATTGTAGCGCTCTCCCAGCTGAGCTATAGCCCCACGCGGCTGGA
>PAFB01000111.1 GCA_002700865.1 Rhodospirillaceae bacterium
AAGCACTGTTGGATTCGAAAGCGTATGCAAAAGGCTAACTTGACCGCAACCAATGTATCTTTGTTGCCAAAACAGGCAGTTACGCGAATATCGCCGGCGGCACTTTAGACCACTCAACCAAAGTTGGCCCAAATTCCCGATTATTTTGCATACGCATTCAATAATGTGTTGCCAAAACTCAGGGCTCGCGATTAGGTTTTTCACTGTTACTAACGCGCGAAAGGCGAGCGATCCCTATGGCTGAAATTCAGCTCCGAAACCTCAGCAAACGCTGGGGTAATTTTATTGGCGTTGATCGCTTTGATTTGACCATTGAGGATCAGGAGTTCCTGGTGCTTCTCGGCCCGTCGGGCTGCGGAAAAACAACGACGATGCGAATGATCGCCGGCCTGGAAACGCCCACCGGAGGGGATATTCTGGTAGACGGTGCGCGCATTAACGACTTGGAGCCCAAGGACCGCGACGTGGCCATGGTGTTTCAGAACTACGGCCTCTACCCCACAATGACCGTGCGCGAAAACATCCGCTTTCCGCTCAAAGTGCGCGGCGTGCCGCGGGATGAGCATGACGCTATCGTCATGCGGGCAGCAGAGATGGTGGAGTTGGGCGACTTGCTCGACCGCCTGCCAAAGGAGCTTTCCGGCGGGCAGCGTCAGCGCGTTGCTTTGGCCCGCGCCATTGTGCGGCGACCAACGGTGTTCCTGATGGATGAACCGCTCTCGAACCTTGACGCGAAACTGCGGGTTTCGACGAGAGCGCAGATCAAAAACCTGCAACACGAACTCGCCGTCACAACGATTTACGTAACCCACGATCAAATTGAAGCCATGACGCTGGCTGATCGCGTCGTGGTTATGAACAAGGGCGAAATTCAGCAAATCGGCACGCCGACCGATATCTATGACCATCCAGCCAATACCTTCGTCGCGGGCTTCATTGGCTCCCCTGCCATGAACCTCGTCTCCGGCACGGTCAACGACGGCACTTTTTCGGGCCCTTCGATCACTGTGGCCGGGCTGGAGGCTGCGGATGGACCGGTGACACTGGGGTTCCGGGCTGAAGATGTTGAGGTGGTGAAAACCGGGGGAGACGCAAAGGCGACGGTCTACTCGATGGAACTACTGGGAGACGCGACACAGGTCTCGATCCGTGCCGACAGCGCGATCCTCAGTGGTAAAGCGCCCAAAGACTTCCGCGCCAAGATTGGCGAGCCGATTGGCTTTTCGATACCGGCGAGCCAGTGCCACCTGTTCGATCCTGAAACCGGTGAGCGGCGATAGATAAAGATTTCCTGCCGGGCGCGCTCTGCCTCTTCCGACCGCGGTAATGAGTGAGCAGCGACCAGCAGATACCAGCATTCAGGCCGGCTTAGGGGGCGGACTGGATAGAGCGTCACTGGCGACGGAGGCGCACTTCATTTAAGGGAGAAACACGATGAAGATGACCCGTATTGCCCTAGCGGCAACCTCAGCTGCGCTGTTCAGCGCATCCTATGCAAACGCTTGTGCCGTAGATGGCGCTGGCCTTTCCATCCTGTCTGCCGCTTTCCCAGCGGTTGAAGCTCTGCAGGACGAGTCCGCTGCTTGTGGTGCTGCGACTGAGCGTGATCAGGAGCACAAAGACAAGATCAACGCAGCCCTGGCTGCAAGCCCAAGCGCTTACAACGCTGTACTCGGTGCAAACAGCACCTTCACCTCCGCGAACACCGCTGGCTTGGTTGCCTCGATTACCAACGTACCCGGCGTTGCGGAACTGCCAACTTCGATGAAGGTGGAGCAGGACGGTGAAGTTGTGGCGATTGCCGTTGGCGCGAACGCACAGCACCTGATGGTCCGTGCGGACATCCTCGAAGCGACTGGCATGGATATGCCTTCGTCTTACGAAGACGTTCTGGCACTGGCTGATGCTGCTAAAGCGGCGGGCCTGATGGAATACCCGCTGACCGGCACTTACGCTGCTGGTTGGAACCTGGGCGAAGAATTCGTCAACATGTGGCAGGCGACCGGCGAGCCAATGTTCGTTAACGGCACCGAAGCCAACATCGAAAACGAAGCGGGCATCGCGACGCTCAACATGATGAAAGAGCTGACATCCCGCATGAACCCAGACTTCCTGACCTTCAACTCTGACGCTGTACAGGCGCAGTTTGAGCAAGGCACGGCCGGTATCGCCAACCTCTGGGGCACGCGTGCTCAGAAGGTGATCGACGGCGCTGGTGCGCTGGGTGCAGAGGTAGTCATGGGCTCTGCGCCAACCCTCGGCGGCGGTTCAACCCCAGCTTCAACGCTGTGGTGGGATGGCTACTTCTTCGCGGCGAACCAGTCCGAAGAAGACCTTGCCCGCGCGGTTGCACTGGCCATTGATTCCGCTGACGCCGACATGCTCGCCAAAGGCGATAACATGTCGCTGTTCGTGTGGATGATGGACAGCTACGAAGCAACTCCAGCAGCTGCAGGCGTCTTCGCCACTGCTGCCAACGGTGTACCGGCTTACCCAATGTATTCGCACATGGGCAAGATGCACACTGCACTGGGCGCTGAACTCGCTGAGTTCCTCAGCGGTCAGGAAAGCGCTGAGCAGGCGCTGGCGGACGTGGTTGCTGCGTACAACGCAGCTTTGGCTGAATAAGGCCACCCGCTGTTTGATGGTCACCGGGGAGCGCGCTGTCGTTCCCCGGTGGCGATCACCCAATATCGTCTCAGAACAGATGCTGTGGGCGGAGGTTTTGCAAGGTCCGCTGAACCGCCCCGGGGCAATGCTGTTCTAACCCTCAGGTTCTGATCACCCATGCCTCACCGCGCATTCTTCGCCTTTTTGATGCCCAGCCTGCTGGCCATGGTGCTGTTTATCCTGCTGCCGTTGTTCAGCGTCGGGTATCAGTCGCTGTTCTCGCCACCCAGAGACATCGAAACCATCTCGGAAATCTGTTCGACGAACTTTCTGACCGGGGTGCGCAGCTGTGAGCAGACCATTTCAATGGAAAAAGTCGAAGGTACGAATGTCTTTCGGGGCTTGGACTTTTTCTGTGGCCGATCGGTTTTAGCGTGCAACGAACTCGCGACAGGCTGGTCGGAAAACACACAGGGCGTGGGCTACTTCTGGTCCAAGGTTGTGCTCAACCTTCCGCTCTATAAAGCCATGGCCTTTACGCTGTTCTACACGGTACTGACCACACCGTTCATTCTGGCGCTGGGGCTGGTTGTGGCGCTGGTGGTGGATAATCTTTGGCGGCCGCTGCGCGGTCCGACGATTTTTGCGAGCCTGCTGCCCTTTATTGTGACGCCGCTGGTCGGGTCATTGGTGCTGTTCTGGATGACGGACAACACCGGCGGACTGCTCTATTCCATCACAAACGGCCTTGCCTTCTGGGCTGACGATTTCTCGCTGCGCGCCAGCCCGCAAGCAACATGGGCGGTGATCGCTGTCTATGGTGTCTGGCACGTCACGCCTTTTGCCTTTGTTGTGTTCTACGCCGGACTGCAAACAGTCAGCCAAGACCAACTCGAAGCCGCCATGATCGATGGCGCGCCACGCATTGACCGCTTGCGATACGTGATCATTCCGCATCTGATGCCGCTGATAACTTTCGTCTTGCTGATCCACATCATGGACGCTTTCCGCGTGCTGGAGCCGATTTTTGGGTTTCAGGCGGCGGCAAATGCGCAGAGCGTCAGTTACCTGATCTATGAGCATCTGGTTTTGCAGGCTGACAAGCGTTACGGCTCGGCTGCTGCGACCAGCGTTCTGACCATTGTGATGGTGTTCATTCTGCTGTTCCCGGTTCTCGTGCGCACGTGGCGCGATTTCCGGATTGCGGCGCGATAGGCGAGGATCAAGAGAGGCATCACCATGACAAAACGCCATCCCCTCGCCCTGCTGGTTCTGATTTACGGCTTTGCTGCCCTATGGGTTGTGGTCGCTGCCTTTCCCTTTGTGTGGACGACGTGGGGCAGTCTGAAGATCGAAACAGACTTTTTCGGTCATTGGGTAAAAAACCTGACCGGCGAAGACACGCTGCGGAGCTTTGGTTCTTACTTCACCACGCTGGGTTATGATTCAGCCTTTTCGGCCAAGAAGCAGTTTGGCCAAGCCGTAGGCAACACCATGATTATCACCGTTTGTACGGTGGTTATCAGCCTGACTTTTGGCACGCTGGGCGGCTACGCGCTGGCGCGGTCCACGGCGCGCTATGCCTTTGTGCTGCTGATCATCGCGCTGGTGTTCCGCGCCATGCCGCATATCACGCTGGTCAGCGGCTATATGGAGCCGCTGTTCCGCTGGGGAATTTGGGGCGAGACATGGGTGGCGGTGATCGTGCTGGTGGCCATTAATCAGCCCTTTACGATCTGGATGATGCGCAGCTTCTTTATGAACGTGCCGCGCGAGCTGGATGAGAGTGCCATGATTGACGGTTGCAACCGCCTGCAAGGCTTCTGGTACGTGATCATGCCGGTCATGTGGCCGGGTGTGATTACCACGGGCCTGTTTTCCTTCCTGCTGGCATACAACGACTTCACCGTTACCAGCGCGCTGCTGAGTCAGCAGAACACCACCATGATTCCACGGATCGCCGGTTTCCTGGGTTCGGCCCAAAACGATGGGGATCAGATGGCAGCGGTTGCCGCGGTTGTAACCGCGACGGCACCGCTGTTCGTGCTGATCATGGTGTTCCAACGTCAGCTGGTCAGCGGTCTCACCGCTGGCGCCGTCAAGGGATAAGGCGCAATGAAAGGATCACGGCCCGAACAAGCCTACCTGACCAAGGACACCGACCTGTCAAAAACCGAGCAAACCCGCGCGGTGATCGAGGGCATGGTCGATGGCCTTAACGACCATCGCATCGACGATATCGGCGAGTTCTTTTCGCAGGGCTTCCGCTGGATGGGCAATCAGGGGTGCGGTACGAAAATCGGATTGCAGGCCTTTCAGGATAACTGGCAGCGTCCCTTTCAGGCGGCCTTCAGCGACAAGGTTTGCATCGACGAAGCGCGCCTGTTCATGGGCGAATGGGCGGCGGCTTTTGGCCGGCAGGAGGCGACCCACTCCGGCACGTTCCTTGGCATCGAAGCGACCGGAAAACGCGTTGAAATCCGCTATATGGATTTCTGGAAAGTCGTGGATGGCAAAATTGTAGATAACTGGGTCAACGTCGATTTCGCCTATATCGCGGCGCAGCTCGGCGTTGATCTGTTCAATGGCGAAGGCTGGGAGGCCTTTGATCGAGGAGAGCGCGAGGCCCCTCGCCCACCGCAGAGAGAAGACGAACAATGACGATAGTGCACCTCAAGCACGGCAAGCCGGAAACCGAGCGCGCCGAAGACGACGCCAAGACCCGGCAGATTGTCGAAGCCACCCTGGCCGAGATCCAAGCCCGCGGTGATGCCGCTGTGCGCGAGCTGTCGGCCAAGTTCGACGGCTACACACCGGAGGCTTTCCGCCTCACACCCCAGCAAATCGACGATCTGATCGCCCTGCTGACCCCGCGCGAGCTCGACGATATTAAGTTCGCACAGGAACAAGTGCGCACCTTTGCCCAAGCGCAGCGCGACAGCATGACCGACATCGAAGTCGAAACCATGCCCGGCGTCATTTTGGGGCACAAGAACATTCCGGTGCAGTCTGTGGGCTGCTACGTGCCCGGGGGTAAATTCCCGATGGTCGCCTCGGCGCATATGTCGGTCGCCACGGCCAGCGTTGCCGGTGTGCCGCGCATTATCGCCTGTACCCCACCGTTCGACGGTAAGCCCAACCCCGGCGTGATCGCCGCGATGCACCTGGGCGGCGCGCACGAGATTTACGTTCTGGGCGGTATTCAGGCCGTTGGTGCCATGGCTCTGGGGACTGAGACAATCGAGCCGGTTCATATGCTGGTCGGCCCGGGTAACGCCTTTGTCGCTGAGGCCAAGCGCCAGCTGTTTGGCCGCGTGGGCATCGACCTGTTTGCCGGGCCAACCGAAACCATGGTGATCGCCGATGAAACCGTCGACGCTGAACTGTGTGCGACTGACCTGCTGGGGCAGGCAGAACACGGCTATAACTCGCCTGCTGTCCTGCTGACCAACTCCGAGAAACTGGCACGCGAAACCATGGCGGAAATCGACCGCCTGCTTGAAATCCTGCCGACCCGCGATACCGCGGCGACCAGCTGGGCCGACTATGGCGAAGTCATTGTCTGCGATACCTACGACGAGATGCTTGCCGTGGCCGATGATATTGCTTCTGAGCATGTGCAGGTGATGACGGACCGCGACGACTGGTTCCTTGAGCACATGACCTGTTACGGCGCGCTGTTTCTGGGCGCGCGGACCAATGTTTCCAACGGCGACAAGGTCATCGGCACCAACCACACTCTGCCCACGAAAAAAGCGGGCCGGTACACCGGGGGATTGTGGGTCGGCAAGTTTCTCAAGACCCACAGCTATCAGAAAATCCTTACCGACGAGGCCGCCACCCTCATCGGTGAATACGGTTCCCGCCTGTGCATGCTCGAAGGCTTTGTCGGTCATGCCGAGCAGTGCAACGTGCGGGTGCGGCGATACGGCGGGGTCAACGTGCCCTACGGCGAAGCGGCCCCCTATCGCGACCGCGAACTGTGACAGCAGCCTGATCACAAATACCCATGGATCGTCACACCCACCATAAGCACCTGATCGCCCCTTTACGGGCCGCGCTCTATGACTTTTCGGAACTGGAAATCAGAGCGGCGCTGGAGGCCGTGTGTGCGCCCAATGCTGTCTTTCGACTGGCGCACCCGCTGGGTGTTCTGACCGGTACAGAAGCTTATTTTGACGAGGCCATCGCACCCTTGGCGCAGGCTTGGCCGGACTTGGAACGGCGCGATACGATCGTGATGGCGGGAACCGACGGTGATGGCGGCGACTGGGTTGGATGTGGCGGCTATTACGTGGGGGTCTCGCTGGGGCCGTGGCTGGGCATTCCGCCCACCGGTCACATCATCCACATGCGCTTCCACGAGTTTTATCGCTTTGTTGATGGCAAAGTGGTTGAGATGCAGTCGCTTTGGGACATTCCTGAAGTGATGATGCAGGCCGACGCTTGGCCCATGCCGCCTTCTCTGGGTCGAGAATGGCATATCCCCAGCCCCGCCTCACAAGACGGCCTCGTTCCGGGGCCTTACGATGATCAGGCCGGCGAAGCGACTAAGCGGCTGATTGTAGACATGCTCGAACACATGAAACGCCACCCCAGCCAAGGCGGGCCTCAGGTGATGGAAATGGAACGCTTCTGGCACCCAAAGCTGAGTTGGTACGGGCCCAGCGGGATCGGTTCAGGGCGCGGTATCGCAGGCTTTCGACACTGGCACCAAATCCCCTTCCTCAACGCCATGCCCGACCGTGGCAAGGAACGGGCGCAACTGACCTACCACTTCTTCGGTGATCAGAATTACGCCGCCGTCACCGGCTGGCCCAATATGGTGCAGACCCTGACAAACGATGGTTGGCTGGGCATTGCGCCGGCGGGGACGAAGTTCTTCATGAAGTCGCTCGACTTCTGGCGCATAGAATCCGGCTTGATCCGGGAGAACTGGGTGATGGTCGATATCCTCGATGCTTATCGCCAACTCGGGGTCGATGTGATGGCGCGGTTGGGCGAATTCAACAAGGCCCGCAATCTGGGCCGTATCGCTCTGCCCTCTGGTATGGAGGCATAGCGAACGACACATGAGTGAAAAGATCACCGCACTGCAAGTCGCCCGTCGGGCCGGGGTCTCTCAATCCGCCGTGAGCCGCGTTTTCACACCGGGCGCGTCCGTGTCTGAGAAGATGGCGACCAAGGTTCGCGAAGCCGCTGAAGAACTGGGCTACCGCCCGAATATTCTCGCCCGTGCCATGGTATCAGGCCGCAGTCGGATTGTGGGCTTTGTGGTCGCTTATCTGGACAACTACTTTTACCCCGAAGCCATCGAAAAGCTCTCTAACGCCATGCAGGAAGAGGGCTATCACGTCCTCATGTTCATGGCCTCGCAAACCACGGGCAATATCGATGACATTGTCAGTGAAATTCTGGACTACCAAATTGACGGACTGATCTTTGCCTCCGTGGCGCTGTCTTCCAGCATCGTTGAACGCTGTCAGGCCTCGAATGTGCCGATCATTCTGTTTAACCGGCGACAAGATCTTGAAGGCGTCAGCTCGATTACGTCAGATAACTTCTCCGGCGGGCGCAAGGTTGGCGAGTTCCTGATCAACTGCGGACATCAGCGCATTGGCTATATCGCTGGATGGGAAGGCGCCTCGACCCAGCGTGATCGCGAAGCAGGACTGATGGCTGCCCTCACCGCCCACGACATGCCGCTGTTTGCCCGTGAAGTCGGTAACTTCCGCAAAGAAGAAGCCCTGACCGCCGCCCGTGCCATGTTCGACGTTCCCGCCAACTTGCGCCCTGACGCGGTTTTTGTCGCCAACGATCATATGGCTTTCTTTGTTCTTGATGTTTTGCGCTCGGAGTTGGGGCTCTCCGTGCCCGATGATGTGGCAATCGTGGGCTATGACGACGTGCCGCCGGCCTCATGGCCTGCTTACGACCTGACAACTGTCCGCCAGCGCGCAAACCTGATGGTGCAGGAAACGGTGGAAACCTTCATTCGTCAAATCGACAACCCCGAGAATTTTACCCCACGTCAGGTTGCCTTAGACGGTCCGCTGATCGTCCGCGGCTCAACCCAACCAATGCCCAGAAAGGTTACAGCCCATGAAAGGCTTCGATAGCAAATTCAAGGACTTTCCCGACTACATCATCGGGATTACTCACGAAATCTGGGAAAGTCGGGGCCTGTCTACGCTCCACGAATACTACTCCGACGATATTGTGGTGCGCTCCCCGGCGTCCGTGGTGATTGGCAACCGCAACACGATCGCCGCCACCATGGCAACGCTGGCTGAATTCCCCGACCGGCAGCTGCTGGGTGAAGACGTGATCTGGTCCGGCTCGCCCGAAGAAGGCATGCACAGCTCCCACCGCATATTCTCGACCGCCACGCATGCGCACGACGGCGTCTACGGCGCGGCCACGGGAACCAAGTTGCGCTACCGCATCATCGCGGACACGCATGCCATCAACAACCAGATAAACGACGAGTGGTTGATCCGCGATCAGGGCGCCATCGTCCGTCAACTGGGCTGGGACCCAAAGGCCTACGCTGCCGATCTGATCGCGCGCGAGGGCGGGCCAGAGCAGGCGGTTCAACCGCTGACACCGTTGACCGACCTTCCCGGCCCTTACAAGGGATGCGGCAACGACAAGGCCTGGGGCGCACACTATGCCCAGCTGATCACCCGGATCATGGGTGCCGAATTCTCCGTCATTCCGGCTGAATACGACCGAGCGGCGCAGACGGTTTATCCGGGAGGCCACGATGGTACCGGGCATGGCTCAGCCGACAGCTTCTGGATGGGCCTGCGCTCTGCGTTCCCGGATGCAGAGCTGACCATTCAACACGTCATTGGCCGCGAAGACCCGATGATGCCGCCGCGCGCGGCTGTGCGCTGGAGTTTGTGGGGCAAGCACAGCGGCTGGGGCGCGTTTGGGCTCAGCTGTTTGGGCTATAGATAGGTATAGTGGCTGTCCTAGTCCTA
>PAFB01000112.1 GCA_002700865.1 Rhodospirillaceae bacterium
ACCTATCACAGCGCCTGTTCCATGCAGCATGGACAGAAGATTACCACCAAGCCGAAGACCCTGCTCAAAGCACTGGGCGCGGCAGTGCGGGAGCCGGCAGAGGGGCATCTGTGCTGTGGGTCAGCGGGCACCTATAACCTGCTGCAACCTGAAATCTCGGGCCAGCTCAAGGATCGCAAACTGCGCAACATTGCCAAAACGCAACCCGAGATCGTCGCAACCGGCAATATTGGATGCATGAAGCAATTGGAGAAGGGCGTGGGTGTGCCGCTGGTTCATACGGTGCAGTTGCTCGATTGGGCAACCGGGGGACCGCGCCCGCACCAGCTCGACCGCTAAGCGCGCGGTCTGAGATCAGCGTTACAGCGTCTCAAAAACCAAGAAAAAAGCCCGACGTGTGCCGGGCTTCTTTTCGAAAGCGTTTGATGGGAGAAACACGAGGCTTAGAACGACAGGCGTAGGTCGGCCCTGCCTTCATGCGTGTGTACCGGATCAGCCAGCGCTTCGTCTTCCAGCCGCGTGAACTGGTAGCCAAACTCCAAATCGACACCGGTCGCAATACCCACAGTCATATCAGCCGTCAGCGCTGTTTCGTGGACGTTTTCCTGATGCGACCGACGATGCTGTGCGCCTACGCCAAAGATGTAGCGACCAGATTTGTTGGACAGGCCAATATCGTACAGGGAATGGGTCTGCACGTGGGTTGAGCCATCGTAGAAGGCTTCCAGACCTGCGCTCGCACCGAAGGTCAAACGCCCATATTCAGCCATGGCTCCTAACCGGCCACCGTAGAGTTGCACTTCACCAGTGTCGGTGCCTGTGTAAAAGGGGACTTGGCTGCGGTCGTAGGCGTTGTCATGGATGAATTCGACGCCGTAAGCCGGGGTAATCGTCCGAACCGGACGCCGCCAAACGATCGAGCCGTGCTGACGGTTACTGGCGCTTACAGCAAGGTGACGCGGTTTACTGTGACGTTGTCTGTGAGGACAGCAGCAAGGAAGTGAAGGAAGTTAAAAACGGGAAGTATAAGTGTGTGGCGACGGACAGTTGTAGTGGCACACTCCGTCTGGAGCCTGGTCAGGAAGTCTGGTTGGTTGATGGTGGTAAACACTGGAAACTGCAGGGCGAAAGCCATCGATACTGCAGGGCTAAGTGCCCAAGCGGTTATGAGCTGAACCGAACTCAGGGTGACACTCATGTTTGTGAGCCCGAAGCGCCTGTGTGTGAGGGCACAGCCAAGTTGAAACCTGATGATAAGGTGCGAGATCGTGGTGACGGGACGTGGAAGGTTCTGCGCGATAACACGATCTACTGTAATGCCAGGTGTAAGGACGGCAGTGATCTTGAGCTTGTTGAAGGCAAGGACAACGTTTACCAGTGTCCGGCTGAAGAGCCTGCGTGTGAAGGCGTTAAGCGGTTGGACACGGGGACAGCGACCCAGGGTGCTGACGGTTACTGGCGCTTGCAGCGAGGTGACGCGGTTTACTGTGACGTTGTCTGTAAGCACAGCAACGAGGAACCGCAGGAAGGCGAAAACGGCGAGCACCGCTGCGTTAATGACGGTAGTTGTCGTGGCACGCTCTGTCTGGAGCCTGGTCAGGAAGTCTGGAAGCTTAACGGTGGTACCCAATGGAAACTCAGGGACGAAACCCATCGTTACTGTAGAGTGAAATGCCCCAGCGGTTATGAGCTTGATAAGGTTCAAGGTGACACTCATGTTTGTGTGCCTGAATAATTGGGTTTGTGGGCGGGGCAATGATTGAAACCTCATTGGCCTGGCACCAATCTTCCACGAAAATGAAAAAGGGCGACTTCGGTCGCCCTTTTTTTGTCCCAATCGCCCCCCACTTCATGACACGAACTGTATTGGAACGTTGAAGTCCTGCTAGACTTAGCCCCATCATGGGATGCGTTGGTTGCATCGAACGAATGAATCGTCAAAAGGACGTCATGACTGATTTTATACCTGCCCATAAAAAACCACTCGATGAGGCCACCCGCGAGAAGCTGGTCGCTGGTGAGTCCCGACATCCAATGACCTTTATCGAACGCCTCGCCATGCCGCTGCTGCCGGCGCCGGGCGATGGCGCGCCGCCCAGTAATCTGCTGGCATTTTTCTGGCATTTTGCCCGCCAGATCAGGGCACCTCTGGTGCTGGCGCTGTGTTTCAAAGTCCTTGAGGTTGCGGCGGATTTGATGATCCCGTTGGCGCTCGGGTACTTCGTCAACATCTTCGCCTCGCCCGGGGCGGAGACAGCCGATGACCGCCTTGCGCTGATCCAAGAACGGTTGCCCGTGCTGTTAATGATGCTGGGCTTCTTTCTGTTCTTCCGCCCGCTGGCGATCATTGGCAAGACGGCCGTTGTTGAACTGGGATTGATGGGTGGGTTTGGTAATTTTATTCGCTGGCAGTCCCATCGCCACATTCTGGGGCAGGATATTTCTTTCTTTTCCAATGACTTTGCCGGCCGGATCGCCAATCGGGTGATGCAGACGGGGATCTCACTGCGTGAAGTCATTTTGACCTCGTTAGATGGCATTCTTTACGGTTTCATTTATTTACTCGGCTCGCTGATCATCCTCGCCTTTACCTCGCTGTGGCTGGCGGTTCCGCTGCTGGTTTGGACCATTGCTTACCTGTCATTGATCATCTTTTTCATGCCAAGGATTCAGCGGGCCTCAGAGGCGCATTCGGAGCTCCGCTCAGAGGTCACAGGCCGGATTGTCGACAGTTACACCAACATCCAGACCGTCAAGCTGTTTGCCAACAAGGGCCTTGAAGATGCCAACGTGGCTGAGTCCATCGATGATTTCAATTTCGGCTGGATTCAGGTCATGCGCCGCTCGGTCGCCATGTCGGCGCTGCTGATTATCATCAACGCACTGCTGGTCGTCTTTACCGCGACATTGAGCCTGTGGTTCTGGATGGGAGGCAGCGCTTCTGCAGGCACAATTGCGACCGCTCTTCCCCTTGTTTCCACGCTGACATGGTTTTCCGGGATGATGTTATGGCTGCTGGGCCATATTTTTGAGAGCGCTGGCTCAGTTTCCGAAGGACGGCAGTCGATTGCGGTGCCGCACTCGATCGTCGATGTTCCGGGTGCCAAACCGCTGCGCGTGGACAAGGGACGGATTAGCTATGAAGGCATAACCTTCAACTACGGAAAAGAGCGCAGTGTCATCGAAGTTCTCAACCTGGACATCAAGCCGGGTGAGAAAATTGGCCTCATCGGCCATTCGGGCGCTGGTAAGTCGACTTTGGTGAATTTGCTGCTGCGGTTCTACGACCTCGAAGGCGGCTCCATTCGCATTGATGGGCAGAACATCGGGGAGGTGCAGCAAGACACGCTGCGCAACGCCATTGCCATGGTGACACAGGACACCAGCCTTTTGCACCGCTCTATCCGCGAGAACATCCGCTACGGCAAACCCAATGCCACCGAAGCTGAACTCATTGCCGCCGCCAAGCAAGCTCAGGCCTGGGACTTCATCGTGGATCTTGAAGACAACAAAGGTCGGAAGGCCATGGATGCGCATGTCGGCGAGCGGGGTGTAAAGCTGTCTGGCGGACAACGTCAGCGGATTGCGCTGGCCCGCGTTATCCTGAAAAACGCGCCCATTCTGATCCTCGATGAAGCGACATCGGCTCTGGATTCCGAGGTCGAGCACGCCATTCAGGAGCAACTGCTGGGGTTGATGAGTGGGAAAACCGTCATCGCGATTGCTCACCGGCTTTCAACCATTGCCCGTCTCGACCGGCTGGTGGTGATGGAAGACGGAAAAATCGTTGAGATGGGCAGTCATCAGGCGTTGCTGGAACAGGGCGGGGTATATGCGCGGCTTTGGGGGCTGCAGTCAGGCGGTTTCTTGCCCACTGCGGAGATCGAAACCGAAGCTGAAGCCGAAACAGAAACGTCGGCCAAAGAGGATTGAGGCGACCAGCCTGCCATAAGTCTCTTTGACTTTTGACTTTGGCCATTTGACTTTGCTCGGCACGCTGGCCCTGCTTGGCGCGGTCTTGCGTTGCTGACGGGCAGGGCGATAAGCGCCTGAAGTCGATAGCAAAAGGCAGCATCCACCCCATGCGTGGACGGTCAAAGCTCACGACACTCTGCAAAATCGTGACTTACCCGGAAACAAATAGTTCTTTTCCGGAGTGCAGATATTCCAACCTTTGCGTATAGTGCCATCAGAGGGAGGAGTTCTGGTGGTCGGTGGATGTGTATTCTGACGCCGGAAGGAAACTCTCGTCACTCGGTCTTTCTTACAAAGGCTCAAGAGTTCACAGTCTTTTTCGTACAGGGCCTGGAGGCCTTGTATTTTTGGGAGGAAACAATGAAAAAGCTGATTCTAGCGAGTGCCGCTCTTCTGGCATTCGGTGCGACTGCGCATGCACAGCGCACGCTGGTCATCGCATCAAACAACTCCGATGGCGCACCACTTGCTGCGACCGAAACGATGGTTGCGGCGTTTGAAGCGGCGTACCCGGACATTTCTATCGAGTTGAACACCATCAACCACCAAGATTACCAGGATTCCTGGATCCGCCCTGCTTTGGCAGCGGACACCGGTCCTGACGTTGCGTTCTGGTTTGCGGGTAACCGTATGGCTGGTTTCGTCGAAAACGGCCTGTTTGTTGACATCTCCGACGTTTGGGATGCTGGTGGCCTGCACGATGTCATGGCTTCCACTAAGCCTTCCATCACGTTTGATGGCGCGCAGTACGGCCTGCCATTGAGCTTCTACCAGTGGGGCGTTTACTACCGTCCAGACGTATACGAAGCGGCTGGCGTTGCTGTTCCATCGACCTACGGCGACTTGATCGCTGCTTGTGAAACGATGGCTGCGCAAGGCAAGAGCCTGTTCACGATTGGCACGCGCTACAAGTGGACCGCGGGCGGCTGGTTCGACTACGTGAACATGCGGACGAACGGCCTGCAGTACCACGTTGACCTGATGCTGGGCAAAATCCCTTACACCGACGCTGGTGTGACGGAGACTTTCAACAACTGGGCTGCTGCTGTTGATGCTGGTTGTTTCAACGAAGGTCACCAGAACCTGTCTTGGCAGGAAGGCCAGGCGCCGCTGATCAATGGCGATGCTGGTTCCTACCTGATTGGTAACTTCATGGTTCCAAACGTGCCTGTTGAGACCAAAGACGCTCTGGACTTCTACCAGTTCCCAGCGATCGCCGGTAAGGACTTCGCTCTTGGTGAAGATGCTCCTACCGATCTGATGTTCATTCCTTCGAATGCTCAGAACATCGAAGATGCAAAAACCTTCCTGACCTGGGCTTCCAGCAAGGAAAACCTCGACACCGTGAACGCAACGCTTCAGCAGTTGTCTCCGCGTGCCGATGCGACGATGTCTGACGACCGCTTCCTGCGCTCCGGTGCGGCGATGCTGGCTGCCTCTCAGACCGCTCAGTTCTTCGACCGCGATAACGATCCTGCGCACGCACAGCCAGCAATGGCTCTGTTGGTTGAGTTCATGCTCGACCCATCCGCTCAGGAAGAAATTCAGGAAGAACTCGAAGAGCTTCGTGAAGAAGTCTTCGGCGCACTCTAAGCCGACAGCGCTTATCTCAGCACCCTCATAGGTGCTGACGAAAAGCCCTGGTGCCGCAAGGTATCAGGGCTTTTTTCATGGTTGACCGTGCTGTGAAGTGCGGCGGCTGGAGTGTGCTGCGCGGACCGGCTTGGGACGGATGGGATAAATGCCACAACGGACGAAGACCCATGCAGGATCAGGCAAGCCTTCAAACCGCATCCATGCAGGCATAAAGTCCGGCGAGTGCGCAAAGAGGCTGTCCGTTGCACAGCGCTTGATGCTTGCACGGTGCCTGACCATTTCACAGCGCCTGACCGTTACACAGAGCCTGATGTTTGCCGCTGTCGCTTCGGTGATGAAGCGCAGCTGGGGCCTAAAGGGCAGAGTGGGTGAAGAGGGCGGGACTTAACCCTTGTTGGCACCCAGGGTAAGTCCTGCCACGAACTGGCGCTGCAGGAAGAAGAAGAAAACCAGCGGGGGCAGAGCAACGATGATTGACCCTCCGGCCATCACGTTCCACCGGTTTAGCCATTCTCCCCTCGCGAGGTTTACCAGCGTTGTCGGCGCCAGCTTGAATTCGCCTTGGGTCAGAACCAGAGACCAATAGAAGTCGTTCCAGACGAATGTGAAAATCAGTAAACCCAGAGCTGCCAGCGCGGGTTTGATCAGGGGCACGATGATTTTCCGGAAGATCTGGAATTCACTCGCCCCTTCGATCCGCGCGGCTTCAATCAGCTCCGTTGGCAATGCGGCGATAAAGTTGCGCATGAAGAAGACGCAGAACCCAGTTTGAAAAGCACCGTGGAAAAGCACCAGCCCCCAAGCGGTGTTATAGGGTGAGCCGCCCTTCAACTCGAAGGCACCAAAAAGTTTCGACAGATAGGTTGTCGCGAAGTCGCCGATAATCAGCCGTGCAAAATCGCTCAGCCAAGTGAAGTCAATGACCGGCATCGGAATGATGATATCTTGCAGCAGGCGCATGACGGGCAAGGTCAGAACCTGAAACGGCACGAAATTTCCGGCGACAAAGATGGCAAAAATCCATGTTCGGCCCAGAAACTTGTGCTTGGCCAGTGCGTAACCGGCCAGCGACGCCAGTGAAATTGAGATGATTACGACGGGGATGACGATCAAAAAGCTCAGCGCCATGGACTGCCAAAACGCGGAACTCGCAATCAGCGTCCAGAAGCCCTCGATGGACAGCGGCGCAGGCATTGTGAAGCGCGCGCCGGCTTCGGTGTTGATCTGGTCATTGCCTTTCAGCGCTGTATTCAGCAACAGGGCAATGGGCAGTAACCAAACAAGGGTGAACGCGATCAGCACACTCCAATAGAAAGCGCGGTTTAGCGGTTTCCAAGTGTTTATCGGGGACGGGTACATGGCGTTTGAATCCCTCTAATCTTCGCTCTGCCGAACCATGTTCGATACGAAGAACACGATGAACACCAGCATGATGGCGAATAGAATGACGCTGACGGTTGCGCCAAACCCGTAGTCGCCGCCGTTTTCTCCAAAGCCGGTTTCGTACATGTACCGTGCCAGAACTTCCGACCACCGTTGGCCACCTGTCATCACCTGAACCAGGTCAAAGCTTCGCAGGGCACCGATGGTGGTGACAACCACGCAGATGAAGGTTGCGGGCCATAGCTGGGGGAGAATGATCTTGCGGAACAGGCTGAAGCCGGTAGCACCATCGAGCTTACCGGCTTCGATCAACTCGGAGTTAATGGCGGTCAGACCAGCGAGATAGATAATGATGCAGTAAGCAATCTGCGGATACCAGGCGGCGATGATCACGCCAAAGGTCGATAGCCCGTCGGTCCCGAGGATGCCGTATTTATCCTTCAGCCCGATGAAGCTGTAGAAGCCAACCAAAGGCCCCCCTTCGAAGGGGTTGTAGACGAACTGGAACAGGAACGCGATTACCGCTGGTGATATCACGAACGGGAAGAAGTACATCGGTTTGAGAATTCGGGCGAACAAAGCGTTCTGATTGAGCAGAACGGCAAGCCCGAGACCGATTGGAATGGCAATCTGGAACAGAACAAGCCAAATCACGTTGTTCACGAGGGCTTTGAACTCGGCGCTGGCACGAGGCATTTTGGCTTTGGTCCCGGGATCACCGTCGAAAAGCTCTCGCACTTCCTTGTTCGTCCGCCGCCAGTCGCGTGGGAACTTGTCGAAGAATTTTTCGTAGTTTTGGAGGCCGATAAATTCCATTTTTGGAACCCGTCGACATGTCGAATCACCCTGCGCTTCTTTGATGGAGCGTCCGTCCGAACAAACTAGGCGGTCGGCTTGGACATTGTGCAGGCTCAGCCAGACCGATCCAACAATCGGATA
>PAFB01000113.1 GCA_002700865.1 Rhodospirillaceae bacterium
TGAGGGCCGGGTTAGCAGTGTCACCAAATTCGGCCTGTTCATCGAACTGGACCGCTCGGGGGCTCATGCTCTGGTGCCGATGGGATTGCTGCCCGACGACCGCTACGACTTCGACCCAAAGACGCTTATGCTTGAAGGACGCCGCTGGGGTCGGGTGTTTTCTTTGTCGCAGCGGGTTCAAATGCGATTGGTAGAAGCGGACGGCCTGACAGGCTCGCTGGTTGGGGAGGTTGTCGGCGATGCGGAACCCAGCGCGCTGAGTCAGCTGATGACCGATTCGGCGCTCAACACCGCTCCCCCGAGGAGCAAAAAACGCCCCAAATCCAAGGGCAAAGCAGGTCAAAAACCCAAGCGATCATAACCTTGGCTCATTTACCACGCATAACCCGTAGCAATGGAGCCTATCGAGCAATGCCGCGCTATGCTGGCGCGGTATTTTCAAGGAAACAACCATGCCACTAAGCCTATTTCGGTTTGGCCCCCTTTTCGCGTTTGCAGCACTGACTTTGGTGACGCTTTTTCTGGCAGGATGCGAAGCCGGCGACGTCACGGTGCGCTCCACAGCGCGCAAAGCCACCGGCTCAAATATTGTCATGCCCGATGAATTGCGGGCTGCGTTGGAAGAGGCGCTGCCGACCGGTCAGTCGGGTGGGCAACTGCCCGATGCGGATGAGGCTTTTCTCTACGGCGTTGGCATTGGCGCGATACAGGAGCTCTACGTTGAAGCTTATCATCCGCGCGAAGTTGCTATGGCGGGTCTGGTCAACCTTGGAAGCCAAGCCGATTTCAGCATTCGATCCGATAGCGGTGTCACGCTGATTGATGGCCCCGGCGGCGAGATGGAATTTGAGGAACCAAAGGGCGATTATTACCTGGAATGGGGCCTGCATTCTGCCTACGTGGCGCTGCACATGATTACATCAAGCGAGCAAATCCGGCGCATGCCTCAGCCAGAACGTGAGACTGAGATTTTCGAAGGATACATGTCCTTGCTCGATGGCGTGTCGCGCTATCTGCCAGCGGCTGACGCGGAGCTGTTCCGGGACGATGTTTTTGGCTTCGGCGGTATGGGCATTCTCATCGCCTATGAGGAAAACGGCATCCGCATTCGCGAAGTCGTTCGAGGCGGTCCCGCTGAAGAAGCCGGGCTGAAGGATGGTGATTTGATCACCCACGTCAACGGACAGCGCGTGACCGGTGAGATGAGTGAAGACCTGGTTCTCGGCCTGCTACGCGGGCCGGTCGGCTCGCTGGCGACGGTCATGCTGCAGCGCGAGGGGCAGACGTTGCGCCGCACCGTCAGCCGCGAGATCGTGGCCCTGCCCTCGCTGCGCGGTCAGATGGTCGGAGACGTGGCGGTCATCCAGATGGCGGTTTTTTCCGAGCAATCGACGGAGGAGTTTCTGGAGGTTGTCCGGCGTCTGCGAAAGAACGAACCGTCGAGTTGGCTGCTTGATCTTCGCGAAAATCCGGGCGGCTTGAAAACGGCTGCTCAGGAGATCGCCGACTATGTCATTGGACAGGGTCCGATTCTGGTGTCTGCGGGCCGGAACATCGACGACAAGGATACGGTCGAAGCCAAACCCAACGATATCCTGCTTGGCGCGCCTTTGCTGGTTTTGATCAACGGCAATTCTGCCAGCGCCTCTGAAATCCTCGCTTCTGCTATTCAGGATAATGGCCGCGGCATCGTGATTGGTTCAACGTCGTTCGGCAAAGGGTCGATCCAGACCAGCTTTGATCTGCCCAACGGCGCAATGATGACAGTGACCTCTGGTGCCTTCTTCGCCCCATCAGGCGCGCCGTTAAATAAGGCAGGGGTGACGCCGAACATCTGCTTTACCGACCGCACACCCAAAGCCGTAATCGACGATGCACTGGCGACGACCCCAAATATCGCCGCGCTGCGCGCCCGCTCTATCATCGCTGGGAATATGAAGGACAAGGAGACCTACCGCAGCGTCTGTCCCCCCTCAGAACGCTATACTGAAGATGACTCAGACCTCGCACTGCAACTGGCAACCTCGCCGGAAGCCTATCAACGCATCCTGTCCGCCAGTTCAAGCCTGTCATCCCTGCGTTAGTCACAGTTGACTCAGCACAGGTTGGCTATAGGGTGCGTCCCAATTTGTTGAATATAGGAGCTCGGGGCTATGGCTAAACCCGCTAACGTGCTCATCAAGATGGTGAGCACCGCCGACACCGGTTACTTCTACGTAAAGAAGAAGAATACGCGTACCTCCACTGAAAAGCTGGAAATGCGCAAGTATGATCCTGTTGCACGTAAACACGTTGTCTTCAAAGAATCGAAGATGAAGTAAGCGTATCGCAACGCGACGATCTACGAAGGGGCGGCATCCACGATCTGGTTGCCGCCCTTTTTCTTTGCCGCATAGAGCCGAGCATCCGCCGCCGCAATCAGGGCTTCGCCGGTAGAGGACCAGTCATCTGGCTGTAACGTCACCAAGCCGACAGACGCCGAAATCTTTACTTTGCCGTCGTTGCTCCCGGCATGATGGATGGTCGCGATCCCGTCTATCAGCCTGTCGACAACCGGGTGAGCGTCGGATTCGGCCAGATTGGGCAGGATCAGCGCG
Source organism: Rhodospirillaceae bacterium (assembly GCA_002700865.1). Taxonomy (GTDB): domain Bacteria; phylum Pseudomonadota; class Alphaproteobacteria; order UBA7985; family UBA7985; genus UBA7985. The sequence continues at coordinate 2,598 of PAFB01000113.1, forward strand.
AACTCATCGCCCCCCATGCGAATGGCCGAATCAGACACGCGTGAATTCCAGCGCAAGTGATCCGCCACACCGATCAAAAACTGATCCCCGGCCAAATGGCCATAGTTATCGTTAAGGCCCTTGAACCCATCCAAGTCCAGCAGAGCCAGCGACAGCGGCCGTTCAGACTGGCGGGCGATCTGCATCTGTAGCGGCAAATGCGCCACCAGAAAGCGCTGGTTGAACAGGTGGGTGAGACTGTCCGTGATGGCCAGGTCAAGCGACTGCACCAGCGCTTCCCGCCGCTGTATCGACTCGCGATGTCGGCGCACATGTTCCTCAACCAACAATGCCAGCGACGCATCGGGTTCACTGCCCAGCCAGAAATCCTGAATATTCAGTCGCGCCAAGGTCTCGCGGTCTTCGGTTGGTAAGGCTGTCCCCGCAAGGATGATGGGGACGTGGCGCCCGTGGGGCGTGCTGCGGGTTTGGGCAATGGCGGCCAGCGTCGCACGCCAGCCCGCCGGGCTTACCGCGCCCACCACCCAGCCATCAATCGGACCGGGCGGCAGGGGTTGGGCAAAGGCGTGTTCTTTGGGTTCGAACCGAGCCTCCCACAAGGCCTGCGCAAGAGCTGTCTCAAGCGCCTCGTCTTCATGGCACAGGGCCAGCCGGATTTCAGCCATGGACGAGTCCGGCATTGCCAGTGCGAGCGGATCAAACCCCAACAACCGCAGCACGTCTTCCGTTGAACCGGAATCGTCCAGCCGCCGAGCCTGTAACACTTGCGCAGTCAGGCGCAGTGGCAGGTCGTCATCGGCAACCGGAAGCGGCAGATAAGCATCCGCGCCTTGCCCCAACACACGGGATTTTGCGCGGTCACTCGGCACGGGGTCCATGATCACTAAAGAATGATGCGGAAAAACTTTTTTCAACTTCCTGAGGTCGTCGAATGACGTTCGAGGACTGCGAACCAGAGCAATGACTTCGGGGCCTTGCTCTCGAATGGCAGTGACATTCGCAGCGTGCTCGTCTTCGAGGCTGATTGTGACGTGGAAAAGTGCCGCTTGCAGTTGGCGTTGCAGCGTCGCCCCGAGCGTCGTATTTTCGCATAATAGATGAACGTGGCCCGACATGGCGCTCCCTGCCCTGTTGCTTAGAGCTTAGCGGCCCGTCGATTTAAGGTGAAGCGCTTTATGTCCAGCCTGTGCCGGACCTGCCTGACGGTTACACCTGCTGCCTCTGAGCCGGTTCAGCGCTGTGGCTCCTGCGGTAGTCCCAAAGTGGTGCAGCATGCGGAGCTGGATGCGCTGTCGCTGGCTCATATCGACTGCGACGCGTTCTATGCTGCGGTGGAAAAGCGAGACGACCCAAGCCTGCGCAACAAGCCGGTGATCATCGGTGGAGGGCAGCGCGGGGTCGTGACAACCGCCTGCTATCTTGCCCGAATTCAGGGCGTGCGTTCAGCCATGCCCATGTACCGCGCCAAGCAGCTTTGCCCCAAAGCCGTGATCGTCAAGCCCAACATGGCCAAATATCGGGAAACCGGTATGGAGATTCGAGCGTACTTTCGAGCCCTCACCCCCGATGTCGAACCGCTGTCGATCGACGAAGCCTTTCTTGACCTCGCACCGGTACAAGCCGCAGGGAAACACCCTGCCCAGGAACTCGCCCGCCTTGCCCAGACCGTGCAGGATCAGGTGGGCATTACCATTTCAGTTGGCCTTTCCTATAACAAACTGCTGGCAAAAATAGCCTCAGACCTCGATAAGCCGGACGGCTTTGCGATCCTCGGGCAGGCAGAGGCGCTGGACTTCCTCTCTGACAAACCAGTGAAGCTGATATGGGGCGTAGGCCCGGCCACGGCGAAGCGAATGAACGCGCTGGGCATCACCCGGATCGCGCAACTTCGCGCGTTTCCCAAGGATGATATGATCACCATGTTCGGACGGTTCGGCGAGCGGCTGTATCACTTTTGTCGGGCCGAAGACTCGCGCAAAGTGCGGGAAGACAGGGAATCAAAGTCGGTCAGTTCTGAGACAACGCTTATGACCGATACGGGCGACCTTGCCGAGCTCACCGCGGTCGTGGAAAAGCTGGCCAATCGCGTTGCTGAGCGCTTGCAAAAATATGAATTGGAAGGCAAGCGGATCACGCTGAAGCTCAAAACCTCCGATTTTGATATCCTCAGCCGAAGCCAGACCCTTGATGGTCACACGGCGGAGCCGCGGGTGCTGTTTTCCGTTGCCCAGCGCCTGCTTGCCGCCGAAGTCGCGCGGGAGCCGCTGCAAGCCTATCGCCTGCTTGGCGTCGGCGTGGCGGGTTTTGACTGACAGCTCAGCGCGAACGCCCTATCGATTGAGCCGTCGATTTACCCTTCGATAAAGACTCGCGACCAATCTGCATAAATCGGCAGGTCATAGCCGCGCGCGTGAAACCCGACATGGCCGCCGGTCCGGCAAATCACAGGGGTGAGCAACGGGTTCTTGGTCCAGGCCGTCGCCTGATAGGGCCGAAAGTCGATCCACGGATCATCAGCCGCAGTGACCGCCAGGCAAGGCAACCGCGCATCGAGCACGAAACGCCGCGCAGAATTCTGCTGGTAATAGTCATCCGCTGAGGCGTAGCCATTTGCCGGAGCGGTGAAATTCTCGTCGAACTCACCGATTGTCTTGATGCGCCGAAGATGCGCTGCGTCCTCGGGGGCTAAGCCAGGCTGTAGCGGCATTTGTTTGCGGATTTTGTTCACCAAATAGCGGGAATAAAGAAAGTTGCGCGGGCGCGAAAAGCGGTTGGCGGTCGCGGTCAGGTCAAAAGGGGCAGAAATCGAAACGATCTTGCTGTGATCCGCTGCATCGAGAAAGTGCGCTTCGCTGGCGGCCTTGAGCAGCATGTTCCCGCTCAGACTGATACCAACCCAGGCCAGCTTTGCCGTGTCAGTGCGCATGGAAAGCGCCCGGGCAATCAGGGACAGGTCGGGGGTGAACCCCGCGTGATAATTCCGCGTACACAGCAGGCGCGAAGACCCCGCGCCGCGCAGATTCATCCGAACCACTGGATAGCCGTGATCGACAAAGTAGCGGGTGAGCAAGCGCATATAACCGCGGTCGAAATCCCCCATCAGCCCATGCAACAAAACCACTGTTACGTCCCGATCAGGCGCTCGATCCCCCTGCCCTGTCACCCGCTCGCCGGTCAGGATGTCAGGCGTGCCGTCGTCGGTGTGGATACGAAGATCTTCAACGGCGGTGTCAGCCAGTGAGATTTTTGGAGGAGAGAGTACAGCTGAAACGGTCTGCAAATCGCCGCCGAACCAAGGCGCTTTCGGGCGATAGTTGGCGTCAAAGGCGAAGGTCATGGCGTCAGGCTCGAACGAGGTTCAGCAGGGTTTCTGCTGCTAATCTGGCGGGGCTTTGCTGCTCTGGCAAGGCCAGCCGCGACAGCGCAGCGCTTTGGGCCTGCACTTGCACATTCCGCCGTTCCGGATCGCTCAACAGTGCGTAGACAGCCTCGGCCAGTTCATCGGGTTGCGCCTGATCCTGCATCCTTTCAGGCATGACTTCACGCTCGGCTAGGATATTGATCAGGCTCAGATGCGGCAAAGAAGTCTGACGCATGATCCGCCGGTAGGTCATGGGCGAAAGGCGATAGGTGATGACACCCGCGACTTCAGCCTGCGCCAGCTCCAGCGCCACCGTCCCAGATGCCGCCAGCGCGGTCCCTGCCTGACCAAAGGCGGCCAGCTTGTCCTCCTCGCGGAAATGAAACTCTATGGGGGTCGGCCAGCGGCCCATTTCTGCTGTGACGAAAGCCCGAGTGGTTGCCACAGTCGGCACGATACAGCGTAGGCCCGGCAGGCGTGGCGCCAAACGCTGCACGACCTCCCTGAACAGCGGCACCATGCGCCGCGCTTCTGTCATCCGACTTCCCGGCAACAGCAACAGAGCGTTGGGGTCCTTAGTCCCCCCGGCGGCGGCTCGGGAGAGAATAGGATGGCCGACAAACGTCGCCGGCAGGTCATGCGCCTCAAAATAAGGCGGCTCAAAGGGAAACAAACACAAGACATGGTCAAGAAACCGGGCAATTTTCGCTGCCCTCTCCGGCTTCCAAGCCCAGACCGTCGGCGCAACCAAATGCACCAGTTTCCCCTGAAACCCACGCTGTCGCAGCGTCTGAGCAATGCGCAAAGTCAGATCGGGCGCATCAACGGTCAGTACCATGTCTGGCTGTTCGGCGAGTAGCCAGCGGGTTATTTGCTCGATACGGAGCAACAGCCGTGGCAGGTGCGGAAGAACCTCTACGATGCCATTGACCGAGAATTCGCTGAGGGGAAACCGGCTCTGCAAACCGTTTCGCGCCAAATGCTCGCCACCTATGCCAAGCAGGGTCAAGTCCGGCACCTGCGCTTGCACGGCATCCAGTACGGAATGAGCCAGAAGATCGCCCGATGGCTCCCCTGTGATCACAGCCATTTTCATGGCATTCCCCCGACCCCGACGACGGACAAACCCGCTTGTCGGGCGAGACGTAAGGATGCGTCGAGATCGAGCGCCAGGGTTCGCTCAGCCTCAAAAACCAGCCCGGAAAGGCCGCATTCGATCGCCAGTTGCACAGTATCCCTGCCCCATGCCGGCATATCGACACGCAAATCCTGTTGCGGCTTTGCTGCTTTGAACAGGGTTTTGGGAGACGCCTGATTGTGTCCAGCACGGCGGATCAAAGCGTCGGTGCCAGCGGCATCCTCTTCGAGCCAAAGGTCATGGCCGCAGCGGATCACCGCTTGGCCGAGGTCGCGTAAGCCAAGATTACGGGCGCGGTCCAGACCTGTTGCGGCATCCAAAACGCCCTCCCCGGACAGCAGGCCCATCGGCGTCCGCAACGAGGGCAACAACTCGGACGCACCAATAACAGCCAAGCCTTGCTCACCCAAATAAGCGACCAGCGCGTCGAGCAACTGACCGTCGCCAGCGCCCGCGCCTGCTCTGCGCGCCACCCAAAGCCCGCCGGCGTCCAGATCCTTGAAGCGCCCGCGGTCCACGGAGCCTGCCAAACAGAAACTGTCGCAACCGGTCGCGATTAAAGCCTCGGCAAGCGCCTGAACAGCGCCCAGAGAATGCGGCCAGGTGTCCAGCTCTAAGCAGTGGTGGAAGGCGATTGCTTCGCGCAAGATGGCAGGCAAGCGGCCCCTACCAGCGAGCAGCGCGACCTTCACCGACCTGACCTCTATTCCAGCGGGCCGGTAAAGCCCCGACCCTGAGTAGCTTTGGTGATGAAATGCAGAACTTCGTTTGCCGGTCCCCTTTTCGGGAAATCCTGCGCAATGTCGTCAAGGCGTCCCTCGACTGTCCCCGGTTCTGCAAACAGAGTATCGAGCGCGTCGCGTAGCTGGTTGATGGCTTCGCGTTCAAATCCGTGCCGCTTTAACCCAACCAGATTGAGACCCGCCAAATGCGCGCGCGGTCCGGCGACAGTCGTGTAGGGCAAGACGTCTTGAACCACCATTGAATGCGCGCCAACCATGGCGTGTCGGCCAATTCGGCAGAATTGATGAACACCGGACAAGCCGCCGATGATTGCGTGGTCTTCAACGGTCACATGGCCAGCAAGATCGACGTGGTTCACAAGGATGATGTCGTTGCCCAACTGGCAATCGTGCGCGACGTGACAGCCAATCATAAACAAACCACGTTCCCCAACCCGCGTTACGCCACCGCCGCCAGCCGTGCCCGGATGCATGGTGACATATTCGCGGATGATGTTTCGGGAGCCTATGATCAGTTGTGACTGTTCACCGGCAAATTTCTTATCCTGCGGGGCAGCGCCAAGGCAGGCAAAGGGATAGACCTCACAGCCCTCGCCCAGGCTTGTTTGGCCTTGAATGACCACGTGGGAATGGAGCCTGCACCCGTCCCGCAGCACCACGCCCGAACCGATATGGCAAAACGGGCCAATAGAAACGTCCTGCCCCAGCTGCGCACCATCATCGATAACCGCAGAAGGGTGTATGCCGGGGATAGGAGCGATCACTCTGAACCGTCGTCTTCGATACCCATGGCAACGAATTCCGCCTCAGAGATCCGGTCGCCGTTGACGTAGCACTCGCCACGGAAAGTGTAGATCAGGCCCCGGTTCTTAACCACGTGAACGTGCATTTCCAGCATGCAACCGGGTGTGACCGGCTTGCGGAACTTGGTCTTGTCCATGGACATGAAATAGACGCCCTTGAGCTTTCGATCATCGCTGTCGTCCAGTGACCCGAGAATCATCAGCCCGGCTGTTTGCGCCATGGCTTCGATCTGCAGGACGCCAGGCATGACGGGCATTTTGGGAAAGTGGCCTTGGAAGTACTCTTCGTTGTAGGTGATGCCCTTGTAGCCGATTGCCGACCGGCGCGACGGCCGGCTCCACTCGACCCGGTCCACCAGCAAGAATGGGTAACGGTGAGGTAGCAGCGCCATGATGTCATTGATATCGAGCGTTGGCCTTTCGCCTTCTGGAAGCAAAGGCTCGTCGAGAATATTCGCCATGTGTTTTTTCACTTTCCTAGCGCGAGGTGTCGTTGCCGCCTTGTCGATCCTTGCGGCGCTTTGTCGCTTCTTCGCGAAGATACAACCGGTGATCGCGAGCGGGAACCCCTCGCAAGATACTTCCAGCCGGACAGGACTTGGTCACGCTGGAGCAAGCATGAACCTGACTGCCTGCGCCAAGGGTCAAGTGTCCCAGAACGGCACAGCATCCGCCAATGAGCACGCCATCTTCCAACAGCGCGGTACCTGCGATGGCCGTATGACCGGCAATCACACAACCCCGACCCATGCGGACATTGTGGGCGATTTGGCAATGGTTATCAATCACGCTGCCAGAGCCAATCACCGTATCCGGACCGGCACCGCGGTCGATGGCCGTATTTGCCCCGATTTCCACTTGATCCCCGATCAATACCCGACCGAGTTGGGGAATGCGCTGATGCTGCAAAGCGGGTGAATGATCCATGGCCCAGCCAAAGCCACCCTGCCCAATCCGGGCGCCAGCTTTGATGTAGACCCCGTTCCCGATGAGCGCGTGTGAAACCGTACAGTGCCCTTCCAGACTGCAGTCCTCGCCGATCACCACGCCAGCCTCGATCAGACAATGCCCACCGATAACGCTGCCCGCGCCGATTGAAACACCTTCCCCAACGCTGACAAAGGGGCCAATCACCACGCCGGGGCCCAGCGTCGCGCTGTCGTGGACAACGGCGGATGGATGTACCCGTGTCTGCCCACGCGGGCTGTGAACAGGATGGAACAGGCTCGCGATCTGGCCGTAAGCGCGGTAGGGATCAGGGACAACAAGCGCGATAGCAGACTTTGGAACCGCAGCGACGTCATCCGCCTGCACCAGGACCGCCCCAGCCCGCGTCTGCGCCATTGCATCCCGATAGCGGCGGTTGTGATAAAAGCTCAGCTGATCCGGCTCTGCCATGTCGAGGGCAGCGACGCCTGTGAAGGTCTGCCCGACCGGGTAAACCTTCTCCTCCCACCGCTCATCCAAGCCAAGCGCCAAAAGCAAACGGCCAAGCGTGAAGGGCCCGGCCGTTTTGAAGAAGCGTGAGTCGGCCAAAGATCA
>PAFB01000114.1 GCA_002700865.1 Rhodospirillaceae bacterium
CCGTTGGTCATGTACTCACAGCCAAAGTCGCCCACGCCTTCGATCACCGCCGTTGCGCCAGAGTTGCGGACGCAGAAGCGGTCACCGGCCTGGCCTTCGACAAACAGCTCACCCCCGGTCGCACCAAAAAGAGCAAAGTTGCCGATCAGGGCGTTTTCACGCTCTCCGCCGCCGGGCGACACAATCGCAACGATCCCGCCAGACTGGCTCTTGCCCACGCCATCATTGGCCGTGCCCTTGTGGTGCATCACCATACCGGCGTTGCAGAACGCACCGTAAGACTGCCCCGCTGCGCCGCGGGTATTCACGCGCAAGGTCTGAGGCTTGAGTTTGCGATGCCCGCGATCATCGACCTCGATCATCGGTGATTTTTCAGCCGTCGCCGGGTCCATTCCGTGCTGCAACAGCCGCTCGACGTCGATGGCAAGCTGGCCGCCGGTGGTTTTGTTGCGGTTGGACAACCGCTGTTCGAAATCAATCGAGATGGTCTGGGCGGATGCTGCCAGCAGTTGCGGGCGCACCTGTTCCCACAGCGCGTCATCAACCTCAAAGTTCGCTTCGAGATAAACCGGGTCATCAATCCGCCGCTCAGTCTGAACCGCGAGCATGCGGTTCATGTCCATCTGACCGACATTGTTCTGATGCTTAAGCAGTTGCAGCAGATCAGTCCGGCCGCGTGCTTCTTCCAGTGATTTCAGGCCTAGCGAGGCCAAAATACCGCGTACTTCATGCGCGACGTTGATCAAGTACTGCGCCAACGCCCGAGGGTCGCCTTCAAAAGCCTCAGCGTTGGTCGTGAGACCCGCAGGGCATTTGACATTGCAGTTCTTTGCCATCACGCACTTCAGCATCATCAGCGCTGTCGTGCCAAACTCAAAGCTGTCCCCGCCCATCAGCGCGGATTTCACCACGTCGGAACCAGTCTGATGAGCGCCTGAGCAGCGCAGTTTTACCTTCTGCCGCAGTCCGGTCCGACACAGGGCCTGATGCACCTCGGCCAGTCCAATTTCAGCCGCCCGACCCGTATTCTTTAGCGACGTGACCTGCGCGGCCCCTGTGCCACCGGTATTGCCGGCGATGTTGATCAGGTCAGCACCGGCCTTGGCAACGCCAACGGCAATGGTGCCAATGCCTTCAGAGGAAACCAGCTTGACGATCACCCGAACACGCGCAGCTTTGCAATCATGGATCAGCTGAGCGAGGTCTTCGATCGAGTACGTATCGTGATGCGGTGGTGGGGACACCAATTCAACGCCCGGCGTACCACCACGCGCAGCGGCGATTTCCACTGTAACCTTCGCGCCGGGCAACTGCCCACCCTCGCCCGGCTTGGCGCCCTGAGCAATTTTGATTTCCAGCTCTTCAAGGCTTGGATCAGCAAGGTAGCCTGTCCACACCCCAAAGCGCCCCGACGCAATTTGCTTGATCCGGCTCGCGCGTACAGTGCCATAGCGGGTGAAGTGCTCGCCGCCTTCACCAGAGTTCGAAAACCCGCCGACCATGTTGATCCCGTGAGCAACCGCTTCATGCGCAGCGGCAACAAGCGCACCATGCGACATGGCGCCCCCGGCAAAAGTCTCACAGATGTCCGCCGCTGTTTGCACGTCAGCCAGTGCAAGCGGCGCGCCGATAACCTGAACCTTGCCCTCGGCTTTAGTGCCCTTTACCGCCGCTTCAACCGTGTCGGCTTCAGCGCCCTGCACAGCAAGGGTGATGTTACCCCGCCAGTCGAACAGGGCGAGCTTGCCACGAATGGCCTCAGCATCCGCGCAGTCGCTCAGGTCCACTGGAAACGACAGAACGTCCCGCAGCGCCGCTGGGCGCTTGGCTCGCTCCTTGCCCATCATGTCAATGAAGGCGCGGTAGCCGGGCGTCATATCAAAATCGTTGATCTCTTCGGCTGTCCGGCGGTCGAAACTCGTATCGACATAGGCCCGGTCGTCAACGCCAAAAGCATCAAACAGCCGGCTCACGGTGTTCAGCGACATATCTTGGTCACTGAGCTCAATCTCGTTGGCCTGTGCAGTGCCTTTGGAAGCAAGCTTGATCGGCTCTGCTGTCAGGTCCTCAAACCCGCGCACAGCGACCAGCCCGTAGGAATGTCCTGCGCCGTCGTTCCGTTCCTTGAACAGCCCGAGCAATGGAATATCGCCTTCTTCAGCGACTGAAACCGCGTGGCTGTGCCAATCAAAAGCGCTTTTCACCACCGTCTCGAAGCCCACACCGCCGACCGGTGCGTTCATGTTCGGGAAGAAGTCGGCGAGCTTGCCAGTGTTGGTATCGAAAAAGTTCGGCTCGAAGAATTCTCCGCCAATGTACGACTCAGCCGTACACAAGCCGACCTTCCCCATCGTTTTCATCAGCGCCTTTTCGCAGGCCTTCACGTATTTCTTAATCGCAGCCGCCTGGTCATCCGCACTGGCGTTCTTGTCCATGGCCCGCGCGACCACTGACAGCGGCATCACCGCCGATGCACCAAAGCCAAGAGCCGTCGAAACGTGGTGCGACGATGCAATCTGCCCGCTTTCGGCAATAATCGAAGCGTTGAACCGCAAGCCCTCAGCAATAAGACGCTGGTTCAGCGCCGCAACCGTCAGGATGAGCGGCAGCGCCGCGCGCGTTTTGCTAATCCCGCGGTCGGAAATGATGATGATGCCGCCCTGCTCCCGCACTGTCGCCTCAACAGCGTCACACAAGGCGCTCAGCGCGTCTTCCAGTGCATCGCTATCCACCTTTGGCCCGTGGTCAAACAGCATGTCAAAGCGCGCGACCGGCGCTTCCGCCTGCGCTTCGAGTTGCGCCAATTCCGTCGGGGTCAGGATTGGTGACGGGATCACGATTTGCTTGGTCTGATCCGCAGTAAACATTGGCCGGGAGCCCAGCGCCACGCGAAGGGTCATCCCATCGGCCTCACGGATGGAGTCCAAGGGTGGATTGGTCACTTGGGCGAAGCGCTGGCTGAAGTACTTCGCCATCCCGCCTTCCTCATCGGTCAGGCTGTTGATCGCATAGCCATAACCCATGGCGGAGACCTTCTCCGCGCCGGTCTGCAACATGGGGTCCATGAGCAGTTTCAGGCTTTCCTGATTGAGGCTGTAGGCAACCATCCGCTGATGCACGTTAAGCTCATCGTTGGCGGGCTCCGACGACTGCGTAGGCACGGGGATCGCGTCCAGATTAATCCGCGCAGCTTCCAGCAGTGTTGCGTAGTCCTTGCGGCTGGCGAGGTCTTCCAGCGTTTCCATCGTATTGAAAGACCGGCCGCGGACGTGGTCGTAGTAGAGCGTCCCCCCCGACTTCACACGGTCCCGGGAAATCACGGTTTCTGGCGGAAAATCAATCTGTCCAGCCTCGGACATGGCGCAGAGATATTCCTCGGTCTCAATCGACCGCAGCGGGCGCAAACCCAAACGGTCCAAACGCGCACCAACGACTTCACCGTCACCAAAAATCACAGCTGCCGGACCGTCGTTCTTTTCTTCGTACAGCGAAAAGTATTCCAGCATATCCCGGATGTGCTTTGGGATGGACGGGTCGTTTTCCCACGCGGGAGGCATCATAGCGATGACCGCTTCGATCATCTCCAACTCATCTTCATGAATGCGCCGCGACAGTGTCTGGTCCAGACGCGCCGAGTCAGATTGGCCGACGGGACAAATGATGCTGCGGTTCTTGGTCCGCGCAATTGCAGCTTCAGACAGCCGGTTTTTCTTGTCAGTGTTCAACTCACCATTGTGTGCCATCTGCCGAAACGGCTGTGCCATGGCGGGCTGACTGTCGGTGTTGGTCGAAAACCGCGTGTGGAAGAACAGCGAGCGGGCTTCGTAATCCGGGTCTTGCAGGTCGTGGAAATAAGGCACCACCTCCCAGGAGTTCAGCTGGCCCTTGAGGACTTGCGTGCGAGAGGACAGTGATACCGGATAGAACCCGGCCAGCTCTTCCCGCGTAAACGCCTGCTCTTCAATCTCCAGCAAAATATCGTAAGCGGCCTGATCGATCTGCTTGGTGTTAAGGCTGGTATCGTCGGGCACAAACACCCACTGGTGCATATCCAGTTGCGCGCCAATCGAAGCGTCGAGCAACGCGCCTTTGTTCACCGGAACGCGGCGCTGGCTGATCACGTGGAAGTCGTAATGCCTCAGCGCCTTGTTGATAATGCTGATGGCGGTGCCATGCATGTCGGCGCGCGCAGGCAGGAAGAAGTTACCAACGGCAAACTTCCCAAATTCGAGCCCCTCCTCGCCTGAAATCTTGGAGAAAAATTTCGGCGAAAGGTCCACGCAGATACCCGCACCATCGCCTGTACCGTCTGCGCCCATGCCGCCCCGGTGAGGGACAGCGCACAACGCTTCGTGCACCTTTTCGATGATGTCGTGTGAAAACGTACCCGACTTCCGCGTAATGAAGCCCACTCCACAGCTGGAATGATCTTCGGCAAAATCGAGCAAACTCACGGCCTTGGTATCTTTTTGCGTAGCCTGCAAATCCGTTCCCTCTCGTTTATAACGCCCTAGTGACACTAAAGGGCCACCGTGCTTCCACACGACGACCCAAAATTATGTCTGCATTGCTGACCTATTTCTGAGCTTGTAACACAGGTAGTGCGATTCTCGCTCGTTTAACTGCTATGCGGAAATTTAATGTTCCGTTGAGGTGCGGCCTAAGGGCGCGGACTGTTCAAAAATATCAGCAATCCGCGCAAGATTGTTGCGCCATGCTGGCTGTACACGCCGAAGCCATGTCGAAAAAGTCTTGGAAAATCAGACAAAATGTCTCGATTGCTGGTGCGACAAGTCGCGTTCGCATAATCAGCGCATGTACAAAGACGAACCGAAGCCAACACGCCGGCTTCAGGCGAAAAACACTGAAATCAAGCGGTGGTCGAGTGTGACTGCCTTCACGAGTGAAAGCCCAACGCAGGCTTGACCGGTCGAGCCTTACTGAACAGTCCCCATGTCCAACAGGTGCATGGTCCGGGCTTCATTGAGCCGGCTCATTTCGTCAACAACCAACTCCTGACTGCGGAACCACGCTTTCTTGGCATCAATGACATCGCCCGTTGTTGCCAAACCAGCGCGGCGCTCTTCTTCTACATCTGAGACCCGCGACTGGTTCTGTCTGACCTGCTGTTGCAGCTGACCAACGGAGCGCTCCAGCGAGGAAATGTTGTTCCAGCCGAAGGTAATGTTCTCAACCAAGCGTTCCAGCTCGAAAACGTATTCCTGCTGCAGACCTTTGAGTTCCTCTTCCACCCGCTTTTGACCGGCGAACAAACGGTTGCCTTGGTACAGCGGCGCAGACAGGTTGATCGACAGCCCGGACTCGTCGCCAAACTCACCATTGCGCCACCCTCCGGCAAGTTGCGCCCGCAGGTTTATGCCCGGGAAACGTCCTCGCTGAGCCGCCAGCACCTCAGCCTGTTTCGCCGCCAACCGGCGGGAGAAGGCGATGATTTCAGGGTGGTTTAGCTGTGCGCGGGTCTGCGCCTCCTCCAGCGTGGTCGCGCGGAAGGCGAGGTAGAAGTTTTCCAGCTGCTCTTGGTTGACGCTCGACGCCTGCCCTGAGCCGGTCAGCCGCTGCAACTGCTGCTCAGCGCGCACGACCTGATACTCGGCACGGGCAATCTCCGAGCGGGTCAGCGAGATTTCGGTTTCAACCTTGCGCAAATCAACACGCGTCGCGACCCCGGCGGAGACCTGCGCTTGCAAGCCGCCGACCTGTTGGCGGAGGTCTTCGAGCTGCCGCTGAAGGATATTGAGGGCTTCTTTTTCGCGGACAAGCGTCACGTAGGCCGTCGTCACTTCTTCAGCGATATCCAGCCGCGTGGCATCCACCAAAGCAAGCTCTGCCTCAGCCAGCCGCCGCGCTGCCTGTACCTCCGCGCGGGTTTTGCCCCAGTCGAAAACAGGCTGGTCGACCGCGACCCCCAGCACTTGGGTTGAATCCAGCGTAAACGGGTTGCCGGAGAAGTCCGAGACCGACCGGACAGTCGGGTAGCGGCCTGCTTTGGCTTGGCTGATGGTATAGCGCGCACCATCGGCCACCGCCTGCGCAGCACCAATACGTGCGTCTCGGTTCAACGCGTCATAGATGGCGTTCGCAACGGGGTAAAACACCGTTTGCGCCTGCGCCATAGACGCCCATGTCAGCGCGCCCAACAAGCCAAAGAAAACGCTCATCGACCGCCGCAGAAACCGCGGCTTACCCGTGAACGAGGATCGAGAGTTGTTAGGTTTCGCTGTCATGGTCAGCTCCCTCGCAGGGCCTTGTCGATGACTTCTTCAAGCGGCTCAAAGAAAATATCGATGGGTCGCCGTGGTTCGCCATTATCGACAAAGATATCAACCGGCATACCCGGCGTTAATTTCAGATCCCGGCTCGAATTCTCAGCCTGAATCGCTAAGGCGTCATTAAGGCGCTTATACTCTTCAGGCGTAAACGTCACGCGTAGATTGTAGTACGGCTCCCCGCTATTGGGGTCAGTGACCACGTCGGCGGAGATGCTTTCAACCTGCCCGATAAGCTCCGGCGTGCCCCGGACCGGAAACGCCGTAAAGCGTGCGTTCACGTCGGCACCGTTGCGAACAGAATCTCGGTCAATCGTCCGTAAGCGGGCTTCGACCACCAATTCGTCATCTTCGGGAACAATCTGCATGATCGGCTCTGAGGGCGGAATTACGCCGCCTACGGTGGCGAATGAAAGGTTCAGAACCCGCCCCTTCTGCGGGGAGGTAATCTGTGTTCTCGAAACCACGTCGCGCAGGCCGAGCAGCTCCTCCTGAATTTCAAGAATGGCGTTCTGGGATTTGGCAATTTCTTCGGAAATCTCACGTCGGCGGTCACGCTCCAGCTGTGCGGATTCAGCCTTGGCTTCCTCAATCTGCACACCCAACTGCCCGATGGCCGAGCGCTGCTGTGCGATCTGGAATTCATTTTCCGCCAAAGCCCGTTGCTGTGCGACCACCTTATCCCTTTGCGTCAGGTTGCGTTCGAGCAAGCTGCGCAGGTTGTTGAGTTCCTGCTGAATGATGCTCCGTTCGTTATCGAGGGCGCGGATCTGTGCTAGGCGGCCAGATATATCCTCCTCAAAGCGCGCCATCCGCTTGACCAGCAGATCCTTCGCGCCCTGCAATTGATCAAGGCGATCGACGTACAGCTCCCGCTGTTGTCCAAATATTTCCGCTTCGTCCGACCGTGACAGGCCAAGCGCCCTCAAGTCTGTGAAGGCGAGAGAGCCGTTGTTGGCCTGCTCGGCTTTAAGGCGGTCCAGCGTCGCTGTCAGCGCGCCCAGACGCTTGACGATCTGATCCCGGCGAGAGCGCGACTGAACCCCTTCAAGCTCGATGAGAACCTGCCCGGCTTCGACCATATCGCCTTCGCGAATATAGATGTTCTGAATGATGCCGCCTTCGAGGTGCTGGACGGTCTTGCGCTGGGTGTCCACAGCGACCTGCCCTTGAGCAAAGACCCCTTGAGACAGTTTGACCAGCGACGCCCACGCGACGAACCCGCCAAACCCGATAAAGAGCGCCATGAAAGCCCACACCACAGTCCAGTCTCGAACAATGGTGACAGGGCGGTCTGATTTCTCAATCAGGGCAAGCTCACTCTTGTCCTCAGTGCGTGCAGGCAAATAGATCGCTTCCAGCGCGCGCTGTTCAGCCCCGGCACGTCCCGTATCGGGCTGGGCCGCGTTTGGATCGCGTTCTGGCTCGCCAGTGGTCTCTTGTTTCTGATCACTCATTCGTCGTTACCATCTTCGGAGCCATCTTCAGCCGGTTGGCCGGGTTGTTCGGTTTTGGGCACAGCAGGCTTCGCAGCGGCGGCCCGTGCCAACGTCTCATTCTCGGCGGCTTTCTTCTGCTTGGCCTGCGAAGCCGCCGCTTCTTCCTGCTCTTTCTTTACCGCGTCCAAAACCACTGCTTTCGGCCCGACAATGGCCCGGTCGGGGCGCATGATGCAGAGCTTGTCGGCGATGCCGACCAGATTGCGGTTGTGTGTCACGGCAATAATCGCGGCATTGCGGCGCTTGAGCCCAAGAATGGCGCGGGCCAAAGCCTCTTCACCTTCCTGATCCAGGTTGGAATTGGGCTCATCGAGCACCACCAGCACAGGGTCGTTGTACATAGCGCGGGCCAGCCCCAGACGTTGACGCTGTCCCCCGGACAGCCCCGCCCCACTCTCACCCAAGGGCGTCTCGTAACCGCGGGCTAGGTTAAGGATCAGGGAGTGACAATGGGCTTGCTGGGCCGCAGAAACGACCTTCTGGCTATCAATCTCTTCAAAACGGGAAATGTTCTCTGCGACGTTGCCGTCAAACAGATCGATGGATTGCGGCAGATAACCGAGGTATTTGCCCCGATCCGCGGAGTTCCACGTGTAAACGTCGATGTTATCCAGCCGGACAGTACCGCCGCGAGCAGGCCAAACCCCGGTGATGCATTGCACCAGCGTCGATTTACCCACCCCCGAAGGGCCTAGAACGCACATGAACTCACCCGGTTGCACGTCCAGAGACAAACCGCGAATGACCGGCTTTTGCGTGCCTGGCGGTTGGGCGACAAGGTCACGGACCACCAGTGATGCCTTGGGCTGGGGCAATTCCATCGCTTCGGCGCGCTTTGGCACGTCATCGAGCAATCCGACCAAGCGAACGTACGACTGCCGCGCCTGAATAGCACCGCGCCACGCGCCGATGGCCTGTTCCACCGGGGCAAGGCCTCGGCCCATGATGATCGAACCGGCGATCATCATGCCGGCGGTAAAGGTCGCGCCGGGCTGGATCGCCAGATAGGCACCAATCCCCAGGACACCGATTTGCAGCCCCAGACGAATGGCCTTGGTCGTCCCCTGAATGGCACCCAGACGGCTGACCGCGCGCGAGGAATAATAGACAGACGGGTCGTGTTTGTTCATCCACCGCGTGAGCAGGCGCGTGAGCATCCCCATGGCTTCCAGCGAACCTGCGTTTTTCAGCGAGCTCTCAGAGAACGCATTGGCCTGAACGCCGAACCGCCCCGCCTCACGAAACAGTCCGCGCGTCGAAATTTCAGCAATCAACGCCAGAACGAAAATAACGATGGCCCCGATCAGGGACATCCAGAACAGCCATGGGTGCAAGAACCACAGCAAACCAATGAAAAACGGTGCAAACGGGGCGTCGAAGAAGGCCAGCACTGAGTTAGAGGACAGAAAGTTACGCAGTTGGTCGAGGTCGCGCAGCGGCTGCGTACCTGCGTCTCCTGGTCTTGCGCCAAAAGCCGCGCGAACCCGGAACAACGAGCCAAAAACCTGACCAGATAACTCCCGGTCAACATAGCGCCCGACGTTGGCAAGAATGCGTGCCCGCGCAGACTCCAGCAATGCCAGCAGCGCGATCAATCCAATCGCAATCCCCATCAGCGCATAGAGGGTCGGCTCAGACTGTGACGGGATCACCCGGTCATAGACCTGCAACATAAATATGGGGCTTACCAGCAGCAGCAGGTTGGTGAAGACAGACGTGATGAGGATAGCCCAGAAACCGACTGAGGCGCTGTTCAGGGCTTTGCGCGCGGGGTTTGGTGCGCCGGCACCTCGGTTTCGTTTTTGTGCGGCTGCGGTCATGCAACTCGCCTTTCTATATATTGGCGACCAAATTATGCGCCCTTTTAGGCGAGTTTGGCACAGATTAAAAAGGGCATTTTCGCGACAATGCCAGAGGCTCAAGTCTTTTGGTACGGATCAGATCGTGAAAGCTGTCATTTGCGGCAAACCAGCCCGGCAAATGACAGCCCACGTGATAAAAAGCACGATCAGATTTGAACGACTCTTCTCTTGCCTATTTTGAGCAATTTTATGCTCGCATTAGATGATCCCGCCAAAAACCTCGAAAAAAAGCAGTAATTAGCATCCCACCCGCTTATTTAGAGCGATATTTCGCCCATTTGGTTGGAAAGCGGCAATCAGCGATCGCCACATTCCCTTATTGAGCCTTGGGCCACACATAAGTTTCCTGCTCGCACCCCAAATTCTGCATACAGGAAGCGGTAAAGCATTGAAAAGAAACCGAAAATTAAATGCAGGTACGGTCAATATTCTCGCTGCCCCAAAGCTGCATGACCTTGATACGCTAACAAACGACTCGGAAGCAAGAGGCATTATGCGACAAATTTGCTCCACTTGGCAGGGCTGTGACTCGGAAGACTCACATTGGAGAACAAACGAGAACGCATGTGGCGATTTTTCTCATCCACAGCCACTTTCTACACAATGTGACGCCACAGGTGCCCTCGTGGTATCACCGCTGAAACATCGGGGCCGTCTGGGAAATTGGAACCATGGTTGAATGGCGTATGCCGGGGATTGTCTTATCCGCTCGCCGCTATGGCGAGGGCGATCTGGTGGTCAATGTTCTGACTGAAGAAATGGGTCGCCACGCTGGATTGGTGCATGGTGGCGGTGCCAAAAGGAACCGAGCCAGTTTCGAAGTCGGCAATCGCCTCGATTGCTCGTGGGCGGCACGCTTGAACGAGCATCTGGGCACTTACCGGGCGGAAATGATCGACAGCGCCGCAGCGGGGATCATGCACGACCCCGATCGTCTCGCCGCGCTGGCAAGCTTGTGCGCGCTCATCGATACGGCTCTGCCGGAGCGCGAACCGGCGCCGGGGCTCTACGCCGCTATGAATGTCTGGCTCGATCAGCTGCAATCGGAGCACTGGGCGGCTTTGTTGGTTCGGATTGAGCTTGGGTTGCTGGAAATCCTCGGCTTTGGGCTGGATTTGTCATCCTGTGCGGTCACCGGTGAAACGGATGCGCTCACTCACGTATCGCCAAAGTCTGGCCGGGCTGTGTCGGCGACGGCCGCTGAGCCTTACCTTGAGCGCCTGTTACCTCTGCCGGGATTTCTGATTGGAAGCGGGGCGGCGGACGAAGCGGCGATTGTGGCGGGTTTGCAGTTGTCCGGTCATTTTCTGGAACGCCGGGTTTTTAACGTGCACAACTGGACCCTGCCGCCTCAGCGCGCCCTGCTGGTCCAGCGCATGCAGCGCCGAATGCGGGAAGGTTAGTGGTGCCCGCAATGCCCTTCGACCGCTCTCTGCTGGGACTTTCCTACCGTTTATGGTTTGCCCTGCTGCTCATGCTGCTGGTTCGCTTCGCGCTGATGTTCGGCACGGGTCCGATCCATGACGAGGCCTATTACTGGTCCTGGAGCCAACGCCTGGATTTCGCCTATTATGATCAGCCGTTTTTGACCGGGTGGCTACTTGCGCCCTTTGTCACCGTGCTTGGTGATCATGCATGGGTTTTGCGCGCAGTGGCGACCACGCTGACCTTTGCAACCACCCTGTTTCTGGCGCTGGCAGCGCGCGGGCTGGTGCTGCACCGGCGGGTGGCGGGCGCTGGTGGTTCCTGGCGGCGGGCAGAATGGGGCTTTCTCTGCCTGACGCTGACCAGCCCGGTTTTGTGGAGCCTTGGCCTGTTCTACACGCACGATACCGCGATGCTGTGCTTTTTGAGCCTTGGGCTTTGGCTCGGGATTGAAGCGCTGCAGCGCCAGCCGGATGGCTCATCGGCGAGCCGTTGGTTCTGGATAGGTGCGGGATTGGCGCTGGGACTGGCCTTTTCGGCCAAGGTTTCGGCGAGCCTGTGGATTGCTGCGCTAGGGATGGGCGTGCTGGTCCATCCCAAGGGAAGGCGCCATTTGCGCCACGAGGGGCCTTGGATCGCTGTTGCACTGATCACGGCATTGATGGCCGTTTTTGTCCTGTGGAACGCTTTCAATGATTGGGTAACCTTCAAGCACGTTGGCGGCGAGCACTTGCTTGTCACGCCAACAGATAATCCGCTTGCCGCCCCTGACACTCTTGCCCAAAGGGCGCAGCGTCTGGCTCTGTGCGCACTGGCGCTGGTGTTGTTTGCGGGCCTTTCTCCGGTGGTGTTAGGGCTGCGCCGGATCAGAGGGGTGTCGGGGTCTGCTGCGATTGTTGCGCTGGCGCTGTTTGCTGTCCTGCCTTCGCTATTTTTTCTGGGGCTGAGCTGGTTTCGGGAAATCTACCTCAATTGGCTGATCCCGAGCGCACTGGGGCTGATGTTTCTGGGCAGCTTATACTGGCCGGGTACGAGGACGAGGACGAGGACGAGGACGGGGACGGGGAGCGCCACCCAAAGGCAGGGTGTTTCAACCCAGCGCTGGGCCTTGCTTGGCACCCTGCCCTCGCTCGCTCTCGTGCTTCTGGTGCTTGTGCCGATTGGTATGCGGGAGCCGCGCTTTATGCTGGCCAATGCGCGGGACATGCTGGGGTGGAAAGGGTCGCTAGACAAGCTGCAGGAATACCGGGATCAGGCCTATCCGGGGCACGTGATTGTCGGAAATTACTACCATTTGGCCGCACAGACAGCCTTTCACCAAAAGCGTGTTTTGCCATCGGTCGGTCTGGACTTAAGGCCCCACCAATTCAGCCGCTATTCCTGGCCTGAACTGATGGTCAGTGGCAGCGCAGATAGCGACATGAAAAGCGATAGTGAAAGCCCGAACGAGACGGAGGGGCCAATGCTGGTCCTTACCCCTTCCGCAGCGGAGGGAAGGGCGAGGTTGGCGCCGGTCTTTTGCGAAATCATCCCGATCTCGCCCTGGCCGGTGAACCATCGCGGAGAGCGGATTGCAGAGCCTTATCTCTACGCGATCAGCGATCCCCGAAAGCGTCCGGATTGCTAACCACTTTGGGCCCCTGCGCGCTGTGAGGTAAGCTGCTGCGCCGTGCCTTTAGTGATGCGCGGCGGCGCTGGGGAACATGTGGCGGTAATCGGTGGCAACGACCTGCTGATAAGCGGGGCGCTCAGTCAGGCGAGCGGTCCAACTTTCGACCCGGCCCTGTCGCTGACGGGTAATCACCGGGAGCGACCAGAAGCGATACATGTAAACGCCCGTCGCGATGTCCGCCAACGTGATGCTCTCCCCCATGATCCAAGGTTTATCGCCAAGCGCCTGACCAATCTTGAGGCACTCCATCTGAACCCGGCGCGTCGACATGGCGAGGACGTTCATCTTGCGCTCTTTGGGCGGCGTCCGAACGACCATGGAGAAGGTCTTCATAAAGTCGGGGTAGAGCGACATGCTGCCAAAGTCCATCCAACTGTCGATTTTGGCGCGGGTCTGAGGGTCGTTGGGGTAGAAGGCGTCGCCACCGGGCTGGGTTTGGGCCAGATAGCGGAGAATGGCGTTTGATTCGGGGAGGGTAAAATCCCCATCTCGGAGCACCGGCACTCGACCGAAGGGGCTCATGGCTTTGAAATCTTCGTCCTCAAGCCCCCCAAATGCGCCGCCCTTCTCAATGACGTCAAACTCGGTACCCAGTTCAGTCAGGAGCCAGAGCACTTTTTGGACATTGATTGAGTCCTTACGACCGTAGAGAACCAAAGCCATGGGCTTTTCCCTTTCTGCCATTTTGCGCGTTTTATCGCTGTGGCACACGGTATCCGCGTGCTTTTCAAAAGCCTTACCCGAATGCCGATTTTCTTCAAGCTCGGGTCTGGTATCGCAAAGCTGCGACGTTGTTTAACTGTTGCTGCGGATCCATTTTGGTTATGTAAACCACCTAAAGCAGGCACTTTGCCCAAGGAGAATGGAAATGAGCGCAGCGGACTACAAAGTGGCGGATATCGGTCTCGCCGACTGGGGCCTCAAAGAAATCGCGATTGCCGAGACGGAAATGCCAGGCCTGATGGCGCTGCGCGAGGAGTACGGTGACAGCAAGCCCTTGGCGGGGGCCCGCATCGCTGGTTGCTTGCACATGACCATCCAGACCGCCGTGCTGATCCAGACGCTGGAAGCGCTTGGGGCAACGGTGCGCTGGTCATCGTGCAACATTTACTCGACACAGGATCAGGCCGCCGCGGCGGTCGCATCCTGCGGCACGCCGGTGTTTGCCTGGAAGGGCGAAACCGAGGAAGAATTCTGGTGGTGCATCGAACAAACCCTCACCGGCCCGGACGGCTGGACGCCGAATATGATTCTCGACGATGGCGGCGACCTGACCCAGATCATGCACGATAACTACCCGGAAATGCTCGACGACGTGCGGGGCCTGTCAGAGGAAACCACGACCGGCGTGCACCGCCTGTATGAAATGGCGCGGGATGGCAAGCTCAAGGTGCCAGCGATCAACGTTAACGACAGCGTGACCAAGTCCAAGTTCGATAACCTCTATGGTTGTCGTGAATCGCTGGTGGACGCCATTCGTCGCGGCACCGATGTGATGATGGCAGGCAAGGTTGCCTGTGTCGCCGGGTTTGGTGATGTCGGCAAGGGCTCAGCGGCATCGCTGCGCAACGCAGGCTGTCGGGTGATGGTTACCGAAGCGGACCCTATCTGCGCGCTGCAGGCAGCCATGGAAGGCTATGAGGTCGTTACCATGGAAGATGCTGCACCGCAGTGCGATATCTTCATCACGGCCACGGGCAATATCGACATCATCACCGTTGACCACATGCGCGACATGCACGACCGCGCCATCGTCGCCAACATCGGCCACTTTGATAACGAGATCCAGGTGGCGCAGTTGCGGAATTTCAAGTGGCACAATGTCAAGCCACAGGTCGACGAGGTTGAGTTCCCGGACGGCAAGCGGATTATCCTGCTCTCCGAAGGGCGCTTGGTGAACCTCGGCAACGCCACCGGCCACCCGTCCTTTGTGATGTCGGCTTCGTTCACAAACCAGACGCTGGCGCAAATTGAGCTGTGGCAAAACGCGGAAAACTACGAGAACAAGGTTTACGTTCTACCCAAGCATCTGGATGAAAAGGTCGCCAAGCTGCATCTGGAAAAGGTCGGCGCGCAACTGACCAAGCTGAGTCAGGAGCAGGCAGCCTATATTGGTGTGACTCAGGACGGTCCGTTTAAGCCCGAGCCTTACCGCTACTAACCAGCCCGGAACTGGACAGCCAACAGACGTGCGGGCTGCCCACGTTCAGGGAGTCTTGACCAAAATGACAGACCGCGCCGCGGCTGACGCTTTTACTAAGCTGGGGGC
>PAFB01000115.1 GCA_002700865.1 Rhodospirillaceae bacterium
CGCCAAAGGTGCCTGACGCGATAGCATCCAGAACGCGAACCTTCATATCCAAGGGGTTGGACAAGTCGCTGGGGCATTGGCCGGTCAAGCGGCGCTCGTGCACTTCTTCAGCGGTCAGTCCGAAAATCTCAATGTTCTCCGCACCCACCTGCTCACGAATTTCGACGTTTGCCCCATCCAGCGTGCCAATGGTCAGCGCGCCGTTGAGCGCAAACTTCATATTGCCGGTGCCACTGGCTTCCATGCCAGCGGTGGAAATCTGCTCAGAGAGGTCGGTTGCGGGGATGATCATTTCCGCAGTGGTCACCCGGTAGTTGGGCATGAACACGACTTTGAGCGCATCCCCGACCGCGGGGTCACTGTTCACCTTTTCCGCAACGCCGTGCATCAGGCGGATGATCTCTTTGGCGCGGGTATAGCTGGCAGCGGCCTTGCCAGAGAATATCTTGACCGTTGGCGCAACCCGCCTGATCCCGCGGTCTTTGATGTCCAGGTAGAGTGCAATCGCGTGCAGGACGTTGAGCAACTGGCGTTTGTACTCGTGGATGCGCTTGATCTGGCTGTCGAAGAGGGCATCGGGGGCGACTGTGATGCCCACTTCATCGGCGATGTAGGCCGCCAGCGCTGATTTGTTGGCGCGCTTTACGGCGGCGAATTGTTCGAGGGCGCTGGCGTCATCCGCCAAAGCCTCAAGGCCGCGCAGCCGGGCCAGATCAGTCTGCCAGCCTTCGCCCACTGCATCCGTGACAAATGCTGCCAGCCCCGGATTACAGCCATTCAGCCAGCGGCGCGGGGTCACGCCGTTGGTGACATTGGTGATTTTGCCGGGAAAATGCGTGCCCAGCGTCCGGAATAGCTGGCTTTCGACCAAATCCGAATGCAGCGCCGAGACGCCATTGGTGCGCCGCGAGCCGATGAAGGCCAAGTGCCCCATCCGCACAAACCCGCCGCCTTGCTCTTCAATCAGGGAAACATCGGAAAGGTAAGGGTCCCGATTGCCAGTGTCGGAGCGGCGCTGGCTCAGCACGTGCGCGTTGATTTCGTAGATCAGTTGCATGTGCCGAGGCAGCAGATCACCGACCAGCCCGACGTGCCAGGTCTCCAGAGCTTCGGGCAGCAAGGTGTGGTTGGTGTAGTTGAACGTCCGCTGCGCAAGCGCAAACGCATCTGCCAGTGCCACGCCATGCTCATCCATCAACAACCGTACGAACTCCGGGATAGCGATGGCCGGATGCGTGTCGTTGAGCTGGATCGTTACTTTGTCGGGAAGATTGCGCAGGTCGCTGTGGTTGGTCATATAGCGGCGGATGATGTCCTTAATCGAAGCGGCGGAGAAGAAATACTCCTGACTGAGCCGCAGTCGCTTACCTTGCTCTGTGCTGTCGTTAGGGTAGAGCACTTGCGAAATAGCCTCGGCCATGATTTTGGGCCGATAGGCGCTGAGGTAATCACCCTGGTCGAACGCCGCCATGTTCAGCGGCGCTTTTGACCGCGCCGACCATAGCCGCAGGGTTGCCGCCGATTTACCGTGCCAGCCGATGATTGGAAAGTCGTTGGCCATGGCTTCGACCGTCTCGCCGGGGCTCCAGGAGACTGCTTTGTCGCGCTGTCGGGTCGTGCCCATAAAGCCGATGTCGTAAGCCACTTCAGAGCGCGGGAACTCCCAGAAAGAACCGCCATTGGTCCAGTCGTCTGGCTCCTCAACTTGCCAACCCTGGTCGATGCTCTGCTTGAACAGCCCGCTTTTGTATCGGATGCCATAGCCAAAGCCGCTGATCCCCAGCGTCGCCATGGATTCCATGTAACAGGCCGCCAACCGCCCCAGACCGCCGTTGCCAAGTGCCGGATCAGGTTCGCTGGCCATGACCGCTTGCATGTCCACGCCATGACTGGCCAGCGCTTCGCTGGCTGCATCGTACAAGCCGGTATTGCGCAGCGCGTCTTCGATGATCCGCCCAATCATGAACTCCATCGACAGGTAATAGACCCGCTTGCGGTCATAGGCGTAGGTGGATTGCGTGGCTTGGATCCACGTGTTGGCGATGTAACGTCGTGTGAGACGGGTGAGAGCGGCCATCCAATCAAAGGGCTGAGCGTGCTCAGGGTCCTTGCCGATCACATAGTACAGGGTGTCGAGGATATCGTGCTTCAGGGTCTCAGGGGAAACGTCGAATGTGGTGGCTCGGCGCAAAATTCAGATCCCTCGATTTCAGGCATGAAACATTTATTTCAATCAAGGCTAGGACGCGACTGACCTGTTAGCAACCATGGAACCGTCGTTTTCAGATACCCAAATGCAAAACACCCGTTCCGGAGACGGTTTACCGATAACCGCGCGCTCAGTTTGCCTGTGCCCCACCGCGTTAACCAGTGGTGTCGGCTTGGCGGGTTTGCAGTGGCAGGCCGGCGCGGATGCAAGTGCCGGGTTTGCCCGTGTTGGCGATGATGAGCGTACTGTTGTGGGTGCTCAGAATTCGGCGGGAGATCGTCAGGCCCAGACCATTACCCAGCCACCGCCCCCGAGACGTGTGATCCACCGCTTGCATGGTTTCCGCGCTCCGGGCCGAGAAGAAATCAGGGCTTAGACCCGGTCCATTATCGGCAATTTCGATGTAGAAAGTGCCATCGCGCACAAGCGTTCGCACTTCGCACCGCGGCTGGTCTTCATCCGCGAACTTAATGGCGTTGGAAAGCAAGTTGATCACCACTTGCTCAAGGCTGTCGAAGTCGCCAACAATCGCGGCTTCGGAGTCCTCCAAAGCGATATCCAGAATGACCCCGTGCTGGTCCGCCAGCGGCTTGAGCAGCGTCAGGCCTCGCCGCACCGGTGCGTTACCCGCCATTGCTTTATTGGATTTGCGGGTGGTGATTTCATCTTGGCTCTCCAGCCGGTTAAGGTGAAGAATATTGTGCAGCAGCTGGGTCAGGCGGTCTGTTTCCTGACTGATGATCTCAGCGAAACGACGGCGCTGTTCTTCGGGCAGGTCGCGTTCCTCGGCCAAAATCTCTGAGAACGACCGCACGGAAGTCATAGGCGTGCGCAGTTCGTGGCTGACTTGGGAGAGGAATAGGTCTTTCATTGTATCCAAAGCCTGCAGTTTGGCGTTTGCGGCCCTGAGTTCACCCGTCCGGCTTTCCAGCTCGCGGCTGTATTCGTGGATCTGACTGGCTTCATCGAGGATACGATAAACGTCTGCAGCGGACAGGTTATCGCCCTGACCCGTGCGGCTGACCAGCAGCCGCGCCGAAGCCGATCCGATGGTCGACGCCAGTTCGGCTTCGACCCGGCTGACCAGATTAGACAGCGCGCGCTCGTCTTGGGGCAGGGTATGGCCGAACAGGGCTGTTGTCTCACGCCGACCCAAAAACCGCTGCGAGAGATCGCGCAGCTCTTCGATCGGGACCGAACGCCGCCAAGTCAGCGAGGCCTGTGGGTTGGGATTGCGGAACACGTCGACAAAGGCGGCGGCTTGCAATTGATCCAAGGGGCCAAGGCGGGAAACGATGCTGCCGACAATGAACGCCAGCGTGTTCAGCGCCAACGACAGCACCGTGACAACGCTCAGCGGGTCCCGGTCAAAGGCGTTAAGGAGGGCTTGCACCCATGCGCTCAAAGTCCCCCACGGCCCACCGATGTCGATAGAGGGCACCACCAGCAGAAACAACCACACCAAAAAACCCAGGCTCAGCCCCAACTGAGCGCCAAATCGCGTGCCTCCCTTCCAGAACAAACCGCCCAGCAGAGCGGGCAGGAACTGGGCGACGCCGACAAAGGCAATCAAGCCGATGCTGGCGAGTTTTCCGTTGTCGGGGGAGAAGCTGTAGTAAATGTAACCCAGCGAAATCGTGACCAGTACCGACAGGCGGCGGATCAGCAGGAGCGGTCGGCGCAGGTTGCTGCTGACAGTGCCGCCACCGCTGTTTTGCTGGCTGGAGAGCAGGTTGAAGCGCAGCAGCAGGGGCATGACGAGGTGGTTGGAAATCATGATCGCCAGCACGAGTGTTGACTTGTTATCAATTTCTGCCCTTTAGCGGGATTGTTCTTAGTCGGCTCTATCTTTCCTTAATGAAATCAATGCGCTCATCAAAATGAGTACCGCGCTTGTTCAGGGATCTTCCCTGTGCAAGGGCGAATGAATTTCTATCAGCGATACGCCTAGCCTCCGTTCAGACACCTCTAGGAGATCGCTTTGTTTGACCTCACCAAAATCAAGAATGCCTCCCTGTTTAACCTCGCAGTCCAGACCTACGGCTCAGACCTAATGCAACGCCAAGTGGAGCTGGAGCGCTCTGGCCCCCCGTTCAAGCATTTGGAGCTACAATGCTGAACCGAATTAAAAAAAGGGATTAACCATTGCACTGTGATGAGTCATTTTAAGAAGCCCCTCACACTTGCGACAACTTGACGTTGGTCAGCTTTATCAAGAACCCGCCTGAAGCCACCGCGCTAATGACTTCGGCTCGCAGTTTCGGAAACTACGATCTTCCTAGTGCACTGGCGGACCTACTAGACAATTCCATCAAGGCAAAAGCGCGCAACATCGAGGTGCTTTGCATTCGCGAGGATGGCGACCCAATTGTTCGCATCCTTGATGATGGTCTCGGAATGTCCATTCAAGAATTACACAAGGCTATGAGGCCAGCTAGCAGCAATCCTGATGAAGAGAGGGCCGCAGACGACCTTGGGCGTTTCGGCTGGGGCATGAAGACAGCATCGTTCTCACAGTGCCGGAAACTGACGGTGCTGTCGCGGCACAGGGACAAATATTGCGGAGCATCCTGGGATCACGATGACCTTGACGATTTTCGAATGGGGGTTCTCGATGAAGCCGAGACGAAGCAGCTTGCAAATCAGAAACTGCTCGAGAACGATGGCACCGAAGTCATCTGGACAAAGTGTGACCGGCTGTCGGAATTCGGCAAGGTTCAAAGCAGAGAGTTCAATGAACTTGTCGCACATGCAAAGTCAGAACTTGCGCTGACATTCCATCGATATCTTGCAGGTGAGCATGGACTGCAGAAGCTCGTCATAAAGTTTAATGGTGATATCCTGCAACCAGTTGATCCGTTCTTGCGCGATCATCCTGCTACCCAATCTAAGCCAGTCGAACATCTGGAGCTGGAAGGTAAGCCTTTTACCGTTCAAGCGTTCATTCTCCCCCACTATTCCAAACTCTCCACCACGGAGCATCAGAGGCTTGGAGGAGAAGAGGGATTAGTGCGTAGCCAAGGCTTTTACGTTTATCGACAGCACCGCCTGATTATGCACGGGACCTGGTTCCGGCTGGTCAAACATGGTGAGCTGTCTCAGCTCGTTAGGATTGCCGTCAACATCCCGAACAGCCTCGACGCAATATGGAAGATTACAGTCGACAAGTCGGAGGCTCAGTTGCCCTCCGGGCTTCGGGCAAGACTGCGCAATATTGTAAAGGGTCTAAAGATACAATCTGGGCGCGTCTTCCAATCTCGCGGCGGCAGGATCAAGCCAACAGGCAGCAAGACACCCGTATGGTCGAAATACGTGCGCAATGGAGCGGTTCGCTACTACTTGAATCCCGAGCACCCTCTTTTTTTGGCGATGCTCGAGCATGAAGATGAAGATGTCGCTCGTTCCTTTGGCGTTATTATTTCTATCATTGAAGATTGTTTCCCTTCGGTAAGCATTGGCGAGGATTTCGTCTCGCGACCAGAGATGGTGAACCAGAGTGCATTAGACCGAGAAGCCTTCGTCGATAGGCTTGATGCGGCAATACCATCGCTGTTGATTAGTGCGGAGGGCTCGTTCGAGAAACTTTGGGGAGTGCTACAGACAAGCGAACCGTGGTCAGAACACAAAGTTATCGTTGAAGAATATCTGCGTGAAAGGGGGTGGTGTGTCTGACGTCTCCTTTACGCTGGAAGAGAAACAGGTTCTCGCGCTTTTGGGGCGAAACGGCGCGGGCAAGACCTCAACCCTCAAGTGCATCGCGCGGGCTGAAGAACTGGAACTAAAAGGCGGTGAAATCTACTTGCAAGGCGAAAGTATGCACGACAAGCGCGGCTTTCAGGCAAGCCGGGCCGGTATCCAACTGGTCCCTGAAGACCGCCGCATCATCCCCGGTCTGACCGTTGAAGAAAACCTGACCCTCGCGCAGGTCGCCGAACCGGTGGGCTGGGAGCTTGAGCGGATTTACCACCATTTCCCGCGGCTGGCCGAACGGCGGCGGCAGGAGGCGGTGACTATGTCGGGCGGGGAGCAACAGATGCTCGCCGTTGCGCGGGGTTTGGCGCGGGATATCAAGCTGCTGTTGCTTGATGAACCCTATGAGGGCCTTGCGCCGACCATCGTGCGAGAGATCGAAGGCATCGTCGAGCAAATCCGCGAGGCCGGGATCACCACAATCATCGTAGAACAAAACGCTCTTGCTGTGCTTAAATACTCCGACCGGGCCGTTATTCTGGACACGGGCGCTGTTGTATACGACGGTCCAGCGAAGGAAGTTCTGGAAAACGAAGACCTGCGTAATCGGTATCTGGCGATCTGAGCGCGGTTCAGGCGCGCCTTGGGAGGGCTCCGCACGGTTTGGTTTTTGGGATCAGGTCAGGTGAAGTGAGTTTTGGGGAGAATAAGCATGGCCGGTGAAGCCGAAGCGCTGCGTGGACGCGCGATGACGGACCCGGAAGGGTTCTGGCGCGAGGCAGCGCACCTGATTGATTGGTACGAAGCACCGAAAACCGTGCTGGACACCCGTCTGGCCCCGGCCACACAATGGTTTCCGGACGGTGTCCTGAACACCTGCTACAACGCTGTGGACCGCCACTTTCTCGCCGGGCGGGGGGACCAGCGAGCGATTTGCTACGACAGCCCAGTATCCGACACCAAGCGCAGCTTTACCTATACCCAACTCCGCGACGAGGTCGCGCGTGTTGCCGGCGCGCTGAAGCGACTGGGCGTGGGCAAGGGCGACCGGGTGTTGATCTATATGCCGATGGTTCCCGAAGCCGCTTTTGCCATGTTGGCCTGTGCGCGGCTGGGTGCCGTGCATTCGGTGGTCTTTGGCGGGTTCAGCGGTGCGGAGCTGAGCACACGCATCGATGACAGCGGCTGTAAGGTCATCTTGACGGCGAGTTGCGGGATCGAGCCGACACGGTTGGTGGAATACAAGCCGATGCTGGACGAGGGCCGGCGCCTGGCTGAGCACCGGGTTGAGCACGTGGTCGTTTTGCAGCGGGATCAGCATTTGGCGATTTTGGATAACGGCGAAATCGACTGGGCCGCCTTTGTTGAAGGCGCGGAGCCTGCGGCCTGCGTACCAGTGGCCAGCACCGACCCGCTGTATATCCTTTATACCTCTGGCACCACAGGCAAGCCCAAAGGCGTCGTGCGCGACAACGGCGGTCATGCCGTCATCGCTCGCCTGACCATGGAACAGGTCTACGGGCGGCGACCGGGAGACGTTTGGTTCACGGCCTCCGACATTGGCTGGGTGGTGGGGCATTCCTACATCATATACGCGCCGCTGCTCACTGGCCTGACCACCATCATGTACGAAGGCAAACCCGTCGGCACCCCGGATGCGGGTGCGTTTTGGCGGATTATGGAAGAGTACGGCGTGCAGGGCATGTTCACCGCGCCAACCGCCATGCGGGCAATCCGCCAGCAGGACCCCGAAGGCAAGCTCAAGGCCCGCTATGACACCAGCGCGTTGGAACATCAGTTCCTCGCCGGTGAACGCAGCGACCCGCCAACCTCGGACTGGACCTCGGCGCTGCTGGGCGTGCCGGTGATCGACAACTGGTGGCAAACCGAAACGGGCTCGCCCATGTGCTCAAACCTGATGGGCGTCGAAGCGTTGCCGATGAAAGCGGGATCGGTTACTCACGCCTGCTGCGGCTGGGATATTCGCGTGCTGGGGGACGATGGCCAACCGGTGCCGGTGGGGGAAATCGGCAACATTGTCGCCAAGCTGCCTTTGCCACCGGGCGCTTTTGCGACGCTGTGGAATAACCATGAGCGATACGTCAGCGCTTACATGGAAGCCTTTCCCGGGTATTATCAGACAGGAGACGCAGGGCTGATCGACGCCGATGGTTACGTGCACATCATGGCGCGCACCGATGACGTCATCAACGTTGCCGGACACCGCTTGTCGACCGGACAGCTCGAAGAAATCCTTACCGGTCATCAGGACGTTGCCGAATGCGCGGTTGTCGGTGTCGCCGATGCGCTCAAGGGGCAGTTGCCTTTGGGGCTGGTTGTGCTCAACGCTGGCTGCGCGCGCGCGGAGGCCGAGGTTGCGGCTGAGGTTATTGCTCTGGTGCGGGAAAAGCTGGGGCCTGTGGCGGCATTCAAGAATGCACGCGTGGTTGAGAAGCTGCCCAAGACACGCTCGGGCAAAATTCTGCGCGCGATCATCCGCGCCATGGCAGACGGACAGCCCTATACGGTGCCGGGCACCATTGAAGACATGGGCGTGCTTGACCAGATCAAGCCGCTGATCGAACCCAACAGTCTGTGAACCAAGAAACGATAGAGGGAACCCCGACCCATGGAACCCAAGGACCTGTACCCCGTCGCTGACCGCGGCGCCCACAACACGCACGCCACGCCCCAGGACTACGCCCAGATGTATGCTGCCAGCGTTGCCGACCCGGAGACCTTTTGGGCGGAACAGGGTAAGCGGCTGGATTGGATGACCCCTTACACCCGGGTTAAGTCGGTGGATTACGGCAAGGGCTCGGGTACTGATGTTCAGATCAAGTGGTTCGAGGACGGGGTGCTGAACCTGTCGGTGAACGCCATTGACCGGCATCTGGCCACACGGGGCGATCAGGTTGCGATCATCTTCGAGGGCGACGATCCGGGTGAGGACGCGCGGGTGACTTACCGCGAGTTGTCCGGCCACGTAAACCGGCTGGCCAATGGCTTGCGCGAGATGGGGGTCAGGAAGGGCGACCGGGTGACGCTGTACATGCCCATGATCCTTGAGGCC
This sequence comes from Rhodospirillaceae bacterium, assembly GCA_002700865.1. GTDB lineage: Bacteria > Pseudomonadota > Alphaproteobacteria > UBA7985 > UBA7985 > UBA7985. The sequence goes on from PAFB01000115.1 coordinate 8,973, forward strand.
GCCTATGCGATGCTCGCCTGCGCGCGGGTTGGGGCGGTGCACTCGATTGTGTTTGGCGGGTTTTCACCCGAAGCGCTGGGCTCGCGGATCGAAGGCTGCGAGTCCGACTTCCTGATCACCGCCGATGAAGGTCTGCGCGGGTCCAAGACCATCCCGTTGAAGGCCAACGCCGACAAGGCCATCGATATTTCCGGGCGCGACGTCAAGTGTCTGGTGGTGCGCCGGACTGGCGGGGCGGTCGACTGGCGGAGCAACGATGTCTGGTATCACGAACTGGTCGAACGCCAGTCCGCTGACTGCAAGCCAGAGCCGATGAACGCCGAAGACCCTCTGTTCATCCTCTACACCTCGGGCTCAACCGGCAAACCCAAGGGCGTGCTGCATACCACAGGCGGTTACGGGGTCTATGCCGCCATGACCCACAAGTACGTTTTCGACTATGAGGACGGGGATGTTTACTGGTGCACGGCGGATGTGGGCTGGATCACCGGGCACTCGTACATTGTCTACGGGCCACTGATTAATGGCGCCACCACGCTGATGTTCGAGGGCGTGCCCAACTACCCCGATGTGAGCCGGTTCTGGCAGGTGGTCGAAAAACACCGCGTCAACATCTTCTACACCGCCCCCACAACAATCCGCGCGCTGATGCGCGAGGGTGATGATTTTGTCACCCGCACGGATCGGTCGTCCCTTAAGCTGCTGGGATCGGTGGGTGAGCCCATCAACCCGGAGGCCTGGCGCTGGTACCGTGACGTGGTGGGTGAGGGACGCTGCCCGATTGTGGACACCTGGTGGCAAACCGAAACCGGCGGCATCCTGATCACCCCGCTGCCTGGCGCAACCGACCTCAAGCCCGGTTCGGCGACCAATCCGTTCTTTGGCGTGCAACCAGTCATTGTCGATAATGATGGTCAGGAAATCGCTTGGGAGCCTGGGACTGAAATTGAAGGCAATCTGTGCATGAAGGACAGCTGGCCCGGTCAGATGCGCTCGGTTTACGGCGATCATGCGCGCTTCGTTGATACCTATTTCAGCCAGTTTCCGGGGCTGTACTTCTCCGGAGACGGCTGCCGGCGGGACATAGACGGCTACTACTGGATCACCGGGCGGGTGGACGACGTGCTCAATGTCTCGGGCCACCGCATGGGAACGGCGGAGATCGAAAGCGCATTGGTGCTGCATGATCGCGTGGCCGAAGCGGCCGTTGTCGGTTATCCGCACGACATCAAGGGGCAGGGCATTTACTGCTACGTCACTTTGAAGGCGGGTGAAGAGGCCAGCGAGGCGCTGATGAAGGAACTTGTGCGTCATGTCAGGACGGAAATCGGCCCGGTTGCCACTCCTGACCTCATGCAATTCGCGCCCGGCCTGCCAAAAACCCGCTCTGGCAAGATCATGCGGCGAATTCTGCGCAAGATTGCAGAAAATGATTTCGGTAATCTGGGCGACACCTCGACCCTTGCTGATCCGTCGGTCGTTGATGATCTGATCGAAAACCGGGCGAACAAGTAGAGCCGCCATCTAGAGGCCGAGCCGGGATCAAGCGGACGGCCCGCTGCGCGGACCGGCACTTTTTGTGGTTGCCCAAGGCTGGGGCGGTTTTGGTTTCACGCGGGTGGATCGGCGGCTTTGCCGCCGGTCGGCTGTCGCCTCCGCTTTTCGCTTTTTCCGTTTCCTTCTTTGCCGCTGATGGCTGTCCCCATTTGTTCAGGGGGTGAGAGGGTGAGAGGGTGAGGGTGGATTGTCCGGGGGCTTGGGATGAATTAGACTCTCGGCTTCGACACAGGAGCCAGTTTCCATGCATCAAAGAAGGCCCACATTGGTCGCCGCGGTAATCATCCTGCTCAGCGTTTTTGCAGCGCGGGTTGGCTGGGCGCACCCGACGGCGCTGAACAACCGGGTTACCTTCTACATTACCGCCGTGGAACAGAGCCAAATTCAGGGCGAACCGGGACTGCTCTTGCGGGCTGTGCTCGACAACGGCACCCGCAACCGGATTACCTTGCGCGGTCTTTCCTCTGACGCGGGCGACAAGGTGACGCTCTATGCCATGCGTGAGATTTATGGGCTGCAGACACTGCAGCCGCGGCGGGTACTGGCGGTGCGCAGTGGCGAAGGGGTGGAACTTGCACCGCCGGCCTACACCATCGCCATCACCGGCCTCACCAACAAAGCGCGGTATCGCAAGCCCTTTAGCCTCGATCTGACCTTTAACCGGGCCATCGGCACCTTGACCGTGCCCGTTACGTTTCTGGTAAACAGCGCTCTCGAACACGGGCGAGGTGTGATCGATATTGGCCCACCAGCGGCGCTGGACGGCGCGGATCGGGACGTGCAATGGATGACCACGGACGACCTGCTGGACGATGCCACCAAGCCCTAGCCCTGACGACGCTACAGGGCCTCGCCGGTTCCCGTCTTGCGACGGATTGCCTGCTGGCAACGGCGTTAGTGGCCAACCCTTAAGTGCGTGACCAGCTTGGTGATTTCAGCCTGCTGATTGGGTGTCGGGCCGTCGTGGGCGCGGGCGACGCGTTGAACCATCGCTAAATATTGCTGGCGCTCCACGCTGACCAGCTTGTGTTTGAGCACGTAGGCAACTCGGTCAAGAACAACAAGCGGATCGCCATTTTCGGTAATGGTGTCGATGGCCTGATCAACCAGCTCTGCTGTTGCCTCAGCATGAATGGACAGATTGGAGGTCAACTGACGCTCGATGATTGAGCGTTCGAGGATGGTGATGGGGCCGCGCACCTCGGCGACTGCGACGAGCAACAAGGCTGCAGGGCCATTTGTGGTGTCGATAAAGGCGGTCGAATCCCCGCGAAACCGGTTCAACCAAAGGGGCGTAATGATCTGATAAAGAACCAACCCGGCGCTGGCCAGCAGCAGGTCGGTCAGGGCAAGCCAAATCAATGTGTCGTCCGTTCAACTGACCACAGGATGTGGCTTGGATAGCGTCTTAAAGAGAGAATTTAAAATCAATAAAGCGGTCAAAACGTGCATGACTGCAGGGACCTTTGGCGTGCCAAAAAGTCCCTGCAGGCAATGCGGGAGAATTACCACTTCCGGTCGCGATATGTCATCGCGCAAGGGCCAAGGAACTTCTTGGACACGAATACAACGTTGTCGTACCCCAGCGTCGCTTTGCACCAGAAGGTTTTGCCGTAATTGCTGGATTTGCACGTACTCACATGGAGCTTTTGCCCCTCACCAAGTTCGGCGAGAATCTTGTGTTCGGTCGAAGGTCCAGACCGGGCGTTTAACCAAGACGTGCCGGTAACGCACATTTCCGCGTCGACGATCAGCTTGCCGGGGTGCGCCGGGGTTGGCTTGAGCTGGTGTTGCGAGTGGCCGTGATGGGGAACAGCAACGTGCTTAATGGACGTTACGGTCTTCACAATCACTTTGGTTTGATGATGGTTGTGATTAATCTCATGCGCGGACACGACCGGAGCAGAGACAAGAGCCACAAGAAACATACAGGCGGTAACGGCGACGTTGCGCAGGGAGAGCCTAATCATTTTCATGTGTCTTCGATCTGAACAAAAAAATTGAGCGCCATCGGCCCGGGAAATGGTCTTTGAACAGACTCTGAATTCATGGCCCCAGTGCCAAGCGCAGACGAATTAAGCCGCTGTGTTCATGATCGTTCTGACCCGGAGAAATGGCAACATCGAAGTTGTTTAAAAAATAAAATAAAATGGCTTAAATCCGCAAAAGTCACCTTAACAGCACAGAAAATGACGCATAATGCACTAATTGAGGCAGGTCTGTAGTTGTCTTGCCTTTTTTCGCTTGTGTCCTGCTGCCCCGTGATGCTTTGGGCTGTTCGGTGAGATTTGTGGGGTGGTGAACCGGGCTGGATTGTCTAAGCTAGGCCCGCAAGATGTCTGAACTTGATACCCTCAAGCTCAAGGCGTCACGTCATTAATCAAGCATGCTTTATGGAGGTGAACCCATGCTACCCACGCCGACAACCCTGTTCGATCTGACTGGCAAAACGGCACTGGTGACCGGTGCAAGCCGGGGGATCGGGCGAGCGGCGGCGGAGGTGCTGGCCGGGGCGGGGGCGCATGTCACGCTGGCGGCGCGCACGTCGAAAGACATAGAGGCCGTTGCCGAGCATATCCGCGCTCACGGAGGGTCTGCGGAGACAGTCACCGCTGATCTGCTGGATCTGGACCAGATTAATGCACTCGCCGCGCGTGGCCCGTTCAATATTCTCCTCAACAACGCCGGAATGAACCGCCCTCAGACCTTCACCGACGTTGATGTGGAGACCTACGACGCCATTTTCGAACTCAATGTCCGCTCAGCCTTCTTTATGGCGCAGGCAGTGGTCAAAGGCTTGCTGGCTGCGGGGCAAAAGGGGTCCTTGGTCCACATTTCGAGCCAGATGGGCCACATTGGTGGCAAGCGGCGGACCGTCTATTGTGCGTCAAAGCACGCCATGGAAGGCTTCTCCAAAGCGATGGCGCTGGATTTGGCCGAGCATGGCATACGCTCCAACACCGTCTGCCCAACTTTCATCCGAACGCCGCTGACCGCCCCCTATTTCGAAGATGAAAGCTTCATGGCTGACACGCTGAACAAAATCCCGCTTGGTCGAATTGGCGAGGTCGAGGATTTGATGGGGGCGGTGCTGTATCTGGCCTCTGACGCCTCATCGCTGGTAACGGGTTCGTCGCTGATGGTAGACGGCGGCTGGACGGCGCAATAAAGCCCTGCAGGATCGCGGCGCACCAACGCAGCGCAAGGGCGTGTGTAACAGGTGCTACTAGCAGAGGGGCGTCTTGCACGGGCGGGGGCTTGCGGTGCGCGATTGGCGCAGTATTTAGAGGGCAGGCGTCACCCTGCAATCCCGGCAAAACGGAACTTTGATTTATGCAACCAGTAACCTTCATCCTCATCTGGGTCATCGTTTGGTGGATGGTTTGGTTTGCCGTCCTTTCCTTTGGATTGCGGCAGGGCGAGCGTGACGCGGAAAGCGGCGCGCCTGACAATCCTCACCTGGTGCGCAAAGCGCTTTTGGTGACGGTGGGAAGTTTCGTGTTTACGGTTGTTTTCGTCTGGCTGCTGGGCGTTTTTGGTCCACAGTTGCGCAGCATTCTCGAAGGCTAAGGCCTCATTTGCACCAAAGACGATCCGCTCAACCTGTGGATTGTTTCGGTGCCTGTCTCGATTCTCCACCGAATTTGGCCATCTTGTCGGATGGTAGAGCCCTTGATTGAGGGCAAGCCCGGCGGTCGCTTGTGGGGAGGGCCTGTGCGCTTAAGGCGCGGCTTGTATAGCCAAAGGCAGCGATCCAGCGGCAGCGCGGATTGGGTCCCTGGTGCGGCTCAGTGCCGATGCCTATGTTGGTCGTGCGCCACGATTTACGAAGATCATGCCGAGGGAGCGGGCACGTGATCCATTAGAAAAGCATGTTTTAGCAAGCTCTAATATGCGTGTTTTTGCATGGGTTTTCTGAGAAAAAGATAAGAAAATCAGGCATATACCAAAAATAAAGGCGAGCAGATCGAAATCTGCTCGCCCTTAAGGAGACAAAGGAACCTAGAACCTTGTTCGATTAAAGCTTATGGCCACCACACCAAAGCGTCAAAC
>PAFB01000116.1 GCA_002700865.1 Rhodospirillaceae bacterium
CATAGCCGCGCCGATCCGCTGGCCCGCGCCGGTGATAAGAATTGCAGGTGGTGTGGTGGCCACGGTTTTTTCCTCAGTTCAGTAAACTGAAATAGAGATAGGCCGCGAAAGCCGCTAGAAAACCAAGGCCGATCCAGCGGCCGATGCTTCGCCCGGCGAGCAGCAGTCCTATAAACACGAAAGACGTCACGCCAAACAGGACCAAGCTGCTGTGATAAAGCTCCGGCGCAACCGGCAGTGGCGCGATAAAGGCAACCAGCCCGAGGACCAACATGATGTTGGTCAGGTTCGAGCCGACGATGTTGCCGATCACCAAATCCCGATGCCCTTGGCGTGCGGCGGCAATAGAGGCGAACAGTTCTGGCAAGCTGGTTCCGATGGCCACCACCGTCGCGCCGATTATCGCTTCAGGGACATGGATGGCTTCGGCCAGAGCGACCGCGCCGACGATAAAGACCTGCCCACCGATGATCAGGATCAGCAAGCCGCCAAACAGTGACAGACTGGCCAGCCCCCAGCCCCAGGCCACGTCGGGCGCGTCCTCGACTTCGTTTTCACCGCCAAAGCGGAAAATCACGAGGGTATGGACGACCATCGCCAAAAGCAGCAGCACACCGGCCCAGCGCGGTAGAAACTCCAGCCAGTAAGCCAAAACCAGCACAAACAGCGTCGCAAAGATTAACACTGGTCCGTCGCGGCGGACCGTCTGGGGCGTGCAGCACAGCGGCAGGAACAGCGCCGTGAGGCCGCCGATCAGAAGCACGTTGGTGATGTTGGAGCCGATGACATTGCCCACGGCCACATCCGGCACCCCGTTGAGCGCCGCCCCGACAGAAACCACGACTTCCGGCGCGCTGGTTCCCCAGGCAATGACGGTCAAGCCGATGATAAACGGCGATATCCCGAGAAGCCGCGAGGTCGAAACCGCGCCGCGGATCAAAAACTCTGCGCCAAAACTCAGGCCGGCAAGTCCGACAATCAGCAGGAGTGATGGGATCAGCAGGTCCAAAAGAGATACTTTCCGCGGCTATAGCACGACAACAATTTGCCGCTTGCACTTATACTGATGAAATCTTGGCTTGCACGGATTTGGTTCAAGTGGTCATACCAAAAATTCGCATAGGGAACCTGCGTTGCGTCCTTACCATTTAAGCTTAGTTTAAGCATCAAACCGCTGATCCAGTGAGGAGGGCCCCTGTGTCCGGGCAGATTGATCCAGAAACGCTGCTGCAGGCCGCCAAAGGCGCGGTGCGCCTGCACCCGGTCGACGGCACGCCGCTAAGCGATGGGGCGCCGCTCGAAATTGTCTCAGAGTATCAGCCTGCCGGCGACCAGCCACGGGCGATAAAAGACCTGCTCGATGGGCTGGGTTCGGGTGAGCGGGACAACGTGTTGCTGGGTGTGACGGGTTCAGGCAAGACCTTCACCATGGCGCACGTGATCCAGTCCTTGCAGCGTCCGACGCTGATCATGGCGCACAACAAGACCCTTGCTGCCCAGCTCTATGGCGAGATGAAAGATTTCTTTCCCAACAACGCGGTCGAGTATTTCGTCTCCTACTACGACTATTACCAGCCAGAAGCCTATGTGCCGCGCTCTGATACCTACGTGGACAAGGAAGCCACCATCAACGAGCAAATTGACCGGATGCGCCACTCCGCAACCCGCGCTTTGTTCGAGCGGCGGGATGTGATCATCGTGGCGTCTGTGTCGTGCATTTACGGTATGGGCGCGCCCGAAACCTATGCCTCTATGACCATGCTGCTGGAAACCGGGGCTGAGGTTCCGCAGAAGGAAATACTGCGCCGGTTCGTGGAGTTGCAATACAAGCGCAACGACATTGCCTTTCAACGCGGCATGTTCCGGGTGCGGGGTGATTCCATCGAAGTATTTCCCGCCCACCTCGAAGACCGGGCGTGGCGCTTGTCGCTGTTCGGTGATGAGATCGAGGGTATTTGGGAGTTTGACCCGCTGACGGGAGAAAAGACGGCGGAGCTGGAAAAAGTCCGCCTTTACGCCAATTCCCACCACGTCACACCAAAGCCGACGATCATGCAGGCGACCCAGCAGATCAAGCGTGACCTGGGTTTGCGGCTGGAAGAACTGGAGGGCGAAGGCAAGCTGCTTGAAGCGCAGCGCTTGCAGCAGCGCTGCACCTTTGACCTTGAAATGATGGAAGCCACCGGTGTCTGCGCCGGGATCGAGAATTACAGCCGCTATCTCACCGGTCGCGCGCCCGGGGAGCCACCGCCGACGCTGTTCGAATATTTGCCCGAAGATGCGCTGCTCATGGTCGATGAAAGCCACGTCTCCGTGCCGCAAATCGGGGCCATGTTCAAAGGGGACCGCGCGCGTAAGGTTACGCTGAGCGACTACGGTTTTCGCTTGCCCTCGTGCCAGGACAACCGGCCGCTGAAATTCGAAGAATGGGACGCCATGCGGCCGCAGACTGTCTACGTCTCCGCCACCCCGAACACGTGGGAGCTGGAGCGCACGGGGGGTGTTTTTGCTGAACAGGTGATCCGCCCGACCGGCCTGCTCGACCCGCCCTGTCTGATCCGACCCACCGAGAACCAGGTCGATGACCTGATCGCTGAGTGTCAGGACACCGTCGCAGCCGGTTATCGCGTGTTGGTGACAACCCTGACCAAGCGCATGGCCGAAGACCTGACGGACTACCTCAACGAGGCGGGTCTCAAAGTGCGCTATATCCATGCCGATGTGGACACGCTGGAGCGGATCGAGATAATTCGGGACCTGCGGCTGGGGGTTTATGACGTGTTGGTGGGGATTAACCTGCTGCGGGAGGGGTTGGACATTCCCGAATGCGCGCTGGTCGGCATTCTCGATGCGGACAAAGAAGGCTATCTGCGCTCGACGACATCGCTGATCCAGACCATCGGGCGCGCGGCCCGAAACGTCGATGGGCGCGTCATTCTCTATGCTGACAAGATCACCAAATCGATGAAGTCAGCGCTGGACGAAACCGATCGTCGCCGGGCCAAGCAGATGGCCTACAACGAACAACACGGCATCACGCCCGAGACAATCAAAAAGCAGATCGGCGATATCATTGACTCGGTCTACGAGAAGGATCGCGTCACCATTGGCACCGGTGATGAAGACATGATTACCACCGGCGGCAAGGACCTCAAGGAGGTCATGGCCGACATCGAAACCCGGATGAAGGACGCCGCGGCCAACCTTGAATTTGAGGAAGCGGCCCGGTTGCGTGATGAGCTTAAGCGTCTGGAAGCGGCTGATTTGGGGCTTGGCGGGGCTGTTTCGGTGAAGTCCGCCACTGCTCAGAGAGCCGGTAAGTCTGAAGGAAAAACTGCTGGCCGCAATCGGGCACGACGAGAGGCGGAGAAGGATTTGACCAAAACAAAAGGGGCCGCGCTGGACCCCCTTTCCAAAGTCGCGGGTCCTCGAAAGTCCCCGCGTCGTCGTTCTTGATCAGCCTTGAGCTGCTGGTGGTTACAGCAGTTCGGGCCAGCCAAGTTTGTTGTTCTTGTTCCTGTCGAGGAAGACAAAGGTTTCGTCGAGCCGCTCGGCGAGTTCTTCCAGTGTCAGACCTTCTGCGGGAAAGCCGCGTCCCAGCAGCTTGATCCGGAGCAGCAGGGTCGGCGCTTCCGCACGGGTGACGACGTTGTCGTAATCGGCGTCGAAGGCAGCGTGCATGATGCTGAAGTAGGCCAGCATTTCTTCGCGGGTCAGCGCGCCATCATTGCTGCGGTCCATGCGGGCAAAGTGACCGAGGAAGGAACGCTTTTCGTACTGCGAGCGCAGCCGGGCCTTTTCCTCAGGCGTCATGGAACGGACGCGTTCCAGACCGGTTTTCTCGTCTTCCAACTGCACCAGCAGAATATCGACTTGATCATCACTGAGTGACAGGACATCGGCGGAAAGCAGGCTTTGGTTCACGCTGGCTTGTGGGGCTGGGGTGTCTTCTGGCGCCGGGGTGCTCAAGGTGGCGGTCCCAGACGCGCCGCCCGTCGCTGCCTGTGCTTCCAACGCGCGGTTCCGACTGGCACCGAGCAGGCTCAGGCTCAGGCCCAGTGTCGGGTCGCTGTTATCAGAGGAAGGCTGGAAGGCAGCTTGAGTGACGGCAGGGGCCGCCGCAACAACTTCGGAGTCAGGCACCAAGAGCGGGGTTTTGACCAGCGCCGGGGTCGGCGCAACTTCAGCCAGCGCCGGGGTCGGCGTAACATCAGAGAGCGCCGAGGTCGGCGCAATTTCAGCCAGCGCCGGGGACGGGGTAACGTCAGTCAGCGCCGGGGATGGTGCACCTTCTGACAACACCGGGGTCGGTGCCAATTCAGAAAGCGCGTCGTTGAGTAAGACTTTGCGGCCTTCTAAGCGGGATGTAATCTCAATGGCTGGGCGGACAGCGGGGATAAGCAGCGGATCAAGACGGGCGGCAAGCTCGACCGGGTCCGAATTCGACGACAGCACTTCCAGCGGTAAGTCTTCGTCGCCTGACAGCGGGCCAGCGACCGCCACCAGTCGACCATTGCGGTCGTAGGTCTGGTGCCCGGAGGCCGAGGCGTCCATGAAAATACCATGGTAATCCTGATCCGATGGTCCACTATTGAAGTCAGGGGAAGGCGCTATACTCTGGCCACAGGCCGTAAGTCCAAGAGTGAGCACCGTAGTGAGCAGACCCATGCGAGGAGAGATCATTATTGGATTTTCCGTGTTATCAAGCCGCGAGCGCTGTTGAATGACAGTCTCAATGGTACGGGTTTCTCATAATCCTGTGAGAAAGTAAAGTTATCAGACACTTGTAAACTCTAGCTGAAGTGAAATGTGATCAATTTGTGGCTATTACCGCTTCCTGCTTCGCCTGTCAGAACCTTAAGAAACGGTGCGGTCTCCCTCCGGCCGTTTGAGAAATTTGACGTCGCGACCATCCAGGCTCAAGGCAGTGACCCGTCGGTTGCGCACTGGATGATCAGCTTTCCTGTGCCGTGGCCCCGATGGCTGGCGCGGCATCGGATCATGCAGGCGCGCCAGGCGATGGCGCGGCAGGAGGGGTTTCACTTCGCCATCATTGCCGAAGACCTGCCCAAGCGTCCCATGGTCGGCGCCTGCTCCGCGGCCTTTATTGGTGATCCGTCGCGGCCGCCGGAGTTGGCATACTGGATTGCGCCGGATTATCAGCGCATGGGATTTGCCTCACAGGCGCTCAAACTGCTGCTGGCCTTTATGTTCAATCGTGATGATCGCCTGCGCGCGATCGAAGCGGCGGTGATCGACGGCAATGAAGCCTCAACCCAGCTGCTGCTGAGTCTGGGCTTCCGCTATCACGAGGACGAGCACGCCGCCGCCCCGCTTAGCTGGAACCGGCCACGGGGCGAACAAGTGCTGCTGCATCGTCACAGGCTGTGGCGTACGGATTGGCTTTGCAGCGATTGGGCCCATATTGCTATCGAACACACAAAGCAGTAGGCCCGCTTCACCATGACTGATTTCAAAGCCCTCACCGATGCCGATTGGAAACAGCGTTTGACCGCTGAGCAATATCAGGTGGCGCGCAAGCATGGGACGGAGCGCGCCTTTACCTCGCCGCTCAACCACGTCAAAGCGCCTGGAACCTTCTGCTGCGTGGGGTGTGGGCAACCGCTTTTCGATTCCGCTGACAAGTATGAGTCTGGGTCAGGCTGGCCATCCTTTACCCAACCCATTGACGAAGGCGTCGTGGGGGAACGGATTGACCGCAGTTTCTTTATGAAGCGCGTTGAGATCCATTGCGCCCGCTGCGAATCCCACCTCGGCCACGTCTTCCCTGACGGACCAGCGCCGATTGGTTTGCGCTATTGCATGAATGGCGTGGTTATGGATTTCGTCGAGAAATCGACGGATTAAGCCCGCTCGTTAAGCAAGACGGGCACCATTTGGCACTGGTTTGTCTGGCGTCACCAGAACCACGTTGCCGTCGTCGTCGTGCAGGCCAAGGGTGAGAAACTCGCTCATAAACGGCCCGATCTGCTTGGCCGGGAAGTTCACCACCGCGATAATCTGGCGCCCGACGAGGTCCTCGGGTTGATAGTGCTGGGTTATCTGCGCGCTGGACTTCCGCTCACCAATATCACCCCCAAAATCGACCCAAAGCTTGATTGCGGGCCGACGGGCCTCCGGGAAGTCCTCGGACCGAACCACGGTGCCGACGCGAATATCCACGGCCAAAAAGTCGTCAAAGCTGATCAGGGACATGGCAGTCTCACCTATTGCCTTTGGTTTATGACGCTCCCGGTCTAAAACCATTCGCAGGCAAAAAGCGAGGATTAAGCGCGTGGAATTTCTGACGTGGGGCTTGGCGGCTCTGGGTGGTTATGTCTTGGGGTCAGTGCCCTTTGGTTTGGTTTTGACGCGTCTCGCCGGCTATGGCGACATTCGCAACATCGGCTCCGGCAACATCGGCGCAACCAACGTGTTACGCACCGGTAACAAGCCGCTCGCGCTGGTCGTGCTGATCCTCGATGCCGGCAAGGGCGCGATCGCGGCGGCGGTGGCGTGGTGGTTGCTGGGTTGGGAATTTGGCGTGGCCGCGGGTATTGCCGCTTTTCTTGGCCACCTCTACCCGGTTTGGCTGGGTTTCAAGGGCGGGAAGGGCGTGGCAACCGGCCTCGGAACCTTCCTCGCGATTTCCTGGCCCATTTTCATCGGCATGGCGGTCGCTTGGTTGGCTGCTGCGGTGCTGTTCAGGCGTTCCTCGATGGGGGCCTTGGTGGCGTTTGGCCTCTTGCCGCTGCTCACCGGCATATTTAACGACCGGGCAGAAACCTCAAGCGTGCCGATACCCTATTGGTTCATCATCCTCGGGTTCGCCGTCGCCGCCATCGTCTTCTACAAGCACCGCGCCAACATCGCGCGGATCATAGACGGGACGGAGCCGAAGATCAGCTTTGGCCGCTAGGTTTTGCCCGACAGTTCCGCATTGCGCCGCTCACCGTCTGCCATCGCCTCGGGAAACAGGTCTGGCAGGCCACGACCCGGGGCCATCAGCACGTCCAGCGCGGCTTGGGTGACACCGCCGGGACTGGTCACCCGCCGGCGCAACTCGGCGGCATCAATTTCCGGCTGCTGATCAGCGAGCAGAGCAGCGCCGTAGACTGTTTGCCGCGCGGCCAGTTTGGCCTCTTCGGGGGTCAGGCCCGTTTTTTCGGCTGCGGCTGCAATGCACTCGATCAGCAGGAACACGTAAGCCGGACCGCTGCCGGTCACACCCACCAGCGCGTCAATCTGCGCCTCGCGCTGCACCCAGATGCAGGCACCGACCGCGCTGAGCATCACTTCGCCCAAGGTCGCCAGATCGTCGCTGACAGCCGCATTCTTGAACAACAAACTCATACCAGCGCCCACGGCGGAAGGCGTGTTGGGCATGACCCGAATCAGCGGGGTCGAGGGCCCAAACCAAGCCTCATAGGAGGCAAGGCCCACACCAGCAGCGATTGAAATCACGCCCGCACCGGACCGGCGGACCATCTCCACATAACCAGCGGCGACAGCCTCCATGACCTGTGGCTTTACCGCCAGCATTACCATCGCGGGGGCCAGTGTCGGGGCGAGGTCGGTGACGGCGGCGTAGCAGGCGACACCGCTGGGCGCTGAGCCCGCTTCGGCCATAACGGGGTCAACGATCACCACAGCATCAGGCGACAAGCCGGAACGCAGCCATCCATTCAACAGCGCACCGCCCATATTGCCGCAACCGGCCAGGATCAGAGGATTTTCGGGGCTAAAAGCAGATAAATCAGTCATGTATCAGGACATGCCAGACGAATGACAGCGGGAAAAGCCCTAAGCTTCGCCCTGGGTTTCCAGCAGGGATGCTGCAAGGGCGTCCTGAGGGTTGCGACCGCCCCAGATGACAAACTGGAACGACGGATAAAACCGGTCGCATTCGCCGACCGCCACATCGACGAGATCTTCAATTTGTTCTTGGCTGACACCGCCGATACCGCGCAACAGCAGGGTATGCCGGAACATCAGTGAGGATTCTTCGCGGGACAGCTCAAAGTGGCCCACCCAAAGACGCGAGTTGACCTCGGCCAACAGCGTGTTGATTTCCTGATTGAGCCGCGCCGGAGCGCGCATTTCGAGCATGCAGGTTGTGTGCAGAGCCTGAACGTCACCCTGCCAGAAGCAATGCAACTGATAGGTTGCCCACTGACCGGGGCAGGCGATGACAAGTTCGGCTTCGCTTGGGCGGGCGATGGACCAGTCGCTCTCGCCCGAGAGCATTTCTTCGAGTGCGTCGATCGGATTAAGGATCTCCTCGCGCGCAAAATCCATGCGTGAAAACGCCATCGATTTAGGTCCCCAACAACTCACGTTCGTTTTTGGCCCGAAGGCTTTGTTCACATCTGTGGATAACTTCGTTAAGCGACTTTACTGAAGCTGATTACCCACGCATTCGGACTTAACCTGTGCCCGGATTATGCGACTAGTTCTGCTATTGGTATCTCAAATCACCGAGTCGAAGTCTAGAGCACAGCAAGAATTAATTGCTCACAAGCTCTGTGGAGCGTTCGGTAATAATCCAAGAAATGACCTTTGCTCTTGGGGATAAACGCAAAAAAGGCTGTGAAAACAGACCAGCAAAATCGACGCTTTTGCGTCACTATTTCTCAGATAATTTTGCTTCGAGTTCGTCGAGTCGCTTTTTTAGGGTCTCGTTCTCTTCCCGCGCCGTCCGGGCCATTTCACGAACCACCTCAAAGTCTTCCCGCGGCACGACATCCATGTCAGCGAGAACGGACTCCATCCGCTGTTTGATTAGGGTCTCAACCTCACTACGCGCACCGGCAAACGTGCCAGCCGCGCCGTTTGCCAGGCGGGCGAGGTCATCGAAGAAGCGGTATTGCGTCTGCATGGTGGGGGGTCCTTATCAATTAAACGCGTCGATACCGTCTTATATAGCATGATGCCTTCCACTCGCCACAGGCTCGACATAGAAGAAGGGCACCGCGCATTTCAGCCCTGAGAGAAATCAATGGAATTCATGTCTGGCGGGGCTTTGCCCCTTTTGGCCGAGATACCCTTCCCGCAAATCGACCCCGTGCTGGTTAGCATCGGCCCCATACCGATCCGGTGGTATTCGCTGGCCTACATCGCCGGGTTGATCCTGGGTTATCTATGGGTCCGCGCCAATTTGTCCCGGACGCAAACCGTTCAGGCCCGTGCCATGGACGATCTGTTTTTGTGGATCATCGTTGGCGTGGTGGCCGGAGGACGCCTTGGGTCTGTGCTGTTTTATGGCTTCCAACAGGACCCGCAACGCTATCTGAGCGATCCCATGGCCTGGCTTTCGGTCTGGGATGGCGGGATGTCGTTTCACGGTGGGTTTCTCGGTGTGTTGCTGGCGGTCATCATCTGGTCACGCTTCAACCGTGGAACGCAGTTTTGGGAAGTGACTGACCTGCTCGCCATTTCCGCGCCCATCGGGCTGTTTTTTGGCCGAATTGCCAACTTCATTAACGGCGAGCTCTACGGTCGCCCGACAGACCTGCCGTGGGCCATGCGGTTCCCGACATATGGACCCACGGGACAGCGCGATCAGTGGACCGAGCCGCGCCATCCCAGCCAGCTCTATGAGAGTTTTCTCGAAGGTCTGGTGCTGCTGGTCGTGCTCAACCTGCTATGGCGCAATGCGGCAATTCGGGCGCAGGCAGGGATGGTGACAGGCGGTTTCATCGCTGGATATGGCTTTTTCCGCTTTATGGTGGAGTTCGTCCGTAAGCCCGACAACGGCATCGAAGCCGGCTTCTTCACCTTTGCCGGGCTTGGGGGCTTTACCACGGGTCAGGAACTGTCGTTTCCTATGATCGTCATCGGCATTGCCATTATCCTATGGCGGCGCACCGTAAACCCTGTGAAAGCCCCATGAACACCCCTGCTGACCATCCCTCGTCGTCGTCTTCAACCCCGCTGACCGAGCTGCTTAAGGCACAAATCCGGGCGACGGGACCGTTGACGGTGCCGGAGTTTATGACGCTGGCTCTGCAGCACCCTGAGCACGGCTATTATCGCCGTCAGGAAGCGGTCGGAGCGGCGGGTGATTTTGTGACGGCACCGGAAATCAGTCAGGTTTTCGGGGAGCTGATTGGCCTGTGGCTGGTGCAGCGCTGGATCGATCTGGGCCAACCGTCGCGCTTCCTGCTGGTTGAATTGGGGCCGGGCAAGGGAACGCTCATGGCCGACGCCTTGCGCGCTGCGAGTGCGCTGCCGGGGTTTTTGCCAGCCATGGACCTGGTTTTGGTCGAGACCAACCAGACTTTGCGAAAGGCACAGGCTGAGCAGCTTTCGGCTTATGCCCCGCGCTGGTTGGAAAGCCTTGGCGAGCTTGAACCGACTGCGCCGCTGCTGGTCATCGGGAATGAGTTCATTGATGTCTTGCCAGCGGCGCAGTTCGCTGTTGCCAAGGGTGCTTGGTTTGAGCGGCTGGTCTCGACAACTGAGGCTGGCGGGCTCGGCTTTGTGCTCGGACAGCCCAAAACCCCAGTCCTGCCCTTGCTGCCTGAACCCAAAGATGGACAATTCTTTGAGGTCATGCCGTCGCTGCCTAGTTTTTTCAAAGACTTAAGCGCCCTCTTCACCGCTCACGCCGGCTCAGCGCTGTTTATCGACTACGCCCACGAAAATAGGGGCTCGGCCTGGAGCCTGCAGGCGGTTCGGCAGCATGAAAAGGTCGATCCCCTCGACGCCATCGGGGACGCCGACTTAACAACGCTGGTGGATTTCGAGGCGGCTACGACGTTCGCCCGAGAGGCTGGAATGACCGTGCCGCCATCGGTGACGCAGCGCGACTTCCTGCTGGTGCTTGGCGCCTGGCAGCGTTTTGAGATGCTGGCCGAAAGTGCGCCCGATGACGCCCCGGCTCTTTTGCAGTCGCTGCAACGGTTGGTCGGCAAGGATAAGATGGGCCATCGGTTCAAAGCCTGGACGTGCCATTACCCGCCAACGCTTCCCGCGCCGGCCGGTTTCCCGAGCCCGGAAAGCGAGCAACAATGATCAGTTTACCCGACCAAACACCGCCTTTCCTGACCGCGGGCCTTTTGCAGCGTGACGCGGCTGTGCATGGGTTCTTCACCCGGCAGGGTGGGGTTAGCTGGGGTCGGGGTGACTTGAATTGCGGCCTTGGTGCCGATGATGCGCCAGAACACGTGACGGAGAACCGCGACCGGGTGCGCCGGGCCTTGGGCGCCAAGCGGTTGGTTTCGCTGTACCAAGTGCACTCAGCCGACGTTGTTACGCTGACCGAGACCCCGGACTGGGACCGTGGCCCAAAGGCAGATGCCATGGTGACCAATGTTCCTGGTCTCGCGCTGGGTGTGCTGTCCGCCGACTGCGGTGCCATTCTTGCCATAGACCGTGAGGCTGGGGTGGTAGCAAGCGCGCATTCGGGCTGGAAGGGGACGGCACAGAACATCGCGCAGGCAACCATCCGCGCCATGGTCGAACTGGGCGCGCGACGCGAGCGGATTGCTGTGGCACTGGGTCCCATGATCCGGCAGGTAAGCTACGAAGTCGGCCCCGACTTCCCTGACTTTTTCGCCGACAGCGTCCCCGACCCCCACCGGTTTTTCACCCCGGCGCACAAGCCGGGTCACTTCATGGGCGACATTGCCGGGATCATTGCCGCGCAAATCCAAGTGGAAGGGATCGAGCGGTTTGAGGACATCGGCGGCGATACTTACGCCGACCCGGCGCGTTTCTTCTCCGCCCGACGGGGGTTTCACAGCGGGGAGCCGGATTATGGGCGACTAATCTCCGCGATTATGCTGCCTTTGGGGTGATTGCGCGTCGCTGCTGCCCTGAACTTGCAGGAATCGCATGCCCGCGTCGTGACATTGCGGCGGCGGTTGCGTTGACCTTGCGGCTGAGTCTGAGCTAAACCACGGTCATTGAACACTTTCTTGGTGCCAGATGTCGTTGCTTTCTGCGGCGAGCATTCTCGGAGCCGGAGCGATGACCATGCGTATCTTGAGCTGCAATGCCAATCGTCCGTTGGCGGAGGCAATTTCGCACTATCTTGATGTCCGTTTGACACAGGCAGAAGTGCGGCGTTTCAACGACAAAGAAATCTACGTTGAGATCCAAGAGAATGTCCGCGGTGAGGACGTCTTCCTGATCCAGCCAACCAGCTACCCGGCCAACGACCACCTGATGGAGTTGCTGGTGGCGATTGATGCTTTACGCCGGGGGTCTGCAGGTCGGATCACGGCGGTGATCCCCTACTACGGTTACGCGCGCCAAGACCGCAAAAGCTCCCCGCGCTCGCCGATTTCGGCGCGTCTGGTGGCCAACCTGATTGAAACGGCCGGCGCAGACCGGGTTCTGACGATGGACCTGCACGCGGGTCAGATTCAGGGCTTTTTTGACATTCCGACAGATAACCTGTTCGCCGCGCCCATGTTTGCGCAGGAAATCCGCCGCTTGCACCGCGACGATTGCTCCAACGTGATGATCGTTTCGCCTGATGTTGGCGGTGTGGTTCGGGCGCGTGCCGTGGCCAAGGCGATCGAAGTTGACCTGGCCATCATCGACAAGCGCCGCCCAAAGGCTGGCGTGGCTGAAGTCATGAACGTGATCGGCGAAGTCGAAGGCAAGCACTGTGTCCTTATTGATGATATAGTCGATACCGCCGGGACGCTGTGCAAAGCCGCAGACGCTTTGGTCAAGAATGGCGCGCTGTCGGTATCCGCCTTTGCAACCCATGGCGTGCTATCCGGCCCTGCGGTTTCAAACATTGACGCTTCGACCATCAGTGAGGTGGTCGTGACGGATTCCATCCAACCTTCTGAGGCTGTCGTCGCCTGCGAGAAAATTCGCGCCATGACGACCGCGGAGTTGTTGGGTGAAGCCATTCGCCGCGTCTCGAACGAAGAGTCCGTTTCGACCCTCTTCAACATGTAAGCCAGTCGCGCACCCGCGCACGACTGGCCCCCCCTTATACCCAAGACTGAATTCTGTATTTGAAGGAGACTCCATCATGGAAATCGCAATGACCATTCCGGCCAAGCCAAAATCAGGCGCTGGCAAAACTGCTGCTAAAGCGGCCCGCTACGAAGGTCTGGTGCCGGCTGTCATTTACGGCGGCAACGCCGACCCTGAGATGGTTGCCATTGACCCCCGTCCGATCTGGAAGGGCCTGAACGAACGTGGCTTCTTCGCCAAAGTCATGGCGCTGGAAGTTGACGGCAACACCATCAACGTTCTGCCGCGTGACATCCAGTTTGATCGCGTGACCGACCAGCCGATCCACGTTGATTTCATGCGCGTCGACGCTGACACCGTGGTTAAGGTGAAGGTTCCGGTCGATTTCGTGAACGAGATGGACTCTCCCGGCCTGAAGCGTGGCGCGGTTCTGAACGTCGTTCGTCACTCGGTTGAAGTCCGCTGCAAAGCGGGTGAAATCCCAACCAAGTTCGATGCCGACCTGACCGGTCTGCAGATTAACGACGCTGTGAAGTACTCCATGGTGCAGGTATCGGGCAACGTGACCCCGACAATCGTGGGACGAGACTTCGTCATCGCGACAGTGACTGCGCCTTCGGCTCTGAAGCGTCAGATGATGGACGCGGCAGCGGCTGGCGAGGGCGACGCACAAGCAGAAGAGTAAGGTTCTGCTGCGCGGCCGTGCTTTGGAGCATAGCGGATGCAGGTTCTGGTTGGGCTGGGAAACCCCGGTCGGCAATACGAGGGTCATCGCCACAACGTCGGCTTCATGGCTCTCGACCTGATTGCGGCGCGCTATCACGCGCCCAAGTGGAAAGAGCGTGCAAACGCCCTGGTCTCCGAGTGCCGCATTGGGGGGGCAAAGGTCGTGCTGGTGAAGCCGCAGAGCTTCATGAACCGGTCCGGCCAACCCTTGCGCCATGTCCTCGACTTTTGGAAGCTGAAGGCTGACGCAGTGACCGTGTTCTACGACGAGCTGGATTTGCAGCCGGCGAAAATGCGCATCAAGCGTGGCGGCGGCTCAGGCGGGCACAACGGCATCAAGTCTCTTGACGCGCACATCGGGCAGAATTACCGCCGCGTGCGTATTGGCATCGGCCATCCGGGACATAAGGACCGGGTCGCGGGCTACGTGTTGCACGACTTTGGCCGCGAAGAGCGCGCCCGGTTGGATACGCTGCTGGCGTCAATGGCCGACAATCTCCAGCGCCTGCTCGACGGCGATGAAACCGGGTTTATGAGCCTGTCGATGCAGGCCATGGTTCCTGACCGGAACAGCAGTCCGCCTCAGGGTGCCCGGGGTGGCTCGCCTGAGCCGAAAACCCGACCTGCCCCACCGCCGCCCGCCACCATTGGAAAGGGCCCGCCGACAGCGTTGGGCGCTGCGCTTTCCCGGTTGTTGAACCGCAACGCCGATAAAAAGACAGACAAGGACTGAGTCTCATGGGTTTTAACTGTGGAATCGTTGGCCTGCCGAATGTCGGCAAATCCACGCTGTTCAACGCACTGACCGAAACGGCAGCGGCTGAGGCGGCAAACTATCCTTTTTGCACCATCGAGCCGAATACGGGCCG
>PAFB01000117.1 GCA_002700865.1 Rhodospirillaceae bacterium
ATAGAGTTTCCCCTATACCCGCGTTCCAGGCGAGCGCCTTAAGCCACTCGGCCACCTCACCGCGATCGCGGCTTGATAGGCAATTCAGAGCGTGCGCGCAATGGGGAAGGCCTGTTTTAGCACTGTGAATGGTGTATAGCTCTTATCGGTGACCATAAGGGAGTAAATATGCGACTCATCCTCTGGGCGATTGGCTGTCTGTTTGCGGCGATTGCAGCCGTGCAACTGATAATCGAAGGCATGCTCGCCGCATTCGGCGGGTCGTGGACTCGACTGCTGTCGGTTGGCGATGTCTTCGAGCAGATCGGCGGGCCGGGCACAGGTGCTTGGTTGCCGTCACTGGTTACCGACGCGCCACCGTGGATTCCGGCCATCGTTGTCGGCGCGGCCTTTCTCTATTGGGGCCGGTTCAAGCGCCAGTCGTCGCGGCCGTACGAGCGGGCAAGCCGGCGCACCGGCTAATCGTCGCTCATCTTGAGCGCCGCCAGAAAGGCCGACTGTGGAATATCGACATTGCCGATGTTGCGCATACGCTTTTTACCGGCCTTTTGCTTTTCCAGCAGCTTCCGCTTCCGCGTGGCGTCGCCGCCGTAACACTTGGCCGTGACGTCTTTCCGCATGGCGGAAATGGTTTCCCGCGCGATCACCTTGCCACCAATGGCCGCCTGAACCGCGATTTTGAACAACTGGCGTGGGATCAGTTCCTTGAGCCGCACACAGAGGTCACGGCCTCGGGCTTCTGATTTGTCCTTATGCACCATGATCGCGAGCGCATCGACCGGCTCGCCATTGATCAGGATCGACACCTTAACCAGATTGCCTTCCTCGTAGCCCTCGACTTGGTAGTCAAACGACGCGTAGCCGCGCGAAATCGACTTCAGGCGGTCGTAGAAGTCGAACACCACTTCGGCCAGCGGCAGCTTGTAGACCACCACGGCGCGGTTGTTCATGTACGTCATGTCCAACTGCACCCCGCGCCGCTCCTCACACAGCTTCAGCACAGGGCCCAAGTGCTCGTCAGGGACCAGAATGGTGGCCTTGATCCACGGTTCTTCGATGTAATCGACCCGCTGCACATCGGGCATATCGACCGGGTTGTGCATGTCCATGACCGTCCCGTCGGTCAGGTGCAGGCGATAAACCACTGACGGCGCGGTCGTAACCAGATCAAGGTCAAACTCCCGACTCAGCCGTTCTTGCACAATTTCCAGATGCAGCAGCCCCAAGAACCCGCAGCGGAAGCCAAAGCCCAGCGCGGCGGAGCTTTCCGTTTCAAACTGGAAGGACGCATCATTCAGCGCCAGCTTCGCCAGCGACTCCCGCAGGTTGTCGAAGTCAGCCGATTCAGAAGGATAGAGCCCACAGAAGACCACGGGAACCGACGGCTTGAACCCCGGCAACGGCTCATTGGCCGGTCGGCGCTCGTCAGTGATAGTGTCCCCAACACTGGTATCGCCCACGGTTTTCATCCCCGCGGTGATAAAGCCCAGCTCACCAGCATTGAGCTGGGGCATTTCAGTGCGGTGCGGGGTAAAGACGCCGACGCGGTCAACATCATAAGAAATGCCCGTCCCCATCATGCGGATTTTCATGCCTTTCTTGATGCTGCCATCGACGACCCGCACCAGAATGATCACGCCCAGATAGACGTCGTACCAGGAATCCACCAGCAGCGCCTTGAGCGCGCCGGAACCGTCGCCCGTGGGCGCGGGGATTTTGGTGACCAGAGCTTCAAGCACCTCAGGCACACCAGCGCCGGTCTTGCCCGAAACCTCGATGGCTTCAGAGGCGTCGAGGCCGATGACATCTTCGATCTGCTGCTGAATGCGTTCGGGCTCGGCGGCTGGCAGATCCACCTTGTTCAGCACCGGGATGATCTCGTGATCGTTTTCCAAGGCCAGATACACGTTGGCCAGCGTCTGCGCCTCAACCCCCTGCGAGGCATCGACAAGCAGCAAGGAGCCTTCGCAAGCCGACAGCGAGCGTGACACTTCGTAGGCAAAATCCACGTGGCCCGGCGTGTCGATCAGGTTGAGGACGTAATCCTTGCCGTCGTTGGCCTGGTAGTTCAGCCTCACTGAGTTCGCCTTGATGGTGATGCCCCGCTCGCGCTCCAACTCCATGCTATCCAGCACCTGGTCTTTCATCTCCCGGTCCGTCAGTCCGCCAGTGGTCTGGATGAGCCGGTCTGCCAGTGTGGATTTGCCGTGATCGATGTGCGCGATAATCGCGAAATTGCGGATGTGTTCGAGTTGGTTCATGGACCTGAATGCGTTGATTAATTTCTGCGGTTGGAAGTGCAACGGCGCGCTGGATTCGTCAAGGCGACCGTTTGGCAGGACTGGCGAGCGTGCTGACGCTTGACGATACCCTCGGCACCAGAAATACTCTATTAGGTTGTATTTTTGACAGGTTTGTTCGCCATGATTGCTCGATTGCTGATCGGGAGCTGCGCTCTCACACTTGCGTTATTGCCGCTGCAGGCGAGGGCCCAGATGTCCGCCTTTACTGCCGAAGGCGAGCGCGTTTATCTCTACGGCAACGGCAGCTGGTCCACAGAACCGGACCTGAGCTTCTCCGATTTGCTGGAAATGGAGCTGCAGCAGGCCCGGCCCGACGCTGACAAAGACGACCGCTGCACCCTGATTTTTGGCCTGCGCAACGGGTTTGCCGTGAACTTGCAAGAGGTCGCGGCTGAGGTGCAGTTTCTCGATCCCGATGGCCAGTACCTGCTGACCCGGCGCGTCACCTTTAAAAACCCGCGGGCCGGGAAGGTGCGGTTTGCCGAGGTGCAAATGCAACTGGCCGACGCTTGTACGGGGTTTAACAGCTTCGACGTGGTTGACGTGCCAACCTGCCGGATGGACGACGGCACCAAGATCGAAGACTGCTTCCAATCGTTTTCAATTGTGGAGGACTAGCCGCGCTTTTCGGGCGTGACGCTGGACGGTCGGGCTGAATTGGGGAACACTTGCCGCGTCAATCCTCTCTAACAGCGCGACACCCCC
Source organism: Rhodospirillaceae bacterium (assembly GCA_002700865.1). GTDB lineage: Bacteria > Pseudomonadota > Alphaproteobacteria > UBA7985 > UBA7985 > UBA7985. The sequence continues at coordinate 3,009 of PAFB01000117.1, forward strand.
GAATGACCCCCTCCAAGACCCCCGCCGAAACCCCTTCGAAGACCCGATCCATCATCATCGACACCGATCCCGGACAGGACGACGCTCTGGCGATCCTGCTGGCGCTTGCTTCGCCTGAGTTGGAGGTTCTGGGCATTACCTGCGTCGCCGGCAACGTCCCCCTGGCGCGCACCACGGTCAACGCGCGAAAGGTCTGCGAACTGGCGGGGCAGCCGGAAACACGCGTGTTTGCGGGAGCAGCAGCGCCGCTGGAGCGTGCCTTGGTCACCGCAGAGTACGTTCACGGCAAAACCGGTCTCGATGGCTACGAACTGCCGGAGCCGACCATGGCCCTTCAGTCCCAGGACGCCGCCGGCTTCATTGTCGAGACCGTGATGAACGCGCCTGCGCAGTCTATAACCCTGTGCGCGCTCGGGCCGCTGACCAATCTTGGTCTGGCGCTACAGGCTGAGCCCCGGCTTGGGTCGCGGTTGCGGGAAATTGTGCTGATGGGCGGCGGGTTATTCGAAGGCGGCAACACCACACCTGCGGCGGAGTTCAACATCTACGTTGATCCGGAAGCCGCTGCCATGGTCATGCATTGCGGCGCGCCAGTAACGATGGTGCCGCTCGACCTGACCCACCAGACGCTGACCAGCGACGCCATCATCGAAGACTTCCGCGCCATGCCCAACCAGACCGGCCCGGCCAGCGCTGGCCTGCTGGACTTTTTCGAACGCTTTGACGTGGAGAAATATGGCACCCAAGGCGGCCCGCTGCACGACCCCAACGTCATCGCCTTCCTGCTGCAACCCGAGTTGTACGGCGGCAGGCTGATCAACGTCGAAATCGAAACCGGCTCTGAGCTGACCCGCGGCATGACCGTCGCCGACTGGTGGGGCGTCACAGACCGCGTGAAAAACGTCACCTATCTGCGCGACGTCGATGTTGAGGGCTACTGGACCCTGCTCAAGGAACGCTTGGCAACGCTTCGCTGAACTTTTGCCAATCTGTTGATTTTGGCGAGGGGCGCAGAGGTTCTCCGGGTTCAGGAGTTCGCCGTCCAGAGGGACCATTGGCACCGAACACAAAAAAGGGCGCTGTACCCGATGGTGCAGCGCCCTCTTTCTTTAGCCTGTGAGGCCGGATGATTACATCATGCCGCCCATGTCTGGCATGCCGCCGCCTGGCATACCGCCAGCGCCGCCGCCGTCCTTGACAGGAGCGTCAGAAACCATGGCTTCGGTGGTGATCAGCAGAGCTGCCACAGAAGACGCGTCGGTGAGAGCGGTACGGACGACCTTGGTTGGGTCAACGATACCGGTTGCGATCATGTCGCAGTACTCTTCCTTTTGCGCGTTGAAGCCCTGAGTATCCTTACCGCCTTCGAGCAGCTTGCCGACGATGATCGAACCTTCGACGCCAGCGTTAGCAGCGATCTGGCGCAGCGGCGCCTGCAGAGCGCGGCGGACAATGCCGATGCCGTTGGTCTGGTCAGGGTTATCGCCTTCCATGCCATCGAGCACCTGGGTCGCGTACAGCAGAGCCGTACCACCACCGGGCAGAATGCCTTCTTCAACCGCAGCGCGGGTTGCGTTCATGGCATCTTCGACGCGGTCTTTGCGTTCTTTCACTTCAACCTCAGTCGCACCACCGACGCGCAGGACAGCCACACCGCCGGACAGCTTGGCCAGACGCTCTTGCAGCTTTTCACGGTCGTAATCGGACGTGGTCACTTCAACCTGAGCGTTGATCTGAGCACAGCGGCCTTCGATCGCTTCCTTGTCGCCTGCACCGTCAACGATGGTGGTTTCTTCCTTGTTGATCACAACGCGCTTGGCCGTGCCGAGCATGTCGATCGTAACCGACTCGAGCTTGATGCCCACGTCTTCGGAAATCACCGTACCGTTGGTCAGAATCGCGAGATCTTCGAGCATCGCCTTACGACGATCACCAAAACCAGGCGCCTTCACAGCAGCGATCTTCAGACCACCGCGCAGCTTGTTCACGACCAAAGTCGCCAGCGCTTCGCCTTCAACGTCTTCGGCGATGATCACCAGCGGACGGGAGGACTGGATCACGGCTTCGAGGATGCCAACCAGCGGCTGCAGGGAAGACAGCTTCTTTTCGTGGATCAGGATCAGCGGATCATCGAATTCGGTGATCATCTTTTCCGTGTTGGTCACGAAGTAAGGCGACAGGTAACCGCGGTCGAACTGCATGCCTTCAACAACATCCAACTCGGTTTCCAGCGACTTGGCTTCTTCAACGGTGATGACACCGTTGTTGCCAACGCGCTGCATGGCTTCCGCGATCATTTCGCCGATTTCAATTTCACCGTTGGCAGAAATGGTACCAACCTGCGCCACTTCTTCGTTGGTGGAGATGGTCTTGGACATGGCGTGCAGCTTGTCGACGACCTTGGACACTGCGGAATCGATCCCGCGCTTGAGGTCCATTGGGTTCATGCCAGCGGCAACAGACTTCGCGCCTTCGTTGACAATGGCCTGTGCCAGAACGGTTGCGGTTGTGGTGCCGTCACCGGCGACGTCGTTGGTTTTGGACGCCACTTCGCGGAGCATCTGTGCGCCCATGTTTTCGAACTTGTCTTCGAGTTCGATTTCCTTGGCAACGGATACACCGTCTTTGGTCACGCGCGGCGCACCAAAGGCTTTGTCGAGAACAACATTACGGCCTTTAGGGCCGAGGGTAACTTTTACAGCGTCAGCGAGCATGTTTACGCCGGTCAGCATCTTGGACCGTGCGTCGCCGCCAAACTTAACGATTTTTGCAGCCATCGATTGAGGCTCCTTCTTTACGTCGAATTGGGGATGAGAAGATCAGTGAGCGGCGAAGCTTAGGCTTCGAGCACACCCATGATTTCGCTTTCTTTCATGATCAGCAGGTCTTCGCCGTCGATCTTGACCTCGGTGCCATTCCACTTGCCGAACAGTACCTTGTCGCCGGCCTTCAGGTCGGGCTTGATACGGTCGCCATCGTCGTTGTAAGCACCAGCGCCAACAGCGACAACTTCGCCTTCCATTGGCTTTTCTTTAGCAGTGTCAGGAATGATCAGACCACCAGCGGTTTTTTCTTCGCTGTCGGTGCGCTTGATCAGTACGCGGTCATGCAGTGGACGAAACTTCATCAGTCTCTCTCCATAACTATGAAGGTTAAAAGGTATCCCGAAAGGGTCGGAGCTCGAAGCGCGTGTTAGCACTCCTTGCTTGTGAGTGCTAATTGGTGAGCGAAGGGCTGGGTCGCAAGCGCTTTAGCCTTGCAATCAATGCAATCAGTAAATGCAAAAATGCCGCATGGGCGAGAGGCTCGGCGAGGGCTGGCCGGTGTCAGGCGGTGGCAGCGGCCGGCTCAACCACGTAATGCGCGTCTTTTACCGTGATGGATGGTGGCAGGCGGGTCAGCTCAAAGGCGTCGTAACCGGACTTCAACTGCGTCCAAAACCCCATCCACGCGCTGTCTTTATGGTTGTTCATATTGGCTTGGGTCATGCGGAAGGGAAAGGCGTGAATCCAGAAACCCTGCCCCTGCACGTCCGTCGTCGCTCGCGTCATACGATAGAGTTCATCCACGAGCGGATCGGTCATCGCATAACATCCACTGGACACGCAGTTGCCGTGAATCAGCAGCTCTGAGCCCGTGTACCCGTGGGCGCGGTCGTAAGTGTTCGGGTAGCCAAAATCGATGGCGCGGTGGTACTGCGACTGCGCGCGAACATGGTTGGCGCGCGCGTAGTAAAAGCCCTCGGGCGATTGCATGTCACCCTGTTTGACCTTGGGGCCCAGCTTTCCTGAGTAATAGCAGATTGGGTACACGCGGAAGAGCTTGAATGCGCCCTCCCCACCCGGTTGCACCCACGTCTCCAACTGCCGTTCCTGCTTGAACACGCGCAGCATAATCGGGTCGCCCAGCGCCGCGCCTGTTTGTTTAAGGTCAGTGGCCAGGGCCTCACCGTTGAATTCGCGGCTGAACCCCACCTGCAGGGGACCGCTTTCAACCGCATCACAGCCTGAAAGCATGAGCAGCGGCGCGGGTATCAGTGCTGCACTGCCCAGGTTGAGAAGAAGTCGCCGCCGCGAAGGGGACGAGAAAGAAGGGGTTGGGGAAGACGTTCCCATGCTGCTGTTATCCTGTTTAACCCTGCCCAAAGACCAAGGCCCGTACCCAACTCAGTCGCAGTTCTGCTGCCTGCGACGCTCAATCGCCTGTGACTTCCGCCCGGAAGGTTTATGTGTTTAAGCACAGTCACAGCCGAGGTCACTTCACAGTTTCCCTTCGGCGGGCAGAACAAAGGGTTTTCACGACAAAATGAGCACTACGACCGCATCGTCACGAAATCATGGCGCGCAACAGGCCGGATTGAGCAGTATTCTTCTCTGGCTGTGGGGTTCTGCTGCATTGGTTTTCGCCATGGCCATCATTGGCGCGGTGACGCGGCTCACCGAGTCGGGTCTGAGCATCATGGAATGGAACGTATTTGCCGGTACGTTTCCACCCCTGTCCCAAGGCGAATGGGTACGATTGTTCGAGGTCTACAAGCTGACCGGGGAATATCAGAAGCAGCACCTCGGGGCGCTCGATATGGCCGGGTTCAAACAGATTTTCTGGTGGGAATACATTCATCGGCTTTGGGGTCGGTTGATTGGTATGGCGTTTCTGATCGGGTTGATCGTCTTTTCTGTCGTGCGTCTGCGCGGGGGGTGGTCGGCGCACAAGTGGCTGATGCCGCACGCCATCGTCGGCTTCCTGCTGATCTGCTTTCAGGGCTTTTTGGGCTGGTACATGGTCAGCAGTGGCTTTGACACCGATCTGGTTGACGTCTCGGCCTACCGGCTGGCTGCGCATCTGGGGCTGGCGGTTGTCATCTTTATCTATTTCATCGGGCTGGGCGCGCGGGTGCGTTTAGGCGAGACGGCGTTTTCCTTTCGGGCGCTTTGGAACCTGCCGTCGCTGCTGGTCGTCCTGATTTTCCTGACCTTGCTCTCCGGGGCCTTTGTCGCAGGGCTGAATGCCGGGCTGGTCTACAACGAGTTTCCGACCATGGGCGGCGCTCTGGTGCCGGCGGACTACCAGACAGCCGCTCTGCCCTGGTACCGCAACCCCTTTGAAAACCCGACCGCGGCACAGTTGCATCACCGCCTGTTTGCAAGCCTTGCGGCGGTCGTGGTCATCGTCGCTGCCATTGCCATCATCCGCGCCAATACCAGCACGTCGCCAGCCGTCCGCCGCTGGGCCTGGGCAGCGCTGATCGTGGTGATCGCGCAATATGTACTGGGTGTTGTGACGCTGCTTTATGCAGTACCGATCCCGCTTGGGGCAGCGCATCAGGGCGGGGCCCTGACGCTTCTTGCGACTCTGACCCTGCTGCGGGCGCATAAGAACGAAACCCTCACAGCCCCGGTCCAGCGCCCTGCGGCTATGACTGTGGCCCAGTCACGCATAACCTCACAGATTTGACGCATAAACGCGTCTTTTAAGGCGCGCACCCGGTTCATGGTGCGCGCAAAGCACACTTAGACCCCAGAAAGCCGTCAAATTTCGGGACCGGCCACGGTGGTGGCCAACGAATTGAACAGTGTACCCCCTAGAGCGACCCTAGCGCACATTTTGCGCTGCATTGTGATTTCAAAGGGCACACATTTATGAAACGACGCAATTTCAGCGGCTTAGCACTGGTCGGCATTCTCGCGACCATGATCAGCTTTAACCACAGCGCCACAGCGCAGCCCGGCTGGCAACTGGTCGAACCTTCCTTTGCCCCGGCAGGAGGAATTCCCGGTTCAGTGATGAACCCTGCCGCCTTTGGGCTGACCATGATACCGGTGAGCAACGGTGTCCCTGTGCAGGCCATGGGTCACCTCGGGAGCGGCGCCGTGCCGGGGCCGCACTACCAGCCGTTTCAGGTCCGCCCCAATGTCCTGCCAAGCGCTGTCCCCATGCATCTCGGCGGCCCTGTCGTTGATCCGGTGGGCCGGGCGTACTGTAAAGGCTTTGCACGCGCCTCCGACGGGTCGTTGGTTGCGACCTCGGGTGGCGGTTACCAGTCCATGATCATCGGTGAAGACTGCGACGCGCTCATCCAACGCACGCTGGACGCTGGTCATGGTGTGATTTTCTCCGCCTCTGTGCTGTTCAATGGCAGTAGCGACACCATCACGCTCACCGCCCGCCGCGCCCTGAAAATGACGGCAGACGCGATCCGCGCCACGGGTGGCATTTACGAAGTCGCTGGCTATGCGTCGCGGGAAGGCGATCGCATTGCGAATGACTATCTTTCATGGCGCCGGGCCAAGGCCGCTTCTTACTTCCTGATCCACCACGGCGTTGCAACCGACCACATCAACATCGTCGGCAAGGGCGAGACGTCCATCTTCGGCCCAGCGCTTGCCGTGAACCGGCGCGTTGTGGTGCGAAAGAAAGCCTGAATCGGCCTGTGGATAACCGCCTATGCACGATTTCAGGCGGTTTAATCCCGATGCTCGAGTCTTGATCTGACTCCAGTCAAATGCTGAAGCCGCACTTAAACCCTAAACCCAAGGGCGAAATTCTGTGGGTAGATCAGTGTAAAACTCGGGTTTCGTGACACCAGAGACACGCTCCCCGATAATCGTGATTATGCGCTGTCGGGGGCTGAGATATGGGCCTAAAGGGCTGATAATGTCTAATTAGAAAGGTATATCTCCCATTTGCCGATCGTAAGCTTGCGATTTGGTGAATTTGGACTGATGAAGGTCGGCATTTAATGCGCCTTCTGTTCATTGCGTTTGGGAGAAGGCCCCACATTTTAGGTTATCCGCGGCATAAGCTGTGGACCCAGCCAAGGAATAAGAGAATGAAACGTCTCCTGATTGCAGCAGCGGTGCTGGCCTCCGGCGGCATGACTTCAAGCGCTGCGGCGGACGGTTGTCTAGGGAACTGCCACAACTTTGTGACCATTGCGTCGACGGGCGAGTGGATGAAAAGCGCTTCTGGCGGCTTCGTGCATGACTCGTCGCTGGTGTATGACATCGTGATTGAATTCGCCTTCGACAGTGCAGACCTGACCGCCAAGGGCGAACAAACTTTACTCGATAACATTGATATTCTGGTGCACTCGGGCGCGGTTGGTTTTGCCAATTCTGGCTTTGCGTCCGTCGAAGGAGCCACAAGCTATAATCTGAGCCTGTCCGAGCGCCGCGCAGCAGCAGTCTACAACTTCCTCGAAAGCAGCGGTCTGGATATGGACCTGATCACCCCGGTCGTTGGCTACGGCGAAACCGATCAAATGGGTGAAACGCTGGAAGAAAACCGCATCGTGGTCCTGTCCTTCAACGGCTAACCAGACCACACACAACGCGCCACACCCTAGATCGCAGCACACCAACCAGCCTACAGTGCACTCACTGACTCACAACAGTGCCCCCG
>PAFB01000118.1 GCA_002700865.1 Rhodospirillaceae bacterium
CGTGCAGGTAATATTGCTCGCTTGAAACCTCGAAATCATCCAGACCCCGATTGAGCTCGTGCTCGGGGTCGATGATCTTTACCCGATAGTTCACGCCGTCCCCGCCGGGGTGCGCCACCCAGTTTGCGCCGGTCATGAACTGCCAAAGCACGCTTTCCCGAAAAGCATCACACATGCCCCCGTGGCACCCCGCCAGACCGGTTCCTCGAGCGACAGCTTCCGAGACGTTCTCCGCCTGATGTTTTTCGATTTTGCTCATGGTCCAGACCGGTACGATCAGGTCGTAAGCCGTCAGCGCTTCAGCATCGTCAAAGCAGTCCAGACTGTTGTATATGTCCGAGGTCAAACCCTGCTCGGCGAGCATACTGGCGATCAGGTGTGCCACCTGTTCGGGTTCGTGGCCTTCCCAGCCGCCCCACGTGATCAAGGCATTTTTCTCTGACACTCTGCCGTCCCCTTACTCGTTGTCGTCTGCTCGTTGTCATCTGGTCATTGTCACCGTGCCCCTGTCGGCCAGCAACTGACCTTTGGGTTTTCCAACCTACGGCCTTGGGACGCGACCCTCAAGCGTGGCAGCGCATGAGACGTTGGTGGCTCTAATCCACCGCCCCCTTTTCCCGCTGCAATCGGTCACGGCGAAGATGACACATAAATGCAATACTACTAATTGAGCATTAACGCTTCATCGCTGATTGAAAGGAAACAGTACGATGCTGGGTAAACATGTTGGGTCAATGACCGGTTCTACAACGGTAAAGGCACTGCCAGGCGACTACGGCATGCCCTCGCTTGAAACCACAGGCATGGGTGAAGGGACGCTGTTGGGGCACCCTGTTCAATTTGTTGCCACTTACGGTGCAGAAATGCAGCCTGACGGCAGCTTCTACGGCGAATGCCCAAACTCTGGCGCGATCCTGGCACCAAATGGCGCGGCGACCTACCGCGCAACCGGTGCCGGCTCACCGACCGAAGACGGCGGTTCCAAGTTCCGGGGTGCTGTGTACTTCTCCAGCCACTCCGAGGCTTTTGCTGAGTTGAACGGCAAGGCTTGCGCCTACAGCTGGGACGTTGATGCTGAAGGCACGGCCAAGTGGGAAATCTACCTAATCGACTAAGCATTGGTCGATCATGGATAGCCAACAGGGCGGTCGCGGCACAACAGCCGCCCCGCCCTTTATTCTTGTGTGCTAGCCGGTCGGTAAGGGGGTGGAGCCGGTTTCCGTGCGCCAGATCAGCCCATCCTTCTTGCGATGGACCATCATCACAGCGTCTCTGGTCCCATTGGGAAAGCTCACCAGCGCGTGCGTCTCCAGGATGTCATCGTTTTCGTAGAGACACCGCTCAGCCTCCTCAACAAAGGTCTCCCAGCGCTCTAACATGGCCTGCTCAGTATCATCACCCCGCCTCATGATCCTGCCTGTGGAGTGAAACAAAAACTCCCAGTCATCTTGGTAGCACGCGGTAAAGGCTGCGACATCGCGTTGGTTCTTGGCGGTTTGCATCTTGGCGTAGAGGGCCATGGTGGGGTCTCCTTAGGCATAATGGTTATCCCTAAGGTACAACAACTAACCGCTACAGCCAAAAGGGCACTGGCAGAGCTCAGCGGCCTTTCCGTCTCCGGTGAGAACCTCTAGGCTCACCCTTGGGGCGGGATATCCGTCAGGTCATCACACGGTTGGGGGAAAGGATCATGCCTGAGCAAGCCCAAAACGGTTTGGACGTCAAAGACATGAAGCTCTATGCGCAGGCGAACAGCATTCTTGCTGACCTCGCCGCCCTGGGCTTTCCCGGCGATGCGGCACTGTCGGTTGAGGACCTCGCCCGCTTTGACCAATTGCACTACCACGGGGTCGAAAGCGTGCAAGCCGGGATTGACTTGCTTGGCATCAACGCAGCAGCTGAAGTTCTGGAGGTTGGCGCAGGCTGGGGGGGGCCGTCGCGCTTCATTGCCTCTCGCACAGGTGCCCGAGTGGTGGCGCTGGAGTTGCAGGAAGACTTTCACACGACCGGACAGACCCTAACTCAACGCTGTGGACTGGATATCTTTGTAAACCACCAACGCGGTGATTTTCTGAGCATAGAGTACGGCCAAGCTGCCTTTGATCATGTTGTCAGCTGGCTGGCGCTCTATCACATCCCGAACCGCGCCACCTACACCCGCAAAATCTGTGATCTGCTTAAGCCCGGCGGGACCTTGTTTGTTGAGGACCTGATGGCGGGCACTGCCTTCGCTGATACCGATGCCGATGTTCTGGGACGGGAGTTGTTTGCCAACTCGATGGTCAGCGAGGCTCACTATATCGACAGCCTTCGAGTGGCTGGGTTTGAGATCATTCAGGCCGAAAATATGACCGCAGACTGGCGGACTTTCACGACAACGCGGCTGGAAATGTTTGACGCGAACCGGCAGGCCTTTATCGGCATCCATGGCCCCGAGCTGTTTGAGGCCCGGCGGCACTTTTACAGCAAAATCGTTGAGTACTTCACGGCAGACGCCATCGGCGGCATGCGGGTCGCTGCGCGGAAACCCTAGACCGTCAGCGGTCTTTCAGGCCTCGGCAATCCGCACGCCCGCGCCCTTCATCGCCACCATCTGCTCAGCCAGTGAGCCTTCGAGATCGATTTCGACTGCCAGATTACGCAGGAGCACGGTTTCGAAGCCATGCTCCACAGCATCAAGGGCGGACCATGCGACGCAGAAATCGGTCGCGATCCCGCAAACAAAACAGCGCGACACCCCGCGACTGCGCAGATATCCATCCAGGCCTGTTTTGGTGGTTCGATCATTCTCGACAAAGGCGGAGTAGGAATCCAGCGTCGGCTGACAGCCCTTGCGGATGATCAGATGGGCGGCGTCTAAGTCGAGGTCGGGATGGAAAGCGGCACCATGCGACCCCTGAATGCAATGATCCGGCCACAGCACCTGTGGGCCATAGGGCATGTCAATCTCGGTAAACGGCTCAGCGTTGGGGTGGGACGAAGCGAAGGAGGAATGACCGGCCGGGTGGAAATCCTGTGTCATCACCACCGTGCTGAAGGAACGCGCCAGAGCGTTGATGGGGCTGACGATGGCATTACCACCAACAAGCCCAAACACCCCCCCTTCACAGAAGTCATTTTGAACATCGACAATGATGAGAGCGTCACTGGGTTGGATATCGAACTGCATGCCGGTTCTCCGCGCGGGTTGAATGCAGGCAGTATGGGCGGAATTCCGCCACCAAACAACTCGCCAGCCCGACAGCAACCCTCGATGAAGGCAAACCCGAACTGGTTTACGTGCGGGCCGATAATGCTGGGTGATTCGGATACAACCGATTTAGTGGTTTTCTAATACATACTTATCATCTCGGGTTCAAATTTTGTCCTGAAAAGTGGCTTGAATGTGGCGGTATTTGCAGTTGAAATGCCCGTACATTTCGTTCGTTTTTCATTTTTTTTCAGCGACTTAAGGAAATACTGATCGAGCAGGCCTTGTTGCCATCTTGGGCGTCCCCGTCCCAATTTCGCCATGCATTATCTTTAGTTATTTCCGCATAACTTTAAGAAATGTAGCGGGTTCAAAATCCGTTGCTCAAGAAGGGTGTCGCTTGAAGCATTCACCACAAGAACCTTGGATATGAGACGACTTTCATTCTTCCTGATGCCAGCCGCAGCGCTGACCTTTGCCGCAACTCTATTGAGTGGTTGTGATGTGATCGCAGCGCTTGAGCTGAGCGAAGACCGGTCTTCGGAATACGCGCGCCAAGGCGATGGTGACGAAGGCTTTTTCTCGCATCTCCCGCTCTTGGAACGGCAGTGGCTCAAGCGTGCGGAATCAATCGCGGAGAACCCAAGCTTTGATCCCGACAAGCGGCCAAGGATCATCCCGCTGAACTTCCGACAGCAGCCTTGGCACAACGAAATCGCCCTCCTTCCCGACGATATCGAAGCGCGGCTATCCAGTGATTTTGGGTGGCGTGGGCTGTTTGGTAAGCGTGATTTTCACTCGGGCATTGATATCGTGGCAGATGCTAAAACCGACGTGTTCACGCCGATCGGCGGTGAGGTGATCCATCTCGCTTACAACGGCACGCACAGCGGTGTCGTGATCGCGGACGGCGAGCGACAGTACACCTTCTGGCACATGACACCGGCAAAATCGCTCAGCAAAGGCGATAAGGTCGAGGAAGGCGCCTGTGTGGGGCAGTTGGTTGATCTGGGCCGCTCGACGCATCTGCATTACTCGATCCACCTCACCGGCCCGACAATGGATCACAAGGATCGCAAAGACAGCAACGCCGTCGATCCCCTGTCACTGCTCAACCTTTAAACGCTGTTTGATTGTACCAATCGGTCTGGTCCCACCAGCTCAGGTCGCTTCGAACTGCTGCTTGTTGCTGCTGGCAGGGTCGTCTAACGACGCTCGCCCACACCTAAAGGCGTTGCCGGAACACCCTTGGGCACGCGTCCATATTCGTGTGGCAAAGAACAGGTTTTCATCTGAGGCAAAACACGCGAGCCAAAGTGGTCGGCTTCGTCGAGATGCGGGTATCCGGAAAGGATGAACGAGCGAATGCCCATTTTTTGATAGGCTTCCAACTTGCTCAGCACCTGATCCGTGGAGCCGACAATCGCCGCCCCACATCCCGATCGCGCGCGGCCTACCCCGGTCCACATATGCGGCTCGACGTACCCGAACTCGTCGGCGTTGTCGCGGTTCTTGGCCTGATGACTCACACCCAGCGACTTGGAATCCAGCGCGCGTTCACGAATGGCTGTACCCTGCGCTTCATCGAGTTTGGAAATGATGTAGTCCGCGTATTCCCGCGCTTCTGCTTCGGTGTCCCGCACGATTACGTGCGTGCGAAGACCGTAATCGAGGGTCCGATTATAACGCTCAGCGACGGCGTTGACCGCCTGCATCCGGCCTTGCAGCGCCTCCACTGTTTCCGGCCACATCAAATATACGTCACAGTGCTGCCCGCACAGGTCCAGCGCATCGGGTGAATAACCGCCAAAGTACAGCAGCGGTCCCCCGTCCGTCTGGTAGGGCCGTACTGGATCTGTGGTCAAACCGGAAAACTGGTAAACCTCGCCCTGATGGTTGATCTCGTCCTGCGTCCACGCTTGCTTCAGGATCTCCACAACTTCGCGCGAGCGCTGGTAGCGATAAGGGCTGGGTTCGGTCTGGCCGGGGAAATCAGAGGAAATGATGTTGATGGTCAACCGTCCTTCAAGCATGTGGTCAAGCGTTGCCACCGTCCGCGCCAGCATAATCGGTTGCATCTCACCACAGCGCACAGCTGCGAGCAGATTGATCCGATCAGTGATCGGTGCACAGCCCGCGACAAATGAAAGCGTGTCCTGCCCGACCTGATAGGACGAAGGGCACAGGATATTGCGAAAACCCTGCGTCTCAGCGGACTTAACGATATCGGAACAATGCGCCCAGCTGGACCGCAAATCACCGTCCGGCACACCAAGAAACTGGTAGTCATCGGAGCACAGCGCCGCAAACCACGATACTTCGCTGGCGTCCAAATCGGGGGAGGTAATGGGTACGACTGTCATGGTCTCGGGGCCTTGTTCAAGGGGGATTCATCCCTTTTGGCTTAGGCGAACACTGCGTTCAAATCAATGGTGTATCAATTCGGCTAAAGAAGCCCTATATCCTTGCAAAAAGGCCCTCCGATCAGACCCTTTTCGGCTGGTCAGGTATATCAATTTTGTGAACCGGTGACTGATGACTGTTCCTCAACCGCTGATCCAGCGTGATACCAGCCCGAGCACCCTGCCCCTGTACCAACAGGTCAGCGAATTCCTGATCCGTGAAATTGCGGCGGGGCGGCTTGTTGATGGCGAACGTTTGCCGCCCGAGCGTGCGCTGGCGGCCCATCACGGCATTACCGTTCGAACGCTGCGCAAGGCTTTAGCGGAGTTGGCACGGGTGGGTCTGCTGGAACGCGTACAGGGCTCGGGCAACTATGTTCGAACCAATGAGTCCGTGCCGTCCATTTACTCCCTGTTTCGCCTCGAATTGCTGGCAGGGGGCGGTTTGCCCTCGGCCAAGATCCTCGACATCAAAAAGCAGGCAAAACCAGCGCACCTTCCAGCCTTTGGCCAAAGCGCCGACGCCACCCGAATTCGCCGACTGCGCTCCTTGAACAATGTTGCTGTGGCGGTCGAGGAAATCTGGCTTGATGGGGCGTGCGGGAGCGTTGTGGGGGCAGAAGTCTCAGACTCACTGTACCGCTATTATCAGGATCGTCTGGGATTTTGGATCACACGGGTGAGCGATCAGGTGCGGATTGCCCCCGTCCCAGCCTGGTCGCCCGCGGCCTTTGAACTTGCCGCCGCGGCACCTGCCGGGTTCGTCGAAAGGCTCAGTTGGGCACAGGCAGCAGCGCCGGTTGAATATTCCCGCACATGGTTCGATCCCACTCGAGCCTGCTACGTCCAGCGGATCGGATAAGTCCCCTGCTGGGCCAGGCTTCTGGCGCTTCTGGCTATTGGCGCAGCCAGTTTTGGATCGTGTCCGCCGTATCAGGCAACCACAGCGCAATTTGCGGGAACAGGAAGACGAGGATGACCAGAACGATTTGCGCCAGCACAAAGGGGATCACGCCCCTGTAGATCGTCTGAAGCGGCACGTGCTGCGCCATCCCTTTGATCACAAAGACATTCATCCCGATCGGCGGCGTGATGAGACCCAGCTCAACCACCATCACCACGATAATCCCAAACCAGACCGGGTCGAAGCCCAAGTTGACCACAATCGGAAAGAAAATCGGCACGGTCAAAAGGATCATGGCGAGTGCATCCATGAAACAACCAAGCACCAGATAGATCAGCAGAATGATCGCCATGACCAACATCGGGTACATATCCAGCCCGGACACGAAACCTGAAATACCCCAGGCCATGCCCGAAAATACCATCAGATTATTGAGGGCAATTGCACCGATCAGAATGGTGAATATCATCCCCGTGGTGCGAATGGTTTCAACCAATGAGCCTTTGAGGGTTTCAAAGGTTAGTCGCCCGCGCATGGCGGCAATGGCAAAGGCACCCACAGCGCCGATACCTGCCGCTTCAGTGGGTGTAAAGAAGCCGAAATAGATGCCGCCGATGACAAGAATGAACAGCAACAGGATGGCCCAAGTGCGACCCAGAGCTTTGATCTTGTCAACAAGAGCAGTGCGCTCGCCCTTGGGGCCGGCTTCTGGGTTAAATCGGGTGAAGATGGCGATCACCACCATGAACCCGAGCGTGGTGAGGATGCCGGGAATAAACCCTGCGATGAACAGATCACCAATCGAGGTTTCGGTCAGGATACCGTAGAGCACGAGCACGACCGACGGCGGGATCAGAATGCCGATGATACCGCCAGCGGCCACGGATCCGGTCGCCAGACTGTCAGCGTATTTGAAACGCTTCATTTCGGGCAGAGCAACTTGGCTCATGGTCGCCGCCGTCGCTACAGAAGAGCCGCAGATTGCAGCAAAGGCCCCGCATGCCCCAACCGTTGCCAGCGCCACGCCGCCCCGCAAAGCACCCAGCCAAGCGTTAAATGCAGCATAGAGCTCCCGACTGAGCCCCGAGCGCGAAGCCACGGACCCCATCAACACAAACAGCGGGATGATCGACAGGTCAAAATTGGCGGTGGTCTCGTAGATCGTGTTTCCAAACAATGCCAGCGCGGGCTTGAGGCCAATAATCGCCGCGACCCCCAAAACCCCGCAAGCCGCCATAGCAACGCCAATCGGCACAGACAGGATCAGCAGGACAAACAGAATACCAAGCGCAACAAAACCAATGGTTAAGGGATCCATCCGAAAGCTCTCCTTTACCCGTGGTTATCGTTGGTGGAAGATTGCTCCGCGCCCTCTTGCGCGCGGGCTTCTTGGAGATGTTCTTCCACCTCGCTGACGGTGTTTGTTCCAACCACAACCATGACCGCCGCAATCACAGCCGCTGCCAAGCAGGCCGCCGACATGGCGTAGACCACGGGCGCCACTGGCAGGAACAGCACTTGGGTTGCCAGACCATCGCCGGCGAACTGCCGCGCCTTGCCCAGCAGCCCCCACGCCAAAACCCCGAAAAAGATCATCA
>PAFB01000119.1 GCA_002700865.1 Rhodospirillaceae bacterium
CCAGCCAAAAATTTCCGCCACGTAGCTGAGAAAATCCAGCTCCGGGGGTGAGACTTCGCCATCGGCTGAAGCGATGTGGAACAAACATGCCATGAGCCGCTCAAGCTCGGGGCTTCTGGGATCAAACAGCTTTGAAACATTGCGGGCATAGCCGTCAAAGCCGGCGACATCCTGACGGGCGAGATTGAACAGCATCGCCACGTTTTCGTGCTGGTCTTCGGGAACGTGGAAGACATCGCGGAAGGCACGGACTTCATCACGCGTCACCTGTCCGTCTGCCTTGGAGAGCTTGGCCCCAAGCGCAATCACACCGATGGTAAAGGCCTCAGACTTGTCGCCTTTATCCCGCGCGCGGCCAAGCACGACATCAATGCCGAGCTCCAATGCACGTAATATGCGTTGCCAGAGGGTCATAAATCCGCTTTCTGTGCTCTCGGATCTGCTTGCTATAATCATAGATGCACGTCTCGCCGAAAACCAGACAAGGTCGGGGTCGAATGGCGCGAAGGTGCATTGCATCTGCGAGGAAGGAGGCCGTTTTGCCTTTCCAGAAAATCCTGATAGCCAATCGGGGCGAGATCGCCTGTCGTGTTATGAAAACGGCGCGCGGTATGGGCATCGCAACAGTCGCCGTTTACTCAGATGCTGACGCCGGATCGAAGCATGTCCAAATGGCGGACGAGGCTGTACATGTCGGCGGAGCTGCATCGGCGGATTCCTATCTGCAGGGTCAGCGGATCATCGACGCAGCGCTGAGCACGGGGGCGCAGGCAATTCACCCCGGTTTTGGTTTCCTCAGCGAAAACGCCGACTTTTGTGAAGCGGTCAAGGCGGCTGGTTTGGCCTGGATTGGTCCACCTGCTGGTGCCATTCAGTCCATGGGCGACAAAATCGAATCCAAGCGCTTGGCCGGTCTGGCCGGGGTTTCAACGGTGCCGGGCTATGTTGGCGAGATCGATACCCCTGAGCGTGCTGTCGAAATCGCCACTGAAATCGGGTTCCCGGTGATGATCAAGGCGTCTGCGGGCGGCGGCGGTAAGGGGATGCGGGTTGCGGAGTCCGCCGAAGACGTCGCTGAAGGCTTCCGTGCTGCGCGCGCGGAGGCCAAAGGTGCCTTTGGCGACGACCGTATCTTCGTTGAAAAATTCATCGTCAACCCGCGTCATATTGAAATTCAGGTACTGGCCGATCAGAACGGCAACATCGTTCACCTTGGTGAGCGCGAGTGTTCCATCCAGCGGCGTCATCAAAAGGTCATCGAAGAAGCGCCTTCACCGCTGTTGGATGAAGCAACCCGGCAATCAATGGGCGCGCAAGCAGTCGCGCTGGCACGTGCCGTGAACTATGCATCAGCCGGCACCGTCGAATTCATCGCAGATCAGGACAAGAACTTCTTCTTCCTGGAAATGAACACCCGGTTACAGGTTGAACATCCAGTAACAGAGATGATCCACGACCTGGATCTGGTCGAATGGATGATCCGGATTGCAGCGGGCGAAAGCCTGCCCTTCAACCAGTCCCAGATCGAACACGAAGGCTGGGCGCTTGAAGCCAGAGTCTATGCCGAAGACCCTCTACGCGGCTTTCTGCCCTCGATTGGTCGCTTGTCGGTTTATGCAGAGCCGCAAGGCGAGGGCGTACGGGTCGATTCCGGTGTGCGTGAGGGCGATGAAATCTCCATGCACTATGACCCCATGATCGCCAAGGTTATCGCCTACGGCAAGGACCGTCAGGAAGCCGTAGACCGGCTTATGGGCGCGCTTGATGGCTACGTTATCGAAGGGTTGGACCATAACGTCGCCTTTGTGAATCAGGTACTGGGCGCAGAGCGGTTTCAGGACGGCAGGCTCACGACCAACTATATCGCCGAAGAATTCCCCGACGGGTTCACCGAAGACCACGTTGGCGGCGGCGAGGACGAGGGCATGCTGATCGCACTGGCGGCACAGGTGCTGCGGGTCAACGATGCGTTGGAGCTGCCTGATGCTCAGGGTTGCTTTACCCTGATGCTTGATCGGGAAATCTATCGGGTGCGGTTTAGCGACAGTGAAACCGGCCTGAGGGTCAGCGTCGAGGGCCGATCCGGTGGTGAAGCTGAGTTCGGGACGGATGTCAGCCGCTGGCAACCGGGGCAGCGGGTTTATGCCTGCGAATTGGGTGGCCGTCCTTTGGTGCTACAGGCTTTGCACCGCACGCTCAGCTGGACCATCTCCCACGGTGGCCGGTCTGTTTCTGTAACGCCCATGCGCGAAGAAGTTGCGGCGCTGTATCACTACATGCCTGAAAAGGTGGTAGTGGACACCAGCCGTATCATTGCCTCCCCCATGCCCGGCCTGCTGAAGTCTATCGCCGTCACGGAAGGCCAGTCGGTCAAGGCCGGAGAAACGCTGGCCGTGGTCGAAGCCATGAAGATGGAAAACCTGCTGACAGCAGCCGTCGATGGGGTCGTTGAAACCATCTCGGCAACGGCTGGGGGAACGCTCAAGCGAGACGAAGTAATCCTGACGCTCGCTTGATTGATTGAAAGGGGCAAAATCAGCGCGGATTAAGCAACCAGCAGAACGTGCTTTTTCTTGCCTGAAGACAGTTTGACCGCGCCGGTTTCAGCATCAATATCGGCGGCTGTGACCATCAGCGCGTCACTGTCGATTTTTTCACCGTTGAGACGCGCTCCGCCGCCCTTGATCAGGCGTTTGACCTCGCCTTTTGACCCTGCCAGCCCAGCGGCGATGAAGGCATCCTGAATGCTCATGCCCGCTTCGATTGCCCCGGCTTCGGCCTGTACTTTTGGCAGATCGGCAGAAACGCCGCCGCCGCCGAAGGTGGTCGCCGCTGCGCTCGCCGCCGCATCGGCCGCATCCTTGCCCCGGCACATGGCCGTTGTTTCATAGGCGAGGATCTTCTTGCCTTCGTTGATCGCCGCCCCCTGGGCGGCGCCCAGTGCGTCGCATTGCTCGATGGGTAACTCGGTAAACAGCTTCAGGAATCGGCCAACATCCGCGTCTTCTATGTTGCGCCAGAACTGGTAGTAGTCGAAGTCGTTCAGCCTGTCGGCGTTCAACCAGACCGCGCCACCGGCTGATTTTCCCATTTTCTGCCCCGAGGCTGTCGCCAGTAAAGGCACCGTCAGGCCAAACAGGTATTTACCGTCAATCCGACGCCCCAACTCGATCCCCTGAACAATATTGCCCCACTGATCGGAGCCGCCCATCTGCAACAAAACGGCGTGGCGACGTGACAGTTCCAAGAAGTCATAGCCTTGGATGATCATGTAATTGAATTCGAGGAAAGACAGGTATTGCTCGTTGTCCAGGCGGCGCTTGACGAAGTCCATTTTGGTCATGGCATTCACGGAGAAATGGCGGCCGACTTCACGCAGAAAATCGATATATTTCAGGCCCTCCAACCAGTCCGCATTGTTGGCCATGATCGCGCCCGTTGGGCCGTCGTCGTAGCTGAGAAACTTGGAAAAAATGCCTCGAATCCCCGCCATGTTGGCCGCGATGATTTCATCGGTCAGCAAGGGCCGGGCTTCGTTTTTGTCCGACGGATCACCAATTTTGGTCGTCCCACCGCCCATAAGCGTGAGCGGGCGGTTGCCCGTCCGCTGGAACAGCCTCAGCATCATGATGTTCATCAAATGACCGACGTGCAGCGAATCCGCGGTGCAGTCATACCCGATGTAGGCGGTGACGGGACCAGCGGCGAACGCTTTATCCAACCCTTGGACATCGGTGCACTGATGCAGATACCCGCGCGCAAAGGCTTCCTTAAGGAAAGGAGACTTGGCGTGGGACAGAGCGTTTTCGGTTGTCATCGTATTGCTTCCGCGGTTCAGGGCCGATTGGGAGTGGTGGGTTACTCAGAATCCATGGCGTCGAGAATATCGTCGAAGTCCATTTCGACTTCTTCCTCTTCAACCTCAACGTCTTCGATCTCGTCTTCTTCGGGTGGCAGCAACTGGGGCGCCGCATCGATATAGCTGCGGATCGACTGCTCCAATTCCTTTTCCTTGCCGGTAAAGAAATGGTTGGCACCTTCGATAATGTTGTAGTCGATTTCAATGCCGCGCTGCGCGCGCAGTTTTTCGACCAGCTTGAACACCTGATCCTGAGGCACAAAGTCGTCCTGATTGCCCTGAATGAACAAACCGGAATTCGGGCAGGGTGCGAGGAAGGTAAAGTCGTAGAGGTTCGCCGGCGGAGAAACCGAGATAAAGGCGTTAATCTCGGGCCGACGCATCAAAAGCTGCATCCCGATCCACGCCCCAAAGTCATATCCAGCGACCCAGCACCCGCGCGCATTGGGGCGGTGTGTCTGGAGCCAGTCCAGCGCTGTCGCTGCATCGGATAACTCACCTTCGCCCCGATCGTACTCGCCTTCGGACGCGCCCACGCCGCGCGAGTTATACCGAAGGACGTTGAATCCAGCGTTCAGAAAGGTGTGGAACATCAGGAAGGTCACGGTGTTGTCCATCGTGCCATTATGCTGAGGGTGTGGGTGCAGGATCAGCGCGAGTGGGGCCGTTTCGTCTTCATGGCCTTCATAGCGCGCCTCGATGCGACCCTCGGGTCCCGGAATAATCAGCTTCGGCATGGATCACTCTTCCTTGTGGATGTCGGAAAGGCTCTCGCGGCAATGGTATTCGCGAGAACGGATCTCAGGCGTTTAAAGGAATCCGGAGGCAGATAGAAGGCCGGGGATAGGAGGGTTGCTTATTCCGCTGAGGTCGCACCGGCGCTGAAAACTGCTGTGCTGATCAAATCAACGAGGTTAACGGCGTCTGAGGTGTCTTCAATGTAGTGCTCGGGCAGCATCATCGTTGTCGATCCGCCGGGCTCCAGCTCAATAAAGTTGCCCCCAAGAAGCGAGCCGAAACTGACCTTGGCGGTGCTGTCGTCCGGCAAAGACATACCAGGGTTCAAGCGGATTTCGACAATGGCGTCGTAGTAGGGCGATTCCAGGCGTGAACCCACCACGCGACCAACGGGAACCCCGGACATCTTCACGACAGAGCCCGGATCAACCCCGTCAGCGTTGCCGAACACAGCATAGATGACCAGGCCATCCCCGCTTCCGTTCGCCGGACGGCCATTGAGCAGCATTGCGCCAAAGAATATGACGGCTGATACGACCACAGCGCCGAGGATGATTTCCAGCGAGCGGTTGGCGTGTCCCATTGCTTATTGTGCCCCCGATTTGTTCACGCGGCTTAATTTGGGGACCAGGCTTCGTAATCGCCGGTCGAAGATGCGCGCTCCTCGCCCGAACGCATGTCGCCTTGTGGGACGTAAGCTTCTGGCGTGCCGGTCATGTTGCGCTGGTGTTCTTTTTGCCAGTCGTACTTTTCCAAAGACTGCTCAGTTGGTGGCGTTTCGAGCGTGTGGTTCATCCACCCTTGCCACTCCGGCGGGACTCGGCTGGCTTCTTTCTCGTTCTTGTAAATCACCCACCGCCGTTCTTGCAGCATTGAGCCAATCATTGGCTTCGCGCGCTTCTCTTTATAATAACGGTTTCCCTCTTCATCGGAGCCGACCAGCGTACCGTTAAAGAAAGTGTGAAGTCGCGTGGCCAAGGATGACATTTGCGGTTCCCGAGTCGTCAGTTGAAAGGGTTTCGTCATGGCGAATTTAGTCTCAGAGTGGCAAAAATGCCAGTCCCTATGAACAGACGTATAATCTTGAAAATAATGTGTCAAAAATTAGGAAGCGCTCACTTAGTCCATCACAGGGTAGGACTCGGCTAATGCACATAGTAGCCTGTGGATCAAGTGCCTTATTCGCATAATTATGTGGTAATTAGACACTACATCTAGTGTCATGTTGCAGATTCATGTCCAAATGTTGATTTTTCCTGTGGAAAACAGTTAAAGATTATGAGACAAAACCATGCGGTCATTAGTGCCTTAAGGCGCTGGTGCGGCGCAAAGTCAGGTTGAAGTTGTTGCTTTAATTTGTTCTGGTAACGTTCTGGAATGCAGGCGCGGCAGGGTAGATGTCCACCGCGCTTTCGAGTTTTCCACGCAATTCTGAACGGAACGTCAGGGCAAGTGATTTCTAATGCTTTACGTTAAGCTTTGGAGGTCGCATAAGCCGCGTCCTTGCTTGTGCCGGACTCGGGGCAGTCTGCGGGCGAGCTAAGGGCCACACCATCATGAAAACTGGTGGGCAAAACAAGAAATGGTGCGGGTCCGAAACCAGATTGATCTGGGTTTTGTCGGGCAGGCGCTGGGATTTTATTGAGTGGTGGCCAGTCTGATTGGTCAACGCTCAAGGCGACGGGTCTATTTTGGGATGACTTGGCGCTCAATGATAAGAACAAAGGGGTTGGGTACCTATGCGTATAGAACGTCGCTTCACGGCTGATACAAAGTCGGCCTACGGCAGTCTTCAGTTCCGCGAGACATCGTCGGAAATTCGGAATCCAGATGGTTCTCTGGTGTTTTCAGCCCCGAAGATTTTCGTGCCTGAAGGTTTCAGTCAGGTTGCAAGCGATATCCTCGCACAGAAGTACTTTCGTAAGGCTGGCGTGCCTGCCCGTCTCAAGCGGGTAGAAGAGACCAGTGTGCCGTCTTTCCTGTGGCGTTCGGTTGCAGATGAAGAAGCACTGGCCGAGTTGCCTGAAGACGAGCGCTACGTGGGAGAAACCGATGCGCGGCAGGTTTTTGACCGGCTGGCGGGGACTTGGGCTTACTGGGCATGGAAGGGTGGCTACTTCGACGCCGAAGATGACGCTCAGGCTTACTTCGACGAAATGCGCAACATGCTCGCCGCACAAATGGCAGCACCGAATTCCCCGCAGTGGTTCAACACCGGTCTGCACTGGGCCTATGGTATCGACGGTCCGAGTCAGGGTCACCACTATGTCGATTACGAAACCGGGCGGTTGACCAAGTCGAAATCGGCTTACGAGCACCCACAGCCGCACGCCTGTTTCATCCAGTCCGTTGCCGATGATCTGGTCAACGATGGCGGGATCATGGATCTTTGGGTGCGCGAGGCGCGGCTGTTTAAGTACGGTTCCGGTACCGGCTCGAACTTTTCCTCCTTGCGCGGTGAGGGCGAATCGCTGGGCGGGGGCGGCAAGTCCTCGGGCCTGATGTCTTTCCTGCGCATTGGTGATCGGGCCGCTGGCGCGATCAAATCCGGCGGAACCACGCGCCGGGCGGCAAAGATGGTGACGGTTGACGCCGATCACCCGGATATCGAGAACTACATCGGCTGGAAATGGATCGAAGAGCAGAAGGTTGCCAGTCTGGTTGCCGGCTCCAAGAACCTGAACAAGCATATGAAGGCCATTATGGCGGCCTGTCAGAACGGGTTGGCAGACGATCCCCTTGATGCAAAATCCAACCCCGAGCTCAAAAAAGCCATCCGCGAGGCGCGCCGGACACAGGTTCCGGACAACTACATTTATCGCGTGATCGAAATGGCGCGGCAGGGTTTCAAGGAAATCGAAATCCCGACCTATAACACCGACTGGGACAGCGACGCTTACCTGACGGTTGCGGGTCAGAATTCAAACAACTCGGTGCGCGTGACCAACGAGTTCCTTGGTAAAGTCGAGCGCGGTGAAAACTGGGATCTGACAGCTCGGACCACGGGACAGGTGATGAAGACCGTCGAAGCGGCTGATCTCTGGGATCAGATTTCGTTTGCCGCCTGGGCCTGTGCCGATCCGGGACTGCAGTACGACAGTACCATCAACGAATGGCACACTTGCCCGGAGTCCGGTCGTATTAATGCGTCCAACCCGTGTTCGGAATACATGTTCCTCGACGATACAGCCTGTAACCTTGCATCGTTGAATTTGATGAAGTTTGCCGGAGAGACCACCGGGGAGCTGGATATCGAAGGCTACGAGCACGCTTGTCGGCTCTGGACCCTGACGCTGGAAACCTCCGTTCTTATGGCGCAGTTCCCGTCCAAGGAAATCGCCAAGCTGTCTTATGAATACCGCACGCTCGGCTTGGGCTT
Organism: Rhodospirillaceae bacterium; assembly: GCA_002700865.1. Taxonomy (GTDB): domain Bacteria; phylum Pseudomonadota; class Alphaproteobacteria; order UBA7985; family UBA7985; genus UBA7985. Next base: position 7,977 of record PAFB01000119.1, read on the forward strand.
TGCCAACATTGGCGCGCTGCTGATGTCGATGGGGCTGGGTTATGACTCTGACGAAGGGCGCGCGATCTGTGGCGGATTGTCGGCGCTCATGACCGGGATTTCATACGAAACGTCGGCTGAAATCGCGTCTGAACGTGGCGCTTTCCCCGGGTATGCCAAGAACGCTCAATCTATGTTGCGGGTCATCCGCAACCACCGCCGCGCCGCTTATGGCGAGACGGAAGGCTATGAAGGCCTGACGGTTCTGCCGGTTCCGCTGGTTGCTAAAGACTGCTCGGTTCCATCCTTGGTCGAAGCGTCCAAGGCGGCATGGGATCGTGCGCTGGAAGGCGGCGAAAAGCACGGTTTCCGCAACGCGCAAACCACCGTGGTTGCGCCAACCGGCACCATTGGTCTGGTGATGGACTGTGACACGACCGGGATCGAGCCTGATTTTGCTCTGGTAAAGTTCAAGAAACTCGCCGGCGGCGGGTACTTCAAGATCATCAACCAGACGGTTCCGCTCGCGCTGACAAATCTGGGCTATTCCGATGACCAGATCGACGACATCATCGCTTATGCTGTTGGCACAGGGTCGCTTTCCAACGCACCCGGGATCAACCGCGACACGCTCAAAGCCAAGGGTTTTGATGAAGAGCGGTTGCAGGCGATTGAGTCCTCTCTGTCCACCGCGTTCCAGCTCAAGTTTGCGTTCAATCGGTTCAGCCTTGGCGATGATTTCTGTCGCGACGTGCTGGGCTTCACGGATGCGCAAATGAATGACTTCACGTTTGACATGCTCGCTGGCATGGGCTTCTCCGCTGAAGATATCGAAGCGGCGAACGAGCATATTTGCGGGACCATGACGGTTGAAGGTGCGCCGCACCTGAAGGCTGAGCATATGAAGGTGTTCGACTGTGCAAACCGTTGCGGTGCTAAAGGAACGCGGGAGCTGTCTACGGACTCCCACATTCGCATGATGGCGGCTTCTCAGCCGTTCATTTCCGGCGCGATTTCCAAGACGATCAACATGCCCAACACGGCAACGGTTGATGAGGTCAAGGACGCTTACATGCTGTCATGGAAGCTCGGCATTAAAGCCAACGCCCTGTACCGCGACGGCTCCAAGTTGTCCCAGCCGCTCAGCTCAGCTCTGCTTGTCGACGTGGACGCTGACGAAGACGAGGCACGCGAGGCAGCAGAAGCGCTGGCGCAGGCAACGCCGGTCAAGCAGGCCGAAGTGATCGCCGAGCGGATCATCGAACGCGTCGTCGAGCGCTCGCTTGAGCGTAAGCGTCTGCCAAACCGCCGCAAAGGCTACACGCAAAAAGCCATCGTCGGCGGGCACAAGATCTACCTGCGGACCGGCGAATTCGAAGACGGTTCCTTGGGTGAAATCTTTGTGGACATGCACAAGGAAGGCGCGGCGTTCCGGTCGATGATGAACAACTTCGCCATCGCGGTTTCGCTGGGTCTTCAGTATGGCGTGCCGCTGGAAGAATACGTGGATAGCTTCACCTTCACGCGGTTCGAGCCGAACGGCATGGTGGAAGGCAACGACGTGATCAAAATGGCCACGTCCACGCTCGACTACATCTTCCGTGAGCTGGCTGTATCGTACCTAGGTCGAAATGACCTGGCGCATGTCGAACCTGCGGACCTGCGCACGGATGCGCTGGGCCGTGGTGATCAGGAATCGGCCATGACGGATGACGAAGAAGGCGATGACGCGCTGCAAATGGCGCTGGACTTTGCATCTTCGGGTTATTTGCGCGGCGGAAAGAAAGAGGTGAAGAATCAGCTTGTTGTCGTCACTGGCGGCAAGAAGGAAGGCACCTCGGGCAGTACAGTTGGCGGTGAAACGACCGTTGTGACGGCGCTCTATGATGATGCGTCTGGAACCACTTCGTTCGAGATCCCGGCTCAGCAGGAAGCCCCGGTGCAACTTGCAGCGGGCGACTCTGAGCGCTTCAGCATGGGCGGCGGCGCTGTCGATGCTGGAGACGACAAGATGCGCAACATGGAAGAGGCTCGGATGAAAGGCTACACGGGTGACGCTTGCGACTCGTGCGGCAATTTCACTCTGGTCCGCAACGGCACCTGTTTGAAGTGCGTAACCTGCGGCTCGACGACGGGCTGTAGCTAAGTCTCATCAGGCGTACGCAATCAAACCGGCGGAGAAATTCGCCGGTTTTTTTCGTTTATCGAACGATGGCGTGCGTCTTTTGTTGGTTAGACCAAAAATGCTGCGGCGAGGCCGAGGAAGACGAGGAAGCCAACCACGTCGGTGATGGTGGTCAAAAATACGGCTGACGCGTTGGCCGGGTCAACTTTCAGCCGATCGAGGATGATCGGGACCAGCGTGCCGGAAATACCGGCGACGACGAGATTAACCAACATGGCGATTCCGATCACCACGCCCAGCCTCAGGTCTTGGAACCAAAGCGCTGAAAACACAAAGGCGATAACGGCGAAACCAACGCCGTTGAACAGCCCGACCAGCGCCTCTCGCGTGATAAACTGAACAGCCTTGCGGGCGCGCAAATCTTTCATCGCCAAAGCGCGCACGGCCACGGCCAGAGTTTGCGTGCCCGCGTTACCCCCCATGGAGGCGACGATGGGCATGAGCACGGCGAGCGCAACGATCTCCTGAATGGTGCCTTGAAACAGGGAAATCACCATTGAGGCCAGCACGGCTGTTGCAAGGTTTACGGTCAGCCAGATGAAGCGGTTTCGGGCCGTTTGCAGGGAAGAACGGTTGATGTCGGATTCTTTGCCCAGACCGACCAGCCGCATGAGGTCGTCTTCGGCCTCTTCATCGATCACGTGAACAATATCGTCGAGCGTCACAACGCCCAGCAGGCGTCCGTTTTCTTCGTCCGTGACGGGGGCGGAAGAAAAGCCGTATTGGCGGAACGTGTGGGCCAGCTCTTCTTGGTCCAGCATGGGTGAAAACAGCCGTAGATCGCCATTCGCCACGCCAGCGAGCGGTTCCTGACGCCGCGTCCGCAAGACGTGGCTTACCGATACCGATCCGATGGGCCGATAGGCTTCATCAACGAGGTAGATATCGTAGAAATCGTCCGGCAAATCCGGTTCAGCGCGCAGGAAATCGATGGTTTGACCGACGTTCCAATCTGCTGGCACCGTGACAAACTCGCGCGCCATCAAGCGGCCCGTCGACGATTCAGGGTAACGCAGCGCGTCTTCCGCTGCCCACCGTTTAGCGGCAGGCAGGGAGGCTAGGATCTTTTGCTTAGCTTCTTCATCCAGGTCTTCGAGCAGATCAATCGCATCGTCGGAATTCAATTCGTCGATGTTGTCAGCGATGACTTGATCGTCGAGGTGCTCCAACACATCTTCAAGAACCACGCCCTCAACCTCAATGAGGACTTCAGCGGCCAGTTCTTCACCAAAGGTGCGGAGGACGGTCGAACGCTCGTCACGGGACAGGCCTTCGAGCAAATCGCCCAGATCGGCGGGGTGCAGGGTGACGATTTCGTCATGCAGCGCATCCAGCGTGCCGGTGCGGATTGACGCGACGATGCGTTGAAGCAGGTTCTCGACGGGGGAAGCCGTAGCTTCGTTAGAAAAGGAAAGGGCTGGTGACTGTTCGCTCATGAACGACCCCACTTTGCCAAATTCATACGGCTTGGATGTGCTCTAGGATGGTGCGGCCGAGAAGACTCGAACTTCCACGGCCCAAGGGCCACAACGACCTCAACGTTGCG
>PAFB01000120.1 GCA_002700865.1 Rhodospirillaceae bacterium
CTGGCACAGTCCGCAGCGGCCGGCGGTGGCCTCATCCAAATGGTGATTATGTTCGGCGGGATTGGTCTGGTCATGTACCTGTTTATGATCCGCCCCCAGCAGCGCCGAGCGCGCGAGCAGCGGGAAATGATCGACAACAGCCAGGCCGGCGACAACTTGCTTTTGGCTTCTGGGTTTAAGGTCAAGCTCAAGCACAAAGACGAGCATTACTTCCGCGTGGAACTGGCCGAAGGGGTCATTGCCGAAGTTGCACCTTCACAGGTCAGCGTGAATACAACCGCCATGGAAAACCGCGCAAACGAAGCCGCTGAAAAAGCGGCGGCAAAGAAATCAGGGCGCAACCGGAACAACTGATCCACGCCCGCTTGAAACCACTGCCGGGGTCCCGCACCGCTCGTGGCATCCCGGCCAACCAAAGATAAAGGCCCGCACGTATGTTAAATACCCGATGGTGGCAACCGTTCGTCGTTGTGCTTGTGGTTCTGGGCGGCATGTACTTTGCCGCACCAAACCTTTACCCGCGCGCATCACAAGACGAGAATAACGTGGTGCAAAACTTCGTGCCTTTCCCGTTTCTGCCCTATCAGGTCAATCTCGGGCTTGATTTGCAAGGTGGGTCCTATCGACTGGTTCGGGTCGACCTTGAGGACGCGCGCGCCTCTTACATGGAGGATGTTCAGCGCATCGGTTCAAGCGTGCTGCGGGATCAGGGCGTCGCTCTGCGGGCAACCGCGACAGATACCAGCGTGCGTTTTCAGTTCCGCGACGAGGTCGCCATGTTGGGTGCTCGCGAGATTTTGCGGCAGCAGTTTCCCTCCGCCCTGTTCTCAGACCAAGGCTCCAGCCTGACCGTCACGCTGGGCGATGACGCTTTTGAGGTGGTCAAACAGGAAACCGTGCAGTCGGTCCGTGATACCATTGAGCGCCGGATTGATGCCTTTGGCCTGACAGAGCCCAGCATTCGAATTCAGGGCCAGGACCGCATTTTGATTGAAGTGCCGGGCGTCTCCAATATCGACGCTTACCTCGAAAAGCTCGCGCTGACGATTCACATCGTCAAACAAGCCGGGGTGTCCCGCAACCCCAATGAAACACTGTTCATGATGCTCGAAGATTCCGATCGCATCCTTGGGCCCGGTGAGCAGCCGACCAGCTATCTGATTGAACGCGAAGCCTGTGTCGATGGGGCTGATATCCAAGGGACGGGTGTGGGCACCGAGTATGGGGTCGTGGTGACGTTCACGCTAAACTCGCGCGGGAGCAAAGACTTCGCGACCTGCACCCGAAACAACGTGGGTGAGCGTCTGGCGATTGTCCTTGATGACAAGGTGATTTCCGCACCATCGGTGAATGAGCCAATCACCACCGGCAGTGTGCAGATTTCCGGGGGGTTCTCCTTCGAAGAAGCCCGTAGCCTCTCCACTCTGCTGGGCACGGGCTCGCTGGCGGCAGAAGTCGAAAGCATCGAAGAACGGGTGGTTGGACCTGGGCTGGGCGCTGAGTCGATCCGCTCCGGCGCGATTGCCTGTATCGTGGCAATGGCACTGGTGCTGTTGTTCATGACATTGGCCTATGGTCTGCTCGGCCTCATGGCCAACGTGGCGCTGGTCTTCAACCTGATTATGCTGCTCGGCATGCTGTCGATTTTCGGGGCGACTCTGACCTTGCCGGGCATTGCTGGCATTGTTCTGACGGTGGGGATGGCTGTCGATGCCAATGTACTGGTGTTTGAGCGTATTCGAGAGGAGGCGCGCGCGGGACTTGATCCCAGCGATTCCGTCGCCAGTGGCTACGGCGCGGCGTTCTCAACAATTCTTGATGCCAACCTGACGACAGTATTCGCCGCCATCCTGCTCGCTGCTTTCGGCACTGGGCCAATTCAGGGTTTCGCGATGACGCTGACCATGGGCATCCTGACGTCCATGTTCACCGCCTTGCTGATGACGCGCCTTCTGATCAACCTTTGGCTCGACGGCGTTAAGCCTTCGAAGCTGCCGATTTAAGCGGAGGAGTACTGAGCATGTTTCCCCTGATCCGACTCTTCCCCCAAAACAGCAATATTAACCTGCTGCGATTTCGCCGGATTACACTCGCATTTTCGTTGTTTATGCTCGTTTCATCCGTCGCTCTGTTCTTCGTTCGGCCGCTGAATCTGGGCATTGATTTCAAAGGCGGTTTGCTCTTTGACCTCCGGTTCCCAGCGGCGGTTTCTATTGAGGAGGTCAAGACTGACCTTGCCGGGCTTGGTTACGGCACACCGGAGGTGCAGGCCTTTGGCTCCGATAGCGACTTAAAAATCGTTTTCGCCGTGCCCAGCACTGGTGTCGAAGACGAGGAAATCGCCATTGTGCGTGAAATGCGCGCCGCTGTCCGCGCGCTCTACCCGCCAATGCTGGATGGCGACGACCTGACTCTGGCACTGTCCGCAGCCTCCGATGGCGGCACCGAATTTGTGAACGGCGACGTAGAATACCGCCGGGTCGAGAATGTCGGCTCCAAGATATCTGGCGAACTGGCGCAAAAAGGGGCTTTGGCTACGGCTTTGGCTCTGCTGGCTATTGCTGCCTACATCTGGTTCCGCTTCGAATGGCAGTTTGCTATCGCTGCGCTGCTTGCGCTGACGCATGATGTCATTACGACCATTGGCCTGTTCTCGCTGTTCCAGTTCACCTTCGATCTGCCGACCGTTGCCGCCATCCTGACCATTGCCGGTTACTCCATCAACGATACCGTGGTGGTGTTTGACCGAGCGCGGGAGGAGATGCGGCGAAACAGCGAGCGGCCCGTAATCGAAGTCCTCAACCTGGCTCTGAACCGCACCCTGTCGCGTACCTTGATGACATCCGTGACGACCTTCCTTGCGCTGCTGGCCCTGTTCGCTTTTGGCCCATTGGTGATCCGGGACTTTACCATTGCGCTGATGTGGGGCGTGGGTATTGGTACTTATTCGTCGCTGTTCTTTGCAACGCCGCTGTTGGTGCTTATGGGGCTGTCAGAGCGTGCTTTTGACAAGAAGATCGTTGATGACGACGAGGACGACTATGCCGCCCAGCTTGCTTCATCCATCACGCAAGCCGACGATGATGAAATCAGAGCGCGTGTCAAAGGTCGCGATGGCGTCGAGCGCGCTGTGGAGGCTGAAATGATCCTGCCTGAGGACGATGGCCCGATAGAGCAACCCCGGCGCAAGCGGAAAAAGAAAAAGCGCCCCGCTGGTCGAAAATAGCCCACTTGGAAAGGCCCCCCTTCGATAGATCGTCTGGGGGCTTTTTTCTGCCTGCAACGTGAAAAAAGAAGGGGGCAGGGACCGTTTAGCGGCTGTAGCGCCGGCGCAGTAACTCGAACCCTATTCCATAGGTCAGCAGCGTAACGCTTCACACAATCACGGCGAAAAACAACTCCATGGCGACAACAATTGACAGCCTCATCAGCGTGAGTTCCGGCGCCATCAACAAGAGCGTCATCACCAGCGCAACGGGGACAAAGACAAAACCGACGGCCAGATGGATCAGGCACCGGGTCAGCGTCGCAAGGCCTTTGAACAGCGACTCAATCCCAACAGAGGCGACGAATGAGACGGCGAAGGTCGCGGCAAAAATCACTGCAGCCGTCGAGAACCCAAACGGAAAAACCAGCCCGTCATACCAACTGCCGACAAAGTACTGAAAAGCCAGATGCAGAAGCACGCCAATGATGCAGCACACCACCGTCACCGCGAGTGATGCTGGTGTTGGAGATGAACCCGCCTGCTGGCCCAGATTGGACGCCATATTCCCATTCGTCTCCATAGAGGTTCAAGGCCAATTAAAAGCGAAGACTCAATCCAAGGTTCGCTTTCCGACACAAAAAGTTTGGTTCGACGACAACCGAGAACAAAGCCAAATTTTCAGGACGAGACAATTTGGTCTGTGATTGTTGTCTGAATTGTAACTCTGCGTCTTACACCCGCAGGTTAGACGGGGAATTTGTGATCATAAACGATAGCTTTATGCCCCCTAAGTCGCTGAAATTATTCCTGATATTAGTTATGAGAGCGCTCTGATGTCGGAGTCGCCTTGCGCGGGTTGAGGCTTGGATACCGCGGGGGGACTTTCCATTTCGTTGGTAATGCCTCATATCCCCACCATGGATATTACACCTCACATCCGGGAAAGCCGGGTGATCATCGATGGCTATGGCGACGGCGGTTTTCGCGTGAACGGTGACCGGCGTGACGGCGCGCTGATTGTGCTGGAGGACCACGCGGTTTCGATAGCTGCAACAGATCTTGAAAGCCTGACCCTTGAGATGCTCCAACCGTTGTTTGACGCGGCGGACTCTTTGGACGTGGTGATCTTTGGCATGGGCGAGCGCATGGCCTTTATTCCTGTGAACATCAGTCAGAAGTTGCAGGCGCTCAATATCGGGTCTGACCCAATGGATACGGGCGCGGCTTGCCGATGTTTTAATGTTCTGGTGACGGAAGACCGGCGCGCGGCGGCGGTACTCTTGCCCGTTTGACCATGAATCCCTTTCTTGACGTTTTGCTGCGGGCACACCCTCAGGCAGAACCCCGGCTTCGGCCTTGGTACGCCTTTGCCCACGAAGTCGCCCTGGCGCCGCGAAAAGTGACGGAGCCTGCTATTGGCCAAATTCGGTTGAAATGGTGGGCAGAGGCTGCAGACGAAATTCTCGACCCGGCCACCACCCCGCGCGCCCATCCAGCGGTAACCGCGTGGAACGATGCCCTTGACCCGGCCACAGCGCCGGCACCGGGTCTGGTCCATGCCTTGATCAATGCCCACACGCTGGATCTGGAGCCCCAACCCCACGCTGATTTCGAAGCGCTGCGGGCCGATGCGACCGCGCGCTGGGGTAATTTGCTGCGGGTGGGTCTGCAGTTGCTCGCTGTCCGTGACGACAGCCACCATCACGCCGCCAACCACGTGGGCGCTGCTTTTGGTCTGGCGGGGAGCCTTTACGCCGTTGCGCCCGAAGCGCAGCAAAACCGGCAGGCACATCCCGGCCTGCCTTTGTCGCCGGAGAAAGCATCACCGCAGGCGCGCAGGGAGGTTGCAGACCATACCCTGGGACAGGCGCTGTATCATTTGGACAGGGCGCAGGAGCTGCTGCCACGGCCTGTGAGTGAAGCCTTGCCCGTGCTCAGGCTGGGTGTCGCGGCGCGGGCGCTGATCCAGACCGCCGCCCGCGCTGGTGCCGACCCTCTCGCCTTGCCTCCCACAGCCCACGCCGCGCAAACCTTTGTTCCACGGCTGACGTGGGCAAGGGTGCGTGGAGCCTATGCCTAAGGACCGTTTTGCCGACGCCCGCCGTGATTTGCGCTTTATCGGTGATTGTCCGGTCTGTGGGCGTCCTATGCTCAAGGGGCCAAGCATCGACAAACACCACTTTTTGCCCAAGTCAGAAGGCGGCGGGCCCGATGATGCTCAGTGGGTTCATCGCATTTGCCATAAGCAGATTCACGCCCTTTTCACCGCTAAGGAGCTGGCCAGAGACCCGGAACTTCAGCGCCCCAGTGCCCTCGCTGCCCGTCCGGAGTTCGAGGGGTTCATTGACTGGATACGAAAACAGCCGCCTGAGTTTAACGCACGGATGCGCAAAACTCGGCGGCTGCGAAAATAACCCTGAAGCCTCAGGGACAGCTTGGCGTTGGAAGAGCTTAGAGCGCTTCTTCGAGCCGTTCACCAACCCACGACCAGTTGACCAGCTTAGTCAGAACGTCCTTGATGTGATCCGGACGGCGGTTTTGGTAGTCGAGGTAGTAAGCGTGCTCCCAGACATCGATCCCGCACAGCGGGGTCGCGCCATGGGCGAGGGGGTTTTCACCGCCGGGGACACCCTGAGTAACCAACTTGCCGTTCTCCAGCGCCAGCCATGACCAACCAGAACCAAAGACACCAGCGCCGGTGTTCACTATGGCGTCCATCATGCCGTCTACGGAGCCGAAGTCACGCTCTGCCATTTCCTTGAGTTTGCCGGAAACCTCAGCAGCACCGCCGTCAAACTGGTTCCAGTAAAAGATGTGGTTCCAAGCCTGACCAGCGTTGTTGAAAACACCCTTCATATCGGCCTTGCCAAAGGATGCTTTTACCACGTCCTCAAGCGACATATCCGCCATTTCGGTCCCTTCCACCAGCGGGTTCAGCTTGGCAAAGTAGGTTGCGTGGTGCTTGCCGTGGTGCAGTTGAACGGTCTGCTGGCCGATGACTGGCGCCAGGAAAGTGTCGTCGTAGGGAAGGGCGGGTAGCTCAAAAGGGGCTGCCATGGTTCTCTCTCCAAAAGTTCAAAGCCGACTGTCGGCTGAATGTCTCGATAGATGTAGGCGCTCACGCCGCCTTAGCCAAGCGCGAACGCGTGTTTTGGAGGCAGGGTTGTAGCAGGCAGGTTTCGCCAAGCAGCGCCCGTCAACGGCCGCGCTATTTCAGCTCATAAGCGATCAGCACGGAGGTATCGGCGGCTTCACCGGTGCTTTGATCAATCCCAAAAGACTGAGCAACAGGCATTCCCAGCGCCAGTGACCAGGCTTCCGTGTAGTAGTAGCCAAGGCTCGGGTCAGCCGGGAGGGAACCATCGGCTTCGATATCGAAGTCGGAACACACCATGTCGATGGTCTCAAAGGTGCCAACCTGCGTTTGGATCAGGCTGTCGCTGAGCAAATAATCGCAGCTGGTATTGACCATCTGCTGACTTGAAGTGACGTCAGAAAGACCGTCCGAAGTCACCAAGTCAAAATCGTCGCTGAAATACAAACCATCGAAAATCGCGGTCGGTAACTCAACGTCGGGGCGGGGAGAGTAGACGCTGACATAGTTTGCGCCCATGTGTGCAAGCCACAGACGGCTGTTTAAGTCCCAATACTGCACGCCAACTTCATCGACCGTGCCATCGTTCTCGAAGTCCTGCTCCAGCCGCGCCCGGAGGCGACCGCCTGCATGACTGATGATGGTGTACCTCTCCAGCCCGCCGTAGCTCCAAAGGTAGTCGAAACGAGAGCCGACCGGGGGCGTGGGAAGGCGCACTTCTTGTGCATGCGCGAACGGCGGAATGACCAGCGCAGTGCCAAAAAACAGAAGAAACAACATGATGCGATGCATGTTTCAGGCCGCCTGTGTTGCTGTTAGGCTTTCCTGATAGAGCTTTTCATAATCGGGATAGGCCTGCAAGGCCCCGGCTGCGAGCAGCATTTTCCGGTCGCGGCCCTTGATCTTGCGGCGCTTACCATTGGCCGTGATTTCGAACGGCGGCGGCGGTGGGAACAGGCCGAAATTAACGTTCATCGGTTGGAACGTGTCGGGGTTGGCGTTTTGGGTCAGATGGCCGAGCAGCGAGCCCATGGCCGTCTCAGGGGCTGGAATCGTTGGTGCGCGCCCGGCAATCTCCGCCGCGGCAAGCCGTCCCGCCAACATGCCGATGGCCGCGCTCTCGATATAGCCCTCCACCCCTGTAATCTGACCGGCAAAGCGTAGCCGTGGATCGGGCCGAAAGCGGAGCTCTTCATCAAGCAGAATGGGCGACCGAATAAAGCTGTTCCGGTGGATGCCGCCCAGTCGCGCAAACTCCGCCTTTTCAAGGCCGGGGATCATGCGCAGAACATCCGCCTGCGCGCCGTAGCGCATTTTGGTCTGGAAACCGACGATGTTGCGCAAGGTTCCCAGCTTGTTGTCCTGCCGCAACTGAACGACCGCATGCGCGGCTTTGCCGGTGCGCGGATCGGTGAGCCCAACCGGTTTCATCGGACCAAAACGCAGGGTTTCCCGTCCCCGCTCGGCCATGACTTCTATCGGCAAACAGGCTTCAAAGTAGGGGGTGTTGGCTTCCCATTCTCGAAACTCGGTTTTGTCGCTTTCGAGCAGGGCATCAATAAAGGCCTCGTACTGCGCTTCGGTCATTGGACAGTTGAGGTAGTCGGTCGCATCGCCTTTGTCGTAGCGCGACTGCGCCCATACGACATCCATATTGATCGAATCGGTATGGACGATGGGAGCAATGGCATCGAAGAAAGCGAGGTGTTCTTCGCCTGTCCGCTCCAAAATCGCCTGCGACAGCCCATCGGAGGTCAGCGGCCCCGTCGCAATGATCACGTGCCGCCACTCTTCCGGTGGCCAGCCATCGATTTCGGTACGATCGACCTCAATCAGGGGGTGCGCCGTAAGGGTGTCGGTAACTGCCTGACTGAAGCCATGACGGTCTACGGCCAGCGCTCCCCCCGCAGGGACAGCATGGGCGTCGCCCTTGGCCATAATC
>PAFB01000121.1 GCA_002700865.1 Rhodospirillaceae bacterium
AAGTGGTAATGATTATTTCGCCGCTGATGCTGATTTAACGTCGATAAAGACCAATGAGACGTCTTTTGTCATCGAGGGACTGGATGCCGAGGCCATCCATGCTGCCATCGCTGCTTATGCTGTCGATCAAGAGGGCGGAACGGCGCGGGAGATCGCGGAAATGTCCGGCGTTTACATCATCCGCACACCGACGTTTCGCTTTCCCAACGGTCTGTCGTACTGGATCAATGAAGGCGAAGACGGGGCGGCGAGGGTGAGTGTCTATTCCTGGTCAGTCTATGGAATGCGCGGCTATGGCATAAACCGACACCATGTGGAGTCGGTTGCCAAGTCCTTGGGTATTAGCCCGGATCTTTAGGTCTTGAAGCCTGCGACCTAGTCGAATTGTCCGTGTGGAGCCAAGTATAGCTGGCCATCCAGAGCCCGAACCACAGAGAAACCGTCAGGAACCTCTGTGATCCCGACTGAGGCCGCATCGACTACGTGAGAGCCTTCGGGCGCGATGCCGTAAACCAGGTCAGCGCCTGCTGAACCGCGCGCGGTTGGGTCTTCGACGTAGTAGTACTTCCCCGATGGTGCTCGGTAGAGCCGGACGCCGGGGTTGACCCGGAAGCGTGCCAGCTCGGCCCCAACAACCTCCACCGAACCCGCCGGCAGGCCTTCGGGAACAGGCTTCAGGCCGACGATTTCACCCGAGGTCGGCGCAGGCTCAACCCCAATCAAGCGCCAGCCAGAGCGACGGTTTTGGTAGTCGAGTTGACGGGTTTCCACCGACGTTGTGCCGTATTGCGCCTGATAGGCTGCTGAGGTCGCCGCGAGGTACGGGTCGCGGTCAACCGCATTGCGGATGATATGCGTTTCATAGTTGGTATCGGCCACGCTTCGGCCCAGATGGGACGAGTAAAAGGTCAGATCAGTTTCATTGGAAACCGTGTCTACCAGGTTCTGAGAGACAGCAACGCCAGTAGCGCTGATGCCGACAGCCGCGACTAAAATCGCAAAGAAATCGTTCTTCATGGTTGGGATTCGCTCATTCCACTTAGGTTCAACCGGGCGATTCAAGTCGCCGCTTTATTCTGTGAACCTGTGAGGAGCAATTGGTGTGCCAGCTTTTTTGGGGCCCTTAGGCCTCGCCGGTCACAACCTCTGTATTGGAAGATTCCCTACCCCATTCCGACCATGAACCATCATAAACACGGCTTTTTAGCCCAAGCTCATGCAAACCCAAGCTGAGACCAGCCGCCGTAACGCCAGACCCGCAACTGGTGATTATCGGACTGTCTTTATCAACTTTGGTAAAGGCGGTTTCCAATTGGGATTTGGACACCAGTTCGCCATTGGCGTCGATCAGCGATGACAGCGGAACGCTGGTTGCGCCCGGCATGTGACCGCTGCGCATGCCCGCACGCGGTTCTTTATCCACGCCAGTAAACCGTCCTGCCGGTCGAGCGTCAGCGACACAATGCTTCTGGGCCAGAGCGGCGATGACGTCGCTTTGATCGGCCAGAAACGCTGAGCGCAAGTCAGCACGGGGGGTGTAGGTGACAGGAACGGCCGCGCGCGGTTCAGCGGCGGTTGCAAAACCCTGCGCTTTCCACTGAGGCAGGCCACCGTTTAGCACCAGCACGTTTTCGTGGCCAAACATCTGAAAGGTCCACCAGACACGCGGCGCACTGAACAGGTTCTTTTGGTCGTAGACAACCACGGTGTCGTCTGTCGAAATCCCCATCGCGCCAACGGCCTTGGCAAAGATTTCTGGGGTTGGGGCGGTATGGGGCAGGTCTGAGGGGGTGCACACGGCATCGATGTCGAAGAACTGCGCTCCCTCGATGTGCGCCTGAGCAAAAAGCGCCGCTGCGTCCTTGCCTTCGTTGGGCAGATAGAAGGTACCGTCGAGGAGTTTGATGGACTCACCATCATCCAAACGACGCTTCAACTCAGCAGCAGAAATCAGCGCAGACGCCATGGGCTTTTAGCCTCCCATCCAGGGCGGGGTTGGCAGATTCTTACCACGCAGGAAGTCCGGGTTGTACATTTTTGACGCATAGCGACCGCCGGAATCACAGAGAACCGTCACGATGGTCGAACCCTTGGGCATGTCCGCCGCCATCTTGATGGCTCCAGCGACATTCAGCGCCGCTGAACCACCGAGAAACATCCCCTCTTCCTGCATCAACTGATAAGCACGGCTCAGCATTTCTTCGTCCGAGACCCGGTAAGCGAAATCAGGGGAGAAGCCTTCGAGGTTGGCCGTGATGCGACCTTGCCCGATTCCCTCGGTAATCGACCCGCCTTCGGACTTGAATTCGCCCTCAGTGTAATAGGCAAACAAAGCCGCGCCAAAGGGGTCTACCAGACCGATCTTTACGTTTGGGTTCGCGGCGCGCAGTGCCAGAGCCACACCGCCCAGCGTACCGCCGGACCCGACGGCGCAAATGAAGCCGTCTACTTTGCCGTCCAAATCACGCAGGATTTCCGGCCCGGTGGTGTGTTCGTGGGCGTCGCGGTTGGCAGTGTTGTCGAACTGGTTGGCCCAGATGGCCATGCCCGGGTTGGCCGCCGCGCGCTCTTCAGCCAGTCGGGCGGACCATTTCACGTAGTTGTTGGGATCGCGGTAGGGGACCGCTGGCACCAAAATCAACTCCGCCCCCAGTTGGCGCAGCGTGTCCTTCTTTTCCTGGCTTTGAGTCTCCGGCATGACAATTGTCGCTTTGTAACCGCGGGCGGCGGCCACGTGGGCGATGCCGATGCCAGTGTTGCCAGCGGTGCCTTCGACGATCGTGGCACCGGGACGCAGTGCGCTGGATGCTTCAGCGGCCTGAACGATCCCCAGGGCAGCGCGATCCTTCACGGACCCGCCCGGATTCATGAACTCGGCCTTGCCCAAAATCGTACAGCCTGTTTCCTCAGACGCTTTACGCAATCGGATCAGCGGCGTGTTGCCAATCGCATCCACAAATCCTTCCCGAACTGGCAATTTGAATTCCGCAGTCATTCTGGCCTCTCGCTTGGTCTGGAAAAATCACTCTTGTTGCTCGCCAAGATATGCGGGTGCTGAGCGCGAGGTGCAAGCGGACAGCCAAGAGTATGTCTGACACCAGCCATCCGTTTGAAGTCCTCAAGGCGCCACATTTCGAATCCAAAGTGCGTTCGTGCATAAAAAATCGTAATACATCCTTAGTTTGAGGTGGTCCGGTAAGGGCGCGGAGGGGCGGAAGTGCATCTAAAGCGCCACAGAAACAGCGCATTGGACCGCTAAAGCGCAGGAATGTGATCATCTGTGGCGGGTAAGGCTTTGATCGCTGTTGAGAAATTCGCAGAATGTCATATTGAACAGCGTCTGTGCGTTTCTTCTTCCTCGGTTTACGTCGTTGTCCGAAAGGGACTCTATGAAAATCACAAATAGACGCAGTCTGCCGCTGCGGAACTTTGCTGTCTTCGGATTGCTGAGTTTGGGCTTTGGCCTCGCTGCTTGTGTGATTACCGAAGAAGTCCCTTATCAGGGTTCCAACGACAGCATTTCACCCCAAGCCGCTGGGGCCGAAACGGTGCTGATCGCCAATATCGAAGAGGCTCCCACGACCACGGAAGTCGCTTCCAACATCTCAATTCCGGAGCACAGCACCACTTACGCCTTGCCGCGTCGGGGAGCCGATACCATTCGGCCCTATCTCTTGGGCGAGTCCCCCATGCCAGCACAGACCGCCGGCGTCTCTCCCTCGCAACTCAATCAGATTTACACCAAAAATGGCCACCGCCCGATTTGGTACGGTCAGGATGGTTGGTTGCCCGCCGCTCAAGTGCTGATTTCGCGCTTTGCTGAAGCGAAAATCGACGGTTTGGTTCCGAACGACTATTTGCCAGCCGACCGGGGCTTGCCTGGCGGCAATCTGGACGGCATCCAAATTTCGCAATTGGATCTGGAACTGACCGCGGGCCTGCTGCGCTATATCCGTGATGTAAAAGAAGGGCGCTACAACCCGGCGCCTCGGATTAATCCAGCCGCAGAACTCACCAATGGCCTGTCTGTCGCTGATTTCGCAGGTTGGCTCGATAGCCTTGCGCCGAAAACACGCTTTTATGCAGCGATGAAACAGGCGGCTCAACGCGATCTTCCCTATCTCTCACCAGCCGAATTCGTGACCTATCGCGTCAATATGGAGCGCCTTCGCTGGGGCGAGCCGTTTTTACCGCGCTCAGGCCGATGGGTGATGCTTAATGTCGGCGCGGCTGAACTGATGGCGATGGAGGACGATAGCGTAGCCTTTGGCGTCAACGTGGTCGTGGGGCGTGCAACGCGGCGAACGCCACTGAACAACGACAAGATCACTGGCCTGAAATTCAGTCCCGACTGGACAGCGCCCTATTCGATTGTCGAAAAGGACTTGATTCCTTTGGCGTTGGAAAAGGGACCAGACTTCCTGAACCAGATGGGTCTCTCCATCTACTCCGGCTCCCGCCGGGTCAGCCCTTTTGATATCGATTTCAACAATATCAATGTGCGGAACTACACTTGGAAACAGGAATCGGGTCCGCAAAATGTCTTGGGCGGCGTTCGGTTCAATCTGGAAAATTCATCGTCAATTTACATGCACGACAGTCCTGATGACTCCCTCTTCGAGCTGCCTGAGCGGGCCAAATCGTCGGGGTGCATACGCGTTGGTGCGGCCGAACACTTTGCCTACTGGCTCCTCAACGGTGACAAGCCGGGCAAATATTCGTTTCAAGAAATCGTTGGGCGAATGGAGCTTGGCGAGATTTCGCACGTTAACCTGAATCAGGACGTGCCTGTACACACCATCTATTACAACGCCTGGCCCAGTCATGATGGCGAGCTGGTCATCATGCCCGATATCTATGAGCAGAATACCAGCTTAAGGGCACGTATGGGCTACCCCGCAGGTCCAACGTCGCTGGCAACCAGCCGTCTGGGTGGCGTTACCAATATCGGTGATATCTTTTGATTATGCGCAAGGCTTACGCGTTGCTTAAAATTGTAGGCGTCTTATGCGAATTACGGGGATAACTCGCCCTTTCTGACCTATTTTTTTGCAACGAATGCGTAAAAAACACCGTATAACCCATTAATCTCCTAGACTTTTCGAGAATGATTCGAGTAAGTGAGACATTAGTGCCGCTACGACGACTTCGGCGCGCGTGTGGTCCTTGGGGCCACGCTTCTGTCGCATTCGACTCCTAAGTTGTCGTCGTCCGAAATTCGGGAGAAAACTAGAAATGAAGCGTTTTGCTTTGGTAGCTATTGCTGCTCTCACGCTGGGTGCATGCGTTCCATCCGAAGAAGTCGTTCTGACGAGCGGCGGAATCGGTGTGGGTTCCACAGGCACTGTGATTACAACGGGTACAACCCACGGTCAGGTTTTGACCGGTGCGTCGACCACTGTTGTTTCCAGTTCCCTGTCGTCTTGTGATGACATCGCGTACTCCAAGACTGGTGAGTACTGCGCAGACTGATTTTGACCTGACGGATTTTTAGTCAGACCGAAACACTAAAAAGCCGCCCCTGGGATCGAGGGGCGGCTTTTTTGTTATTGGGTCGTGGCACGGTGCCGAAAAGTGCGCTGCCGACGGTCAGATATAGAGGTCTTTCAGCTCTTCTTTACGCTTGATCATGAAGGCCTCCAGTGCTTCCAACCGATCGGCTGGCATGGCCGGCTCTTCGTACTCGCGCAGCTTCCGTTGCCATATGTCGGTACAGCGCTCCGTCGCGGTCCTGCCACCGGCATCCAGCCAGTTTTCATGGTTGGTCAGGTCTGACACCAGCGGCTTATAGAACGCGCTGTCGAACTTCGCGAGGGTATGGGCCTCGCCGAAATAGTGCCCGCCCGGCGGAACGCCTGCGACGGCTTCTAGCGCGAGGGCTTCGGCGTTGACGGCGACGGGTGAGCATGTCTCAACCATCTCCTGCGCCATTTCGACGTCTAGAATGACCTTTTCGTAAGATGCTTGCAGGCCCCCTTCGAGCCAACCGGCCCCATGGTAAATCAGATGAGCACCACCCAGCGCGCAGGCCCATAGCGCATTCATGGACTCATAGGCGGCCTGAGCATCGCAAATGTTGGACGCACAGGCGTTTGAAGCGCGATAGGGCAGGGCGTACCGCCGCGCCAACTGTCCCGCAATCATCGTCGCCTGTACATGCTCGGGCGTACCAAAGGCGGGCGCGCCCGACTGCAGATCAACGTTGGAGATGTAGGACCCATAAAGCACGGGGGAGCCAGGATTGATCAACTGGGTAAGCACAATACAGGCCAGCGCCTCGGCGTTGGACTGAGCAACCGCGGCGGGTACGGAAATCGGTGCCATTGCGCCCATGAGGCAAAACGGCGTGATCGACACGGCCTGCCCCCACGTGGCCATAGCCCGCAGGCCGTCGGTCATGGCACCATCGACCTTGCGCGGAGAATTGACCGAAATCACGGTTGCAATTGACGGATCTTCGCGCAGCTCTTCACGGGTCATTCCCCGCGAAATGGCCATCATGTCGATAGCATCCAACGCCCTTTCTTCACCGATTGCGGAGGCGTGAAACGAGCGATCGGTGTATCGGAGGTTGGCGTAGTAAGTGTCGAGGTGACGCGTGTTTGCGGGTAACTCCATGGGTGCAACGGGCTGGTTGCCTACTGCATGAATGACGTCAAAGGACTGCGCCAGCTTGACCAGATCAACATAATCCGTCATTCCGCCCGACCGGCGACCCTTGATCTCGTCATGGACAGAAGGTGGCCCGGCGACGAGGGTAAAGTTCATGAAGTTCTCACCCAGACGCAGCTTGCGTTCAGGATTACGCGGGGTCAGCTCAAAATAGGACGGGCACGTGACCAGAGCGGCTTCAACCATATCCCGGCCCAGCCGCACGCGGCCAGTTTCATCATCCGCCAGCCCACCAGCGCGCACAAAGGTGTCGCGTGCGTCTTGGGCCATGAACTCAATGCCGAAATTTTCGAGAATGTGGAGTGAGGCGTCATGGATTTGTTCCAGCGCTTCGGCGGATACGATATCCAGACCGCCAACCGTGTTTCTACGGGGTTTTGTGTAGGCTCGGCCCGCTGTGGCGAGGGCCTTTTTTGCCTGTGCAGCGCGGGCGGATCGACCACCGGACCGGGCTGTGCGTCTATTGGATGAGGAAGGTTCAGCATCCGATTTTGCGCCCGATTGAGCGCTGGCGGCAGACATGGGATTTCCTTTCGATGCAGAAAAGCGTTCAGGGTGGATGCCCATAACGCTAGCGGCTCGATGAGGTAAAATGTAGGCAGGTGCGACAAAAGCTACGGCCTTTGCGCCTTTCCTGAATAAAAAGTCCCGGTTTGCGCGCCAGCCAAAGGGCGACTTAGTCGTCGTCGAAGGAGCCGCCTTCGGCAATCCGGCGGTCAACGAAGTCGTTCACCGCGTCCTTCAGCGCCGGGTCGATGGCCGGTTCTTCGTATTCGGACAGCAGCTGCTTGTAGAGCGTGTTGGCGCGCTCGTAAGCGGTCCTGCTGCCGTCCTCGGACCAGGTCTCATAGTTCCGCCAGTCCGACAGCATCGGGGCATAAAACGCGGTATCAAAGCGCTCCATGGTTTGCGGCGTGCCAAAGAAGTGTCCGCCGGGGCCAACATCAGCGATGGCATCCAGACCGAGCGTGGCTTCACTGACCTCGATCGGCTGCATGTAGGATTGCAGCATCTGGATCATGTCCGCATCGATGACCATTTTCTCGAACGAGGCTGACAGGCCGCCTTCCATCCATCCGGCGGCGTGCATCACCATGTCTGCCCCGCCGGTCATGGTCGCCCAAAGCGACATCTGCGTCTCCCACGCCGCCTGAGCATCCGGGATATTCGCCGCGCAAACGCCTGAGGAGCGGTAGGGAACGCCGTAACGCCGGGTCAGCTGTCCGCCAGCTTGCACGGCCTTGACGTATTCCGGGGTGCCAAAGGCAGGCGCGCCCGATTTCATGTCTACGTTTGACGTAAAGCCGCCATAGATGACCGGCGCACCGGGCTTGGCGCACTGCGCCAGCGCGAGCCCCACCAGAAACTCCGCATTCTGCTGCACCAAAGCCCCCGCCAGCGTTACCGGAGCCATGGCTCCGGCCAGCGTGAAGGGCGTCACGACGGTGATCTGTCCGTGCTTGGCATGCTCGATGATCCCATGACCCATGGGGCTGTCGAGCTTGAGCGGGGAGTTGGTGTTGACGATGGTCATGAGGGAAGGCTCGGCGCAGAATTGCTCTTCTGAGATGCCGCCTCGGACAATCCGTGCCAGCGCCAGTCCGTCCGCTGTCCGCTGTGGCCCCAGCGAATAATTGTGGAAGGCCATGTCGGTGAGAAAGCTGAAATCTCTCATGGCTTCAAGGTGACGGGTGCGTCTGTCTATGTCCGTTGGCTCCACGGGATAACCGGGAATAAACGCCATGCAGTTCAGGCTTTGGATCAGCCGGGTCAGATTGCGGAAGTCTTCCTGATTGCCCTGCCGCCGTCCACCATCGGCGTCGGTGGTGTTGGGGGCTGACGCCACAGGACAAAAGTGGATGTGGCCTTCGCCAAAGGTCACGGTGCGTTCAGGGTTTCTTGCGTGCAGCTTGAAGGTTGAAGGCGCGGTCTTGATGGTTTCTTCGATAAAAGCGGGGTCGAACTTGATCAGGTTCGAGTCTGGATTAACCGTCACACCGGCAGCTTTGAAAACCGCCTTGGCATCGTCGCCGAGAACCTCCATGCCGACATCACTGAGCACCTTCAGAGACGCATGGTGGATGGTCTCGATCTGATCAGCGGAAAGCGGCTCAATGGGCGTGATCTGGTTTTTGACCGAGCCTCTGGGGAGTTGCTTTACAGCAGAGGTAGCCTCAGCTGCTGCGTTCTTCGCCCCGCGACCGCCGCTACGCCGACGGCCTCGTCCAGCATTTTCATCTCGTGACATCGGTTCGTGCTCGCGCATGGTGTGTTTTTGTTTGTCATTCGCGGGATGCCATGTATGGCTTCGCGGCGAAGGTCAATGGTCAATGTCCCAGAAAGTGAAGGGTGGTCGCAATGACACAAGTAATCGGTCGCTCTGAGCTGTCTCAGGGGCAATTCATCGCCAGTTTGTCGCGGGGCGAGGGCACACCGACGGTGCTTTGGGTGGTTGATCCAGCCCTGACCGCGCCGGGTGCTGGCGCTGGACCGCTGGCTGATCTGGATGCCGAATTGGTGGCGGCGGGGCTCCGCACGGCGGTCGCATCGACGACCTTTCCCCGAGAACCAAAAATTCCTCGAGTCGATGCGCTGGCTGCTGAAATTCGCGGTTTGGACAACCCGGTTGTTGTGGCCGTTGGTGGCGGTTCGACCATGGACGGAGCCAAGCTCGCCGCCGCGGTTGCTATCGCCAATGATGAAACACTGAGTTACGCGCTGTGTGCGCAGGATTATCGGGGAGCGCCCGTGCCGACGATCTGTGTACCCACCACATCGGGCACCGGATCTGAAGCCTCCCGCACGTCTATCGCCTCCACGATTGAAGGCGCGAAGATGTGGTTTTGGGGAGAGGAACTGAAGACTACTGCCGCTTGCCTGTGGCCCGAACTGACCGAGACCGTACCGCAGCATTTCAAGGCCATGTGCGGCTTTGATGCTTTCGCCCATGCACACGAAAGCGCCACGGGGAATGGGCGCTCGGCGGAGGGTGTCGCCTTTGCCGCGACAGCGATAGCGCACTTGTGCGACCACCTGCCAGCCTATGTCAGAGGCGAGGGCAGCGAGGCGGCGCGTCTGACGCAATGGGGTTCTTTTCAAGCCGGGGAAGCGCTTAACTTGGGCGGCACAACCATCGGGCATTCGATGGGCCACGCGCTGGGCTCGGTTTTGCCTGTTGCCCATGGTCACGCCGTCGCAGTCGTCACCGATGCAACCATCACACTGACGCGGCAGGGCGCGCCTGAGGCTTATGTTGATTTGGAGCGCGCGCTCGATCGCGGGCCATTGGATGAGGTCTGGGCTGGATTACTCAGGGACTGCGATGCGGATTTGACCTTTGATGGCACGGCTTCCAGCGGCAGCGCGCTGAACGCGGCAGCGTGCGCGGAAGAAAACAAAGCCATGCGCGATAATACGCCCATGAGTTTCAGCCCAACGCACTGGGCCGATATCTGCGAGAGAATCATGCAGACCTACGGCGGAACAGCCTAGAGCGCCTTTTTCGGGATCCTGCATCAAAGCACCTTAACCAAAGCGACCGTTCTATGAAGATCACAGACATTCAGGTTTCCACCCACATCGTCCCCTGTGACCCCCCTTATCCCGCAGCATGGGACTCCATCCCCCGCGGCACCCTTCCGACGACCATTGTTCGAGTGAAGACGGACACGGGGCTAGAAGGTTTTGGGTCGGGTGATCCGTGTTACGGCATTGAGGATTACAAGAAATACTTCATCGGCCAAGATCCACGCGACATGGATCGCCACACGGCAATCATCGACAACATTGGCGCTCATCACTGTCGCATGTGGCCGCTGGATTTGGCGCTGTGGGACCTCAACGGCAAGATTGAGGGCGAGCCGGTCTGGAAGCTGCTGGGAGGCACCAGCCCGGAGGTACCGCTTTACGCTTCAACTGGTTCCTTGCGGGATCCTGAAGTGTTGGCCGACATGGGGCGCGTCTATCGGGCTCAGGGCTATGAGGCGATTAAGCTGCGCTTTGGTCGTGCTTCGGAAGACACCGATATCGAAGCACTCGCCCGGGTACGCGATGCTGTTGGCGAGGACATAGCGCTGATGGTCGACGTGAACCATGGCTGGCGGATGCCGTGGGATACGCACCCGGGTCCGAGCCTCGAAGAGATCATGGCGCTGGAAGAACGGACGCGGGAGCATGGTCTGTTCTGGCTCGAAGAACCGCTGCACCGGGGCGACTATGTGGGGATGAAAGCGCTGCGGGATGTTGCGCAATGCAAGATCGCGGGCGGAGAAATCACGCGTGAGATCCACGAGTGGGACCAGATCATGCGAGATGATTGCCTCGACGTTTACCAGCCTGATGTTGTCTTCGTTGGTGGCATGAAGCAGCTGATTACGCTCGGTCTCAAGGCCTTTGACAGGGGCCTTTGGTTTACGCCTCACACGTGGGGAAATGGGCTGGGCATCGTGACCAACGCGCATCTGGTCGCGGCGATTGCCGGCATTCGGGGGCAAAAGCCGGTTTGGCTTGAGTTTGCCCATGATCCGCCGGAGTTTACGGAGTCGCCCCGTGACATGCTGCTGACGGAGCCCTTAAAGGCTGAAGACGGGACTCTCCTGCTGAGCGACAAGCCCGGCTGGGGCGTAGAGTTGAATGAGTCCTATCTCGCGTCGGTTGGCGTGTAAGAGGGGACTAAAAAAGTCATCCGGTCGTCTGTTCATCAACAAAATTGATCGCCTAAAGCCCTTAAAGTCGGTTGCGAAGAATGGTCAGTTATCTATTATGTAGCTTGTCGCATGGCTGTTATTCTTTGGAAGAGAAGCAAGAGAGAGCTCTTTCGGACAGTCAAAACAGCGAAACAATAATCCGCTTAATTGGGAGGCAACATGTCTGACAAGACTTGGCTTGGTGGTGAAATCCACAAGTCCGTGATCAAGATGGCAGAGGACGCGCGCGAAGGTCGCACGTCTCGCCGTGAGTTTCTTGCAACCGCTACGGCGTTGGGCGTTACCAGTTCCGCAGCTCTGGCCATGATCGGCGCTGCGCCCGCAGCTTTGGCTGATGGCCACAAAAAGATGGGCGGCACGCTCAACGTTTCGATGATCATCAAAGACGTTCGCGATCCGCGACTGTTTGACTGGTCTGAAATGGGCAACGTGGCGCGTCACTTCGTTGAGCCGCTGGTGCGTTGGAACACAGACTTTACCTTCTCGCCCCGCCTGCTGGCTGGCTGGGAAGCAAACGACGATGCATCTGTCTACACGCTGAAGCTGCGTGACGGTGTTATGTGGTCCAACGGCGATATGCTGACCGCTGAGCACATCGCGTACAACCTGACCCGCTGGACCGAGGAAACCGAAGGTAACTCGATGCGTGCACGCGTCGGTACGCTGAACGCTGATGGCGTGGAAATCGTTGACGCCAACACCATCCGCCTGAACCTGACCCAGCCTGATATTACCATTATCCCAGGTATGTCCGATTACCCGGCTTTGATTGTCCACCCTGATTTCGGTGGTGACCTCAAGGCGAACCCAATCGGCACCGGTCCTTACTCTCTTGAAGAGTTCGAAGTTGAAGTCGGCGCGCGTCTGGTGAAGCGTCCGGCTGGTTCCTGGTACGGTGATGCTGTTTGGGGTGAAGTGTACGTCGACGAAATCGTCTACACCGACTACGGCAACGATCCAGCACCTGAAATCGCGGCTTACGAAGCGGGCGAAGTTGACCTCAACTTCCAGACCGCGGCGTCGCAGGTTGAGCTGATGGACGATCTTGGCTTTGCTCGGAACGAAGTCGCCACCGGTGCAACGATCATTGCACGCGGTAACCAGGACATAGCACCGTTTGACAATGTCAACTTCCGTCGGGCGCTGGCGCTGGCTGTTTCTAACGAAGACATGCTGGAATTGGGTCAGGCTGGACTGGGTGCTACGGCAGAAAACCACCACGTAGGCCCGATGCACGAAGAATACGCAGACCTTGGCGACATGCCGATGCGTGACATCGATGCGGCGAAAGCACTGCTTGAGTCCGAAGGGCTGGCCGGTGCGGAAATCACCTACTCCTACCTCGCTGGTGGTGACTACCGCGAGGATACATCTGTGGCGATGATCAATCAGTTCCGTGAAGCGGGTCTGAACGTGATCGCCGATGGTCGTCCGTCTTCTGACTTCTGGGGCAACTGGATCAACTATCCGTTCTCCACAACCAACTGGAACGGGCGTCCTTTGGGCGTGCAGATCCTGAACCTCGCATACCGTGGTGGTGTTGACTGGAACGAGTCTCACTACAACAACCCGGAATTCGATGCGCTTCTGGATCAGGCCAACGGCTTGGCAGACCCGGATGCCCGCCGCGAAGTCATGGCGAAACTGCAGAAGATGATGCAGGACGACGGTGTGATCATCCAGCCGTACTGGCGCGGTATCTTCTCCCACGCGAGCGATCGTGTGGTTGGTTACCAGATGCACCAGTCTTTTGAGCATCACTACGAAACTGTGTCGCTCGCTTAAGGCACTGTCACACAGGTATTCAATGAAGGGGGCGGTCCCGACCGCCTCCTTTATTTTTGCCCTCAAAGTCGGAAATCCGAACCAAAATCCTGAGCCAACGCTAGGCCGGATCAGGCCAGTTAGACGGTGCTCTGATTGCCCTGATTTGGAAAGGCGCAGTGGGGATTCATGCTCACATTTGCTATACGAAAACTGATAATTTTGCTGCTGACGTTGCTGGTGGTTTCTGCGGTGGTTTTTGTCATCGTGGGCGGTAATGCGCGTGCGCTGCGGACGATTGCAGTACTCGAACTTGGCCCTCGCACGCCTCAGACCGAGCAGGATCGATACATCCAACGAACGATTTTTCACCAATGCGATCCCGGCACCGGGGCAGAAGTGGTTATTGAGGCCCCGGACAACCCCGCCCATCCAAAAGGCTTCTACATTGACCCGGAAAAGTGCCGCAGCCTGTCGTTGGCTGAACGTTACGGCACCTGGCTTTTCGGCTTCTTACAAGGCGACTGGGGGAACTCAATCGTCTTCAAGAAGCATGTTGCCGGCTATCGCGGCGTTTTGGTCGATCCGCAAGGCAACGAAAAACCCAACCCGGACCCTTGGGGCGTGATCAACGAGCGTTTGGCCAATACCGGCATGCTGGCGGCGTGGGTGTTTGGCATCATGGTGAGTTTGGGGCTGTTTATCGGCATACTGG
This sequence comes from Rhodospirillaceae bacterium, assembly GCA_002700865.1. Classification (GTDB taxonomy): domain Bacteria; phylum Pseudomonadota; class Alphaproteobacteria; order UBA7985; family UBA7985; genus UBA7985. The sequence goes on from PAFB01000121.1 coordinate 13,858, forward strand.
CCGGCATGAACGAAGGATCAATCCGCGATCGTTCCCTCTCGGTTGTGGCTATTGGCTCGACGTCGATGCCTGAATACGTGATGGGGATTTTGCTGGTTGTGCTGCTGGCTGGAAACTCGATGGTTTTTGCCGCGCTGGGGAGTTTTGTTGATTTTCTGCCGATTTCAGATTCGTTTCTCGGCGCCGATAAATGGGCTCGGAAAAGCCCGCTACAAGGCTCCGCCAACCTCGACAAAGACGGCATTACGTTTGCAAACACGGTGCTGCCCGTCTCTGCCGTTATTATCTACGGCTTTGGCTACATCGCGCGCATGACCCGCGCCTCCATGGCTGAGGCCATGCGCTCTCAATACGTTCGAACCGCCGTGCTCAAAGGTGTTCCGCGCTACCAGGTCGTACTTAAGCACGCGCTGCGAAACGCCCTGATCGCGCCCTTTACCGTCATCATGCTGCAATTCCCCTACCTGCTTTCCGGTCTGGTCGTTGTGGAAGTGATTTTCTCGTGGAAAGGCTTTGGCTGGGCGCTCAATGCGGGCGCGTCGAACATGGACTACAACCTGATCCTCGCCTGCTCGGTGGTTTCCGTGATCGTGGTTCTGCTGACCCAATTCATTTCAGATGTCGGATACGTGTTGCTGAACCCACGTATTCGAGTGGCTTAAGGGGAGGTACTGGTCATGTTGGCAAACATTGTAATCCTCGGCGGCTACATCGCGTCATTCTGGGTGGTCTGGGCGACGTTGCTGGGCGCAGCGCTGCTGCTTTCAGCCTTTTCCAACGTCGCACCAACCCTGCGGAATAAGCCCTACTCCTCGATAACGTCTTTTGCCCTGACACTGGGAACGGTGGGCATGGTGACTGTTGCGTTGTTTTCTTCACCCAAGCTGGGGCTCGCCACCGTTTGGGCTCTGTATGTGCTTTGGCCCGTATTTGCCGTGCTCGCCGCGGTGATGGTTGTAAGCTGGATATTCAAGAGCCGGCTGGGGCTCTATGGGCGCGTCTTTGAAAGCCCCATTGGCATGGTCGGACTTGGTATCTGCTTTTTCTGGATCATTGCCGCTCTGATGGCCGACCTGCTGCCCCTCTATGGACCGCTGGAAGCCTTGTCGAAGAACAACGGCACCATCGTTCAGGGCGTGACGCGCAAGTTCAAACTCGGCGCTGAAGCGCTCAACGGGATGACCTACGCTGAGTACGTCAAGCTGTCGCTCGTCGAAGCCGGTGAGTATGGCAAACTCTACAAATCCAACATCCGAGGCGGTGCGCCGCTAATGTCCTGGGTTGGGGATGAAGGTGAGCGACTGCCGGCGATATTGGGGACAGACAAGGCCAATCGAGACATTTTCTCCCGGCTGATCCACGGAGCGCGAACCGTGCTGCCGCTGTCCATCGGTGCCACTCTGGTATCGTTCACCGTTGGAATCACGCTGGGCCTGATCGCCGGTTATCGAGGCGGCTGGTTCGACCAGATCATTACGTTTGTCGCTAATGCCATTTTGGCCTTTCCCGTGATTGTGCTGTTCTACCTGATCGTTCTGGTTGGCAAAGATGGCAACCTGAGCCGCGTTCTCGCCACAGCAATCTTTGCCTTTCCGCTCCTGCTCGTGCTCGCGGGCTTGTGGGGGCTGTATTCAGTCAAGATGGGGCGGCTGATTGGGATTCTGGTCGTTTTCCTGCCAATCGCGCTGTTCCTGTATTTCCGCAATACTTGGGGTCTGCCCGATCTGAGCGGCTTGGCGGCGTGGGCAGCAAGCGCCTTTGGCGGTGGCAATTCCGAGCGCGAGGCCAATATTGCCATCGCCGTGACCAACTTCGCGCAGATGGAACCGCGGATGCTCAACGTCTTTGTTGCCGTAGCATTTTCATCCGCGCCGGGTGCTTTCAGGCTCGTGCGTGGACTGACGCTCGACGTCAAGGACCGCGATTACGTTGCCGCCGCTCAGACGCGCGGCGAAAACCAGTTCTACATCATGATCTTTGAGATTCTGCCCAACGTGCGCGGGCCTCTCATGGTCGATGCGGCGCTGCGTATCGGGTACACTGCAATCCTCCTCGGGACGCTCGGTTTTCTTGCGCTGGGCCTGCCCCAGGAAAGCGCCGACTGGGGGTCGATGATCGCCCATGGCCGTGGCCAGCTCCGCTTTGAGCCGCAAATGGCCGTGATTCCGGCGCTGTGTATCGTCTCGCTGGTGCTGGGCCTCAACTTGCTCGCTGACACGCTGCGCGAACAGTCGCTGAAGGATTAAAGCCATGAGCAAAACCGAAATCGCCGGTCTCGATCCCAACGCACCCGTTCTTGAATGCCGAAACCTGTCGCTGTCCTACTTCACGCGGTCTGGTGAAATCCCGGCTGTGGTTGACTTCAACATGACCGTCATGCCCGGCGAAGCCGTGGGGCTGGTTGGCGAGTCTGGTTGCGGCAAGTCCACGGTCGCGCTGGGCGTGATGAATTACATGGGTTCCACCGGCAAAGTCGTTCAAGGTCAAATCCTGTACAAGGGCCGCGATATCCTGACCATGACGCCGGAAGAAACCCGGCAAATTCGCGGTTCCGAAATCGCTATGGTGTATCAGGAGCCCATGGCCTCCCTGAACCCGTCGATGAAGATCGCCAATCAGCTGATGGAAGTGCCGCTGCTGCACGAAGATGTCACCAGGGACGAAGCGCGTCAGCGCTCCCGCGATATTCTCGAAGCCGTCCGACTGCCTGATCCTGATCGCATTATGAATTCCTACCCGCACCAGCTTTCTGGCGGACAGCAACAGCGGGTCGTCATTGCAATGGCGTTGCTGTCTAAGCCTTCTTTGCTGTTGCTGGACGAGCCGACAAC
>PAFB01000122.1 GCA_002700865.1 Rhodospirillaceae bacterium
CCACGTTGAGTGCTAAAACCCATACGCAATGAATGCGTTATGAGGTGCTCTATGACAAGTCACATGATCGTCTTTAGAGCGGCCCTTTCAAGAGATGCTGCAAATCCGCAGCAACAGTATTGGAAAGATCGCTCAAATAAATCGAGCCAAAGCCTATCGGCCCGCAAGCCGTCAATCAAGGTTGCTGAAAAAGACTAATCGGTTGAGTTCGCGGTGAACACACGGCATTAAATATGACATGCCGTGTGGATTACCGAGAGTGAACTCATCATGAATCTCAGCCAGCTCATCCGAGATGTGGAAGATTATCCCAAGCCCGGTATTCTCTTTCGAGACATTACCCCTCTCTTGGCCAACGGTGAGGCGATGCGCGAAGTCACGCGAGCCTTTGCCGACTATGCTGTAGCGATGAAGGCGGAGGCTATTGCCGGAATTGAAGCGCGCGGGTTTATCTTTGCGCCAGCCGTGGCAGCCCAGCTTGGGTTACCCTTCATACCCGTGCGCAAGGAAGGCAAGCTGCCCTACGAGTGCGTTACCCATTCCTACGATCTTGAATACGGCTCCGACACGCTGCAGATCCACACCGACGCGCTGCATGAAGGTCAGCGAGTGGTCATTGTCGACGATCTGATCGCGACCGGCGGAACCGCCGGGGCAACGGTGGAGTTGGTACGTAAGCTCAAGGCCATTCCGGCGGGTGCGATTTTCCTGATTGAACTGGACGGCTTGGGTGGACGAGATGAACTGGAGGGTCGGGGCGTGCGCGTCGATGCGCTTCTCCGCTACGAAGAATAGACGCGCGCGGCGCGCCTGCTTCGGTTCGTGATCATAGGTCTTTGAGGTCGTAGGGGGTGTTTTGGTACACCCAGTTGACCCAGTTCCCGTACATCATGTGCGCATGACTGCGCCATTTGTTCATCGGCGCCTGAGCAGGATCATCATCGGGGAAGTAGTTGCAGGGCAGGATGATGTTTTCTCCGGCCTGTACGTCCCGGTTGTACTCGGCTTGCAGCGTATCGCTGTCGTATTCCAGATGGTTGAACATGTAGAAGCGGCGGTTGGCGTTGTCTGCGACCAGGCCAAGGCCGGATACATCGTTCTCCGCCAGAATGCTTAACGCCTCGACCGGTTCCACGTCGTGGCGCAGGTTTTCCGTATGGCGGGAGACAGGGATTTCGAACATGTCTGCGATTCCCTGCATCAGCGGGTGCGTTGGGTCCAGGTTGCGATGCTCAAAAATGCCAAAGCGCTTCGGTACTTCGGCGATCAGGTGTTTTTCCACGCCGTTGAAGTGATACAGCGCGGCTTGTGCTCCCCAGCAGATGGAAAACATCGAAAAGACGTTTGTGGCCGTCCAGTCGAAGATTTCTTCCAGCTCTGGCCAGTATTTAACCTCGCGGAAGTTCATCGTTTCGACGGGTGCGCCGGTGATCATAAAGCCGTCAAACCGCTCGCTGCGCACGTCGGACCATGGGCGGTAAAACGCGTCCATGTGCTCGGAAGCGGTATTGCTGCCGCGGTAGGTGCTGGTCTCGACCAACGTCAGATCCACTTGCAGCGGTGATGCGCCGAGGAGGCGGGCAAGCTGGGTTTCAGTCGCGATTTTCAGCGGCATTAAATTCAGAATGGCAATCCGCAGTGGGCGAATATCTTGACGCTCAGCGCGACTTTCCCGCATGACCCGAACGCCTTCATCGCGAAGGGTTTGGGCGGCTGGGAGGCCATCGGGTACTCGGATCGGCATAAGTGAACTCGCGAATGTGATGCAGTGGTTTGCAGGGAGGCGCGCTTAGGTTCCCTGCGCGATAAGATCAAAGAAGTCGGCCTCGTTTTCTACCCGTGCAATTGCATCAGCAGATACGCGCAAAGCAAGACCCGCCGCAACAAGACGCTCATAGCGTTCGCGTCTTGCCTGGATCAGCCGCGGGAAGACCCATTTGACGAATTCCAGTGGATGGAAGGCATCGGCGCTCGCGGCGGCAGTTTCGGCGCTGTAGTCCTTGATCGCCTGCGCAAGGAAGTCCGCGCGATAGAACATCGGCTTGGGATAGGCGATGGTCCGCTCAATCAGGCTTTCAACATGGTCCTCGTTGGCTTCGATGTAGACCAGCTGCGTTCGCTGGGTCAGATGCTGCAAAACCGGATCGTCGCTCACGCGGTCCAGATCCACGATCTCGATCAGACTGCCGCCAGCATCGACCAGAAAGTGGTCATAGCCATAGACCGACGTTGCACGATCCATAAAATAGCCGACGTCCAGAAGCGCGGCCGATTCGGCTTTTTCATGCAGTTTTTGGCGTCGGGTGAACTCTTCCAGCCCATGACCACCCTGCGACGGATCGCCCAAGGTCCCGATCCACGCGCTCAATGGGGCGAGGTTGTTCATGCTGATGTTGGAACGGATATAGATGCTGTCAGACATCAGCAGGCTGGCCAGCTTGGGCAGCTTCATCGCTTCTAGGTACAGATCATCATGGATCGCTTCCCCCAAATACCGCGTGCCAATGCGATAGTCGCCAGAATAATGGAACCAGCGGTCGCGCGGCAGCTTATTGGCCAGGGTTGTTTTGCCCACGCCAGACATGCCGAGCAGGGTGAAAGCCTGCGATTTCGGAATGAGAGATTGCATACCAATCGGGTGCCTCATCCCTTCGCACAGGTCAAGCATGCCGATTTTAATGGGCCAAGTGCCGCGCATAGGATTGTTGTTTCGCACCGGTCATGCTGTTTGTCGGTCAATCCGAGTGAGAGCTCTGCAAGGCACCTGTGACACTGCTTGCCTTGACCTTCGCAGAACTCGCTTATAGTGAAATGATGATTTTACCTTAGAAGTTGGAGAGGCTTACCATGAAGGCGCTCGTCTGCGTAAAACGCGTAGTGGATTACAACGTCAAAATCCGAGTGAAGCCGGATAACAGCGCTGTTGATCTGGCCAACGTGAAAATGTCCATGAACCCTTTTGATGAGATTGCCGTGGAAGAGGCGATCCGCATGAAGGAAGCGGGCATTGTCGAAGAAATCATTGCTGTGTCCCTAGGGGAGACAAAGAGTCAGGAAACCATCCGCACCGCGCTCGCCATGGGCGCCGACCGCGGCATTTTGGTAGAGACCGACGAAGACCTCCAGCCCCTGGCCATCGCCAAGCTGCTCAAAGGCATCGTTGAGAAGGAAGAGCCTGGTATCGTTGTTCTGGGTAAGCAAGCCATTGACGGCGACAACAATCAGACCGGTCAGATGCTGGCTGCGCTGCTGGGTTGGCCGCAGGGTACCTTTGCTTCAAAGGTCGAAAAAGATGGTGACACCCTGAAAGTCACGCGCGAAGTTGATAGTGGTCTGCAAGTTGTGACGATGCCACTGCCGGCAATCGTAACCGCCGACCTCCGTCTGAACGAACCTCGCTACGCTTCGCTGCCGAACATCATGAAGGCAAAGAAAAAGCCAATCGACACCATGACGCCTGCTGATCTGGGCGTTGATGCTGCGCCGCGCCTTGCGACCGTTTCCGTCTCCGAGCCGCCAGCGCGTGCTGCGGGTGTGATCGTTGGCAACGTGGGCGAGCTGATCGACAAACTCAAGAATGACGCCAAAGTCGTCTAAGCCAAGGGAAACAAGAAAATGAGTATTCTGGTTTATTTGGAACACGATGCTGACGGCATCAAAGCAACCTCTCTTTCTGCTGTTGCTGCGGCCAAGGAAATTGGTGGCGAAATAACGGCACTGGTCGCCGGTGAAGGCGCGGATGCTGCTGCTGACGCTGCTGCAAAGGTTGATGGTGTTTCGGCGGTTATCAAAGCCGGCGACGCGGCCTACAGCCACGAAATCGCCGAAAACATTGCGCCGCTGCTGATCGCCGCAAGCGAAGGCAAAACGCACTTGGTCGCTGCTGCGACGACCGTGGGCAAAAACATTCTTCCCCGCGCTGCGGCGTTGATGGATGTCCAGCCGATTTCCGATATTTCGGGGGTTGTCGATGCCGACACGTTTGAACGTCCAATTTACGCAGGCAACGCGATCGCGACGGTAAAGTCATCCGACAGCATTAAAGTCCTGACCGTGCGAACCGCGAACTTTGACCCGGTTGCGGCCGAGGGTGGCTCTGCGTCGGTTTCTGACTTTGCGGGTGTAGGCTCTGCTGGCTTGAGCGCGTGGGTTGCTGATGAGCTTTCCACCAGTGACCGTCCGGAACTGACGTCGGCTTCGATTGTCGTTTCTGGTGGTCGTGGCATGGGCTCGTCAGAGAACTTTGCCATTCTTGATACGCTGGCAGACAAGCTTGGTGCGGCGGTTGGCGCGTCGCGTGCGGCTGTGGATGCGGGTTTTGCCCCGAACGAGTACCAGGTTGGGCAAACCGGTAAAGTCGTTTCCCCTGACCTCTATATCGCGGCGGGTATCTCCGGCGCGATCCAGCACTTGGCGGGAATGAAGGACTCCAAAGTCATCGTTGCCATCAACAAAGACGAGGAAGCGCCGATCTTCCAAGTTGCAGACTACGGTCTGGTCGCTGACTTGTTCGACGCTGTGCCAGAGCTGACGACAGGCATCTAGGCCAGCAACGCACCTACTCGTGAATGCAAAAGGGGAAGTTCCGCCGGGGACTTCCCCTTTTTTCATCATGCGATTCCCTGAAGAGTTGTTAAATTATTGCATCAATCTCGAATTGAGAGTTCCGCATAATGAAATGTATTTACACATCCATCGCAGCTTTTCTGCTGCTGGCCGCCGCGCATGCAAGCGCCCAATCAGCCGACGAAGCACAAACGCCCTCAGACGCGCCACAAGATGCGGAGGCTGAAATCGTCTACAATGAGGGCTTCGATTTCTCGGCGGCACTGGTGAGCCACGCCCTGCTCGAACAGGTTGAAACGATCATCAGCCGGACGATTACTGCCCGCAGTGACGGAGCAGACTTGCGGGCTCAGTCGATGATCGACTCGTTGCAGGTGTTCAGTCTGGTTTACCCCGAATTGGGCGACTTTGAATTTGTCGAGCCTGAGCAAGACGTGGCAGCGCTGCAGGCGATTGCGGCGAAGCTGAAGGACGACAATGGCGTAACCGATGCCTATGATCTGGGTCCAACCGATGGGATCAGCCAGCGCTGGATGGAGTTGATCAGCGATTATTTGGACACAACCTATCCGCCCAACTTGAAGTCCCTCGCAACCGCCAGTGATCTGGCCTCAGCCGATGCCGCGCCAGAAGCGCTGTTTATGGGGCTGGTCGGTATGCAGTCGATCATCCAGCTCAATGTCGCCTCTGAATATGACTCTCTGTCTTTGTTCGACGGCGTGGAGAATGCAGGCGCGATGAGCTCTGGCCTGATGCAGTTGCGCGGCTCTGCTGAACCTTTGCGGCGGATGATGGTAGAGGCTCGGCGTGACACGCTCACCGATGACAGTCTGCCGCAGTATCAGCAACAGCTCGGGGTGCTCGTCGATGAGATTGAAGCCTGGTCTGCGGTACTGCGTAGCAGCATTCCTAGCAGCTAAAGCTGCGGTTCTAGCGCCACAGGCGCACACTGAAACCCTCGACGAGCGCCTGTTTTCACCCCGAACAGGCGATCAATTGAGCTGCGCCGATTGCCACGCAGAAGCCAAGGTGATTCAGGGCGGTAAGGTCGGCATGGGCAACCGCCGTGCCGATCCTCTGGCAATATCGGCCCTTATCGACGCGGTCAGCGAGGAACACATATTCTCCGCCGCCGATCCCCTCGACCGTGACGGCGACAACATCAGCGGGCGGGTCTCGTGGGTCCTGAGCTTAACGGATCAGCGCCAAGTACCCGGTCGCTTTGGTTGGAAAGCATCGGTGGGAACGCTGGAAGATCAAATCGCCAATGCCTTGATCACTGACATGGGGCTGGAAAATGCGCTGCTGACCTTTAGCACTGCGACATGTTCGGCGGATGAGCCGGGCTGCGTGGTTGCTGTGGCATCACCAGTGGACGCAAAGGAAGAGAGTGCATTGGCGATTCTTGCCGCTGAGGTGCGACACCTGCTTACGCCGCAAGCCAAGCCGGACCCCGGGGGCGTGCGGCTGTTCACGGACACGGGCTGCGCGGCGTGCCATCAACCGTATATGCGCGGTACTGAAGGACGGGGCTTACTGTTATTCACTGACTTGTTGCTGCACGATATGGGGCAGGAACTGGCTGAAAATCGAACCGTAGGTACGGCCACCCAATCCGAATGGCGCACGGCTTCGTTGCTTGGCTTCAGCCAAAAGGCCGGATTGCTGCACGATGGACGGGCCGAGACCATCGCGCAGGCCGTAGAGGCACACGGCGGTGAGGCTCAGGACAGCGTGACACGTTTTCTGGCCTTGTCGGAGACACAAATGCTAGAGTTGCTGGCGTTTTTGCGGGGGCTTTAACAGAGGAAAATACAGATGTCGGTTTCATCAGGTTACGGCCCCCTGTCAGTCCTGCTTCACTGGTTTACGGTACTCTGGTTCTCGATCATGTGGAGTGCAGGCATTTTGATCGGGCAATGGCGGGACGCCCCAGACTTAGTTTACGACCTGCACGTCACTGTTGGCGTGTTCGGTGCAGCGATCATTGTTTGGCGGATCGTGAACCGCATCGGCCGTGGCTTTGCCCCTGCCAATCCAGCGCATGCAGGGTGGGAGCGCATGCTGGCGCGCGGGGTGCAGTGGGTGTTTCTGCTCGCGCTTTCGACGTCGATAATTACTGGCCTGTTAAAGGCGTTTATGGGCAATGGATCGCAGTATTTTCTGTGGGGGAGTGAACTGCCACGCTTAGGAAGGCTGGGCGACCTCGGCGCCGCAGTGGACGTGGTTCACGCCTCTGGTTCGATGGTGCTGTTCACTGCACTCATCCTGCACGTGGCTGGCGCGTTGAAACACAGCCTGTTGCAACGCGACGGAACCCTCATGCGCATCCTGAAGCCAACCAAGCCCGGCAAGTAATCCAACAGCTAGAGCGCAAACTCTGGCTCAGTGGGCGGGTTGTCCAGTGGTGAGGTGAAGCAGGCGATGTAGGACACGCCGGTATCGTCCGTGAGCATCCATTTATCGAGCAGGGGATTGAACATGAACCCCTTGATCCGTTCTGGCCGCAGACCTTGCGCTTCGACCATTTTGAACATTTCAGCGGGAGCCACAAACCGCTGCCAGTCGTGCGTGCCTTTGGGAAGCCATTGCAGGACATATTCAGCGGCGACGATCCCAAGCGCAAAGCTGCGGATGGTCTTGTTGAAGGTGGACATGAAGACCAACCCTCCCGCTGCCCGCGCACCGATCACATCCGCGACGAAGGCGGGCGGATCGTTGACATGCTCGATGATCTCAAGCGCCAGCACCACGTCAAAGCGCTCTCCCGCTTCTACCAGTTCTGCAACGGTGGCGACGCGATAGTCGATGTCCAGACCCATTTGCTCGGCGTGGATTTGGGCGACGGGAATGTTGGCGGGGGTTGCATCAACGCCCGTAACCTCTGCCCCCAGCCGAGCCAGCGGCTCACAGACCAACCCGCCACCGCAACCGACATCAAGGACCCTTAGCCCCTGAAATGGACGCGGTGTGTCGAGGTCCCGGTCATAATGCCGGGCGATCTGCTCGGTCAAAAAGCGGATGCGCGTCGGGTTCAACTTATGCAGGGGGCGAAAGTCTCCCTGTGGATCCCAACAGCTCTCAGCCATTTTGGTGAACTTCTCGACTTCCGCCGGATCTACCGTGTGTCCGGTCGCGTTGCTCGTTTGCTCGGTATCCAGCATGCGTCTCCTGCCGTTGCGGCCTGTGAATAGTTTCAGTAACCCATATGTCGGGTTTCTACCCTGATAAACAAGCAGGTTGGGTCAATGGCGCGCATTGTCATGAAATTTGGGGGCACCTCAGTAGGGGACCTCGACCGCATCCGTAACGTCGCGCGACGGGTAAAGGCGGAGCACGACGCGGGTAACGAGGTTGCCGTGGTGGTCTCGGCCATGTCGGGCGAGACAAATCGGTTGGTCGGTCTGGTCTCAGAAGCTGCTGCGCTCTATGACACCCGCGAATATGACGTTGTGGTTTCGACCGGTGAGCAGGTCACTGTCGGGGTTTTGTCCGTGATTTTGCAGTCTATGGGCGTGGATGCTCGGTCTTGGCTGGGCTGGCAACTGCCGTTTCAGACCGAAGACGTCCACGGCAACGCCCGCATTCTGGATATTGATACTAGCGAAATCGAGCGTCGCTTTGCCGAAACGCGCGAAGTTGCCGTTGTTCCTGGCTTTCAGGGCGTCAGTCCGCGCAACCGGATCACGACACTGGGCCGCGGCGGCTCAGACACGTCGGCCGTTGCGCTCGCAGCAGCGCTCAAGGCTGACCGGTGTGACATCTACACGGACGTAGACGGCGTCTACACCACCGACCCAAGGGTGACGGACAAAGCCCGGAAGCTCGACCGGATCAGCCATGAAGAGATGCTGGAAATGGCATCCCTTGGCGCAAAAGTTCTTCAAACCCGCAGTGTTTCTATTGCCATGAGCCATGGTGTGCCGCTGCAGGTTCTTTCTAGTTTCGAGGATAAGCCGGGCACCTTGGTGACGGCAGAGGATGAAAGCATGGAAAAAGACGTTGTTTCGGGGATTGCCTTCTCCCGCGATGAAGCCCGCGTCACGCTGATCGGCATTCCCGACAAGCCCGGTGTGGCCGCGACGATATTTGGCGCGCTTGGCGATGCCGCCATCAACGTCGATATGATTGTTCAGTCGCGTACGGTGATCGATGGTGATGAAAAGACCGACATGACGTTCACCTGCGCACAGGCTGACTTGCCGCGCGCACTGGCACTGATGCAGGAGCGGCACGGTGAGATAGAATACAAAGAGCTGGAGTCGGATGAGGACGTGGCCAAGGTTTCTATCGTCGGTGTCGGCATGCGCACCAATTCGGGTGTTGCCAAAACCATGTTTGGCGCACTGGCAGAGAAGAACATCAACATCAAGGTGATCACCACATCTGAGATCAAGACGTCGGTTTTGGTCGGTGCTGACTATCTCGAGCTTGCCGTGCGAACCTTGCACGATGCGTTTGGGCTCGAAGGGTCCGAAGAAGCCGCAGCCTAACCCATGAAAAAGGGCGCCCTCGGGCGCCCTTGGTTGGTTTCGTCATCGGTGGGAAGCGGGTTAGCTTTCGAGATACAGGTCGTCTGCCTGACCGATACGGTCCATCATGAACGTCTTGAGTTTATTCATCGCCCGGTGCTCCAACTGACGCACACGTTCCTTCGACACCCCAAAATGCTTACCCAGTTCTTCCAGCGTCACCCCCTCATCCGTCAGCCGACGCATCCGGATGATTTTGGCTTCGCGCTCACCGAGGTTGCCCAAGGCTTCTTCGAGCCAATTCCGGCGTACGAGGCTGTCGTGGTCCAGGATGGTATTTTCTTCCGGGGTCGGGCGGTCGTCGGAGAGCATGTTTTGCCATTCCTGATCGCCATCTTCGCCAACGACTGCGTTCAGTGACCCATCTGCCCCAGACAACCGGCCTTCCATAGATTCGACATCGCGCAGGGGTACACCCAGTGTTTCAGCGATTTCCTCGCGCCCGTCCTGATTTAGCTGTTCGCCCGTCTTCTCTTCGATCTTGGAGCGCAAGCGGCGCAGATTGAAGAACAGGGACTTTTGCGACGCGGTGGTGCCGGTTCTGACAATGGACCAGTTCCGCAGGATGAAATCCTGCATGGCCGAGCGAATCCACCACGAAGCATAGGTCGAAAAGCGTACGTCCCGGTCTGGCTCAAACCGGTTTGCTGCATGCAGCAGACCGACCACGCCCTCTTGGATCAGGTCGCCCATCGGCAGACCATAGTTGCGGAAGCGGCCGGCTGTCGAAACAACCAGGCGGTTGTAAGCGTTGATCAGCTCGTGCAAGGCGCGATCATTGTTATCGTTGCGCCACGCGCGGGCGAGCGCGTATTCGTGTTCGCGGCTCAGCAGCGGTGTTTCCATGGACCGCTTAATAAAAGCGATATTGGCGCGGCGGGTTTCGCTGTCGTCAAATGCCGTCATGATCTCGTCCCCTGTTCTACGCGTCGTGCGCAATTGGTATGACCATGATCGATGGTACTACCAAATGCGACAATGAAAAGGGCAAAAGGTCATACCAGTGGACGAGTGCGACAACATGTCCGTTTTCTCACGTCGGCGTGAACCGATGTGCTCAGAAATGGAACATTTGTCTTGAAAAGGGGCGAGAGTTAGTGGGGTTTCCGCCTTTAAGCCTCAAAGGCTTCGACGATATCGCCCCGCATGTTGATGCAGCATGTAAGCAGTGGACCACCAAACCCACAGCCGGCGTCGATGAATGTCGCATGATCCAACTCGGAGATACCCAAGTGGTTTGGATGCCAGCCAGCAAAAACGCGCTTGAAGCCGTCAAACGGCTCCGAAAGCTGCAAAAAGGCCGGATGACCCCACCAGAATGAGTCGCTCTGTCGGTCCAGACTCAGGTTGGGATCAACGCCTGCATGCGTGAACAGGAAGTTCTCACCCTCATCATAAGCCGCTCGTTTCACGGCCATGATCAGTGAGTAGTGTCCCGGCAGTGATCGGATGGCACCGCGCAGGCGGACTGTGTAGTTGGCAATTTCACTGACCGACATGCGCGCAAACTTCGCGGCCTCTTCCCCGCTTGAACCGTAAGCCCGCAGCGTGGCTTCAAGACCGTGGTCCAGCATCCACGCGAGTACAGCAGGCGGAGACTTGGCGAAGTGTAGCTGCAGCACGCGTTCCAGCATTTCTTCCTGAGCGCCCCGCAAATAGGCGATATCGTGGGGGAACAGGGTAAACCGCCCCATGATGTGCCGACGGAACGCGACCAGCTCGTCCATGACTTCGCTGATTTGGTCGCCGTAGCCCATGTAGTTGCCCAGATAAACCAACCGGTCACCAGCTTCGAACTTGCTGTTGATGACATCATGAATGGCAACCAGGCGACTGAAGTCACCGTGGATGCTGGAAACCAGCCAGATGCGGCGGGCACCGGAAAGCACTTCAAAGCGATTTGGGCGGCTCATTGAAACAGGGCCTCAGTCAGCGTGATGAAATAGGTACGCGGTCATAAAAAACAGGAATATTGGTGTAAGCGTCTCGGCTCTCTGGTCAAGAAAAGGCCAGACTCGCGGACGTTATGCGCACCGGTATAAAATGCGGACACGAAAAAGGGGGCTGCCGCCCCCTGAATCGTCGATTATTCCGACTGATTTAAGCCGCGCGGAGAACCGTTTCCAGTTTCTCAGTCGCCGATTCTTCGTCGATCTTTTCAATCGCAGCGAACTCGCGGGTCAAGCGGGCCAGAGCAGACTGGTAGATCTGACGCTCAGAGAAAGACTGTTCCGGCTGTTCTGCGCCACGGTGCAGATCGCGCACCACTTCAGCGATGGATACCGGGTCGCCCGAGTTGATCTTTGCCTCATACTCTTGCGCGCGGCGCGACCACATGGTCCGGCGCACCTTGGCCCGACCACGCAAGGTGGTGATAGCGGAATCCATCACTTTCTTGGACGAAAGCGGACGCAGGCCAGACTGATGGGCCTTGTTCGTCGGGACCCGCAGGGTCATACGCTCTGAGTCAAACTTGATAACGATAACCTCAACAGATACTTCGCCGAGGTCCTGAGTTTCGATGCCCTTTACTTCGCCAACACCGTGAGTCGGGTAGACCACGATATCGCCGGCATCATACGCGTCCTGAGCCATATTTCTTTTCACTCTTTAGTTCTTTTTTGTCTTGGCGACAGGAACAGCTTCGGCTATTCCTGCTTGGACTATATGCGAATAGTGGCTTCCAAGGCGTCTCTCAGGCCCTAGGGCGCACTTAATTTCGCTTTTGCCATTCCCCCAAAGTAGCAAAATTCCGCCTTTTTGACAAACCCAGCTGCCATATTTGGCGGTGGGCAAGCGCTATCGCTGTCATGCAACTGTCACATGTCACAGTGGCATGAGTCTCAAAAGTTATCAGATTTCTTAAATCGCAGGGACTTAATCGCCAGTTCCCGGGTTGGGTGAGAAGAACTTTTCTAATTTGCCGCTTATGCCTTTATATTCATCTGCGTTGCTGGGGGCGTCTTTCTTCATGGTAATCACCGGCCAGGCTTCCGAGTAATCGCGGTTTAATTCGATCCATTTTGTGGCATCGGGGTCGGTGTCGGGCAGGATCGCATCCGCAGGGCATTCCGGTTCACAGACCCCACAGTCGATGCACTCGTCGGGGTGAATAACCAGCATGTTTTCGCCTTCGTAGAAACAATCTACGGGGCAGACCTCAACACAATCGGTGTATTTACACTTGATGCAGTCTTCGGTGACGACGTAGGTCATGCGCGTCTTTTTCCTGAAAGCAGGCCAAGGTTCGGTCTTGGCCTGATGCTGTTTCTGGCTCGGTGGTGGTGTGAGGGCTAATCCGGGAGTTTGATCGGCGCGTCTTTATGCAGATGCACCGGCACACTCTTGCGCCTTCTGGAAATGATGTTGAGCATTTCGACGAAGATCGAGAAACCCATGATTCCGTATATCAAGGCTTTCGGAACCTCATAGTGCAGCCCTTCGCCCAGCAAAATCGCGCCGATGAGCAGCATAAAGGCGAAGGCAAGCATCTCTGTCGTCGGGTGACGTTCCATAAACCGGGTCAAAGGACCGGCGGCAACGAGCATGATAAAGGTCGAAATCAGCACACCACCGACCATGATGGGCACCAGCTGGTTGTAAGCAATCCCGACAGCCGTAAGGACGCTGTCGATCGAGAACACCAGATTCAGCAGCAACAACGTGAACAGGATTTGCCCGAGTGGCAGGCGTTTGGCCTGACCGTCTGTGCTGTGATCGTCGCCTTCCAGTTTTTCAAAGATCTCCTGCGTCGCTTTGTAAATCAGGAATATCCCGCCAACGATCAGAATGCCCCCTTTGACCGTCACGTCCTGATGGTCATCCGGCATGAAGGGCAGCGAGAACAGCTGTACCTTTTCAAAACGCAGCAAAATTCCAATCGAGAAGATCAGAGCAATTCTGGCCACCATCGCCATGATGATCCCCAGCGTTCGGGCGCGTTCTTCCTGACCCCGCGGCGCGCGCTTGGCCACAACGGCGATGAAAACGACGTTATCGATGCCCAGCACCACACCCATAAAGGACACGGTTAGCAGCGACAAAATTGCCGGAACGGTCAGCAATTCACTCAGCGAAAGAAAGTCAGAAAGCATTTCGAAGGACATGGCCCAAAACCTTAGTCAGCGATTATGCGAACAAGTCTATCGCTTTTGGTGCGAATATTAAAGATCTCGTAAGCGGTCCGTGTCTCTTCTTTCCCGCTTGGTGGGACGCCCTGCGCCGTATTCTCGCTCAGCAACGGGAATGGTGCGGGCATCCACCGCCTGACTCGCCGCCAGTTCTGCGTCGGTGCGCTCGGATTTAGGCTTGCGTTCGGGCATGGGGGCGAGGTCGTGATAGAGCAGTCGAGCCTCCTCAAACGGTCGCCGGGATGCTCCCAGTGCAAGAATTTCGACCACGCGGATGTTCGGCCCCTGATGAACCGTCAGCACGTCGCCGACCCTGACGTCGGCAGAGGCTTTTCGCACGGCAACCTTATTGACGCGAATTTTGCCACCATTCGCGACTTCAGCGGCCAGTGTCCGCGTCTTAAAAAAGCGGGCGTACCACAGCCACTTGTCAATCCTTAGTTTGGCGCCAAGGCTTTCCGTCATCGCTGGCGGTTACTTTTTGAGTTGTGCCAGCACAGCAAAGGGACTGTTCGGGTCCAAAGGCTTTTCGCTGTCTCGACGTGGCTTGCCGCCGGTGTTCCCAGATTTGGGCGGTCGCGGCCCTTTGCCCTTTCCGGCTTTTTGGGGAGGTCGAGGCGCGCCGTTGGCAGCCTTGCCCCGATCAGCAGAAGGCTTATCCGCCTCGCCCGTCTGGTTGCGCGGCTTGCGGTTTTCAGGACGACCACCAGCACCGCGACCGCGCCTTGTCCAAACCGTTGCTTCAGAAGCAACCTCTGCGACGGGCACTGAAGTCGGTTCGGGTTGCGGTTCTGGTTGTGCTTCGGCGGTCTCCGGTACATCTGCATCCGGCGCGGCGCTTTGGTCAGCGGCCTCGTTTGGTGTTTCTTCGGTTGTTGTAACGGGGGTTGCCGTATCGGCAGTCGTGGTGTCAGCAGCCGCGTTTTCGGCGGTTGCTTCTACGGGTGTGGTCTCGTCCTGCGGGTCAGTCGCGGTTGGGTTCGACTCACCGGGCGCTACCGTCGCCGCTGCTGCTTGTTTTTCCGCAGCCAGTGCCAGCGCCTCTTGCGCGCTCAAACGGGAAGGCACGTAACCGAAGGCAAACATCAGCTTGCGGACCATGGCCGGATCACAGCCAAGCTGCTGGTCGATTTTGTCAGGTTGGACAAAATCCGCATTTGCCCGGAATTGGCTGTGTAAATGCCCCGCCAGTCGATCCAGCGCCTCAACCTGTCCCACAATCGGTCGCTCTTTACGGTCGCCGCGGTTCGGCGGGAACAGCGTTGCGAAACCCAGGGTCTGGTAAAGCGACAGCGGCACATCACGCTCGGGGTGCATGACTTTGACCCCTTGGGCTGGCAGCATATCGCGCACGTCCGGGCGCTCATTCCAAATCGACCAGAGCAGCACCCGCCAAGGCCAGTGCTGGGTGTTGGCGAGGCCGCGCATCCAAACGGCAAATCGGCCGATGCGAACACCTTGCTCGTACAGCGCCTTCCGCTCGTCCTTGCCGAGATCGTTGAGGAAGTCGGTAATGCTCTCGCGGTTGATGAGGCCAAAGTTTTCCACCAACTGAAAGGCCAGACCGCGCGCCGTTCCTTTGAGCGGTGCGGCTTGCAATTCGTGGAAGATCTTCATGCGGTTACGCAGATGCGCCCGCGTCCACTTTTCAATACGCTGACGAATTTTCTCGCGGTCAGTGCCTTGCAGCAGGTCATTGTGAATGACCTCTACAGCAGGGAACAGCAGGCTTTCGCCTTTGGACAAGTGCCCGACCTGATTTTCACGCCACAGCAACTGCCCAGCCTCGGTCAGTCGAAAAGCACCATCGTTGTCTACCAGCAGCTGCTGCACCCGATTTTCGACTTCCTTGACCATAACCCGACGCGCTGCCGTGAAAACCGGGCGGGCGGAGGAATCAAGAATGGACGGGTCGGGCGAGAACACCAGGCCCTTGATGTGCCCGACGTGTTCGCCCTCGACCTTGACCGTGCCTTCCTTGGCATCAATCTCTGCGTTTAAGTCTGCGCCGTCCATGAGTACCCTCGCCATAATCGTCGCTCGACGATCTACAAAACGCTGCGTAAGCCGTTCGTGTAACGCGTCAGACAATTTATCGTCAATTTTTCGCGCTTTTTCCTGCCAATACTGAGCATTTGTAACCCAAGAAGCGCGATGTGAGATGAATGTCCACGTGCGAACTGACGCAATCCGATTAACCAGAGTGTCGATATCACCCTGAAGGTTGTCCAGCCGCGAAACATGCTGTTCGACAAAATCTTCCGGAATGCGCGCAACGCCGCGGATCAAATGTCGATAAATCTGGCCCAGAAGAGTGGTGTGCTGCTCAAACAGTGTTTTTCGAAAATCCGGGACCTGCGCGACGTCCCAGAGCGTGCGCAGGGCGGCGCGTGAGCGAGCCATACCCGCAATTTCATCATCTTTGAGCAAGACTTTCAGGGCCTGATGATCCTCGGCATCACGGGTGCGGCTGAGCAGGGGGTGAGGCGCGGGTTTTTCCAGAGACCGCATCAACCCCGCGGGCGAACTGAAATCGAGATTGCGCGAGCGCCATTGCAGGACTTCAACGGGGTCAAATCGGTGGTTTTCCACCGCTTCAACGATATCCTCCGGCAAGCCGCCGATTTCTGTCGTGGTGCAGAAAGTGCCGTTGTTGGTATGTCGCCCGGCGCGACCCGCAATCTGACCGATTTCCGGCGCACGTAAGCGGCGCGACTGGCGGCCATCAAATTTGCTGGTTCTGGCAAAGGTAACGTGATCGAGGTCCATGTTCAGACCCATGCCTATGGCATCGGTTGCAACGAGATAATCCACCTCGCCGGCCTGATACATTTCGACCTGTGCGTTCCGAGTGCGGGGGCTAAGCGCGCCCAACACCACGGCGCAACCTCCCCGCATTCCGCGCAGGTTTTCCGCGACATGATAAACGTCAGAGGCTGAAAAAACGACGATGGCGCTGCGCCGGGGGACCTTTTGCAGACGCTTTGGCGAGACGTAGTTGAGCTCCGAGAATCGGGGGCGGCTTTCAATGTCACAATCGGGCAAAAGCTCACGAATGACCCCGGCCATGGTGTCGGAGCCCATAAACATGGTCTCCATTGTGCCGCGAGCATTCAGCAGGCGGTCGGTAAACACGTATCCGCGCTCGGGGTCGGCGCTGAGCTGAATTTCGTCGATGGCAAGGAAGGAAACTGAAACATCCAGCGGCATGGCCTCGACGGTGCAAATCCAATAGCGGGGATTCTGCGGGATGATCTTTTCTTCACCCGTTACTAAAGCCACTTGTGAGACGCCCTTTTCCTGAACGACTTTATCGTAGTTTTCACGAGCCAGAAGGCGGAGGGGGAAACCGATCATACCGGTCGCGTGGCCCAGCATACGCTGAATCGCGAGATAGGTTTTTCCGGTATTGGTAGGGCCGAGTACCGCGGTCATCGGCCCTTCGAATTGAGCACCAGTCATATGGTGGAGACCTCTGTCGTCCAGGTGATCCGCTAAATTCGAACTAGCGCATAACCTTATGACCGGACAGTGACAACCCGCGCTTTTAAACGCAAGCGTGCATTTGTAACTACAGGCGCGTCATCGCTTCCTTAACGCGCAATTTTTCTTTCTTGAGGTGTTGAAGCCGAAGCCCATCCGGGAGCGGTCGCTTCATTTCGTCCATGATGGACTGTTCGAGTTGCTGGTGACGCGTTTGTAAAGATGTCGAATAGGACAAGCCAAAATCTCCCTGCTTTTCTCGATTAACATCTATACGATGGGTGCAGAGGAGGCTTGCGTCAAGTGGCACACAAGGCGCAACCATTGCTTTTTTCGGCTCGACTTTCACTTTTTGGGGGAAGTGGCTTTCATGAATCACCCGAAAGGGTGGGTTTTCTTTATGCGCCCATTACCCGCTTGCGCAGCCCACCAATCGCTCCAAAAGTGCGCACAACGTCACGCAGGC
>PAFB01000123.1 GCA_002700865.1 Rhodospirillaceae bacterium
GAGCAACCCGCCGGTAAAACTCAAGCGGCTGTCGAACGGCCTTGGACTTGGCTTGCCGAGCTATGAAACAAGCGGGTCAGCAGGAGCGGACATTCAGGCCGCCGTGGACGCGCCCCTGACACTGAAGCCGGGTGAGCGTGGCCTGATCCCAGCGGGGTTCGCGATGGCTTTGCCGCAGGGCTTTGAGGCGCAGGTGCGTCCTCGATCCGGGTTGGCGGTCAAAAACGGCCTGACGGTCCTCAATGCGCCCGGAACCATCGACAGTGACTATCGCGGCGAAGTCATGGTGCCGCTGATCAACCTCGGGCAGGAGCCTTTCGTGATTGAGCGCGGCATGCGGATCGCTCAAATGGTAATCGCGCCGGTGGTGCAAGGGGCGTTTACCGAGGTTGCGTCACTGGACGACACGGAGCGCGGCACCGGCGGTTTTGGTTCAACCGGGGTTTAAGCAGCAATGTCGGTCGATAAGCGCCAAGCCGACGATGCCGCCCTCGACGCTTTCAGCGATGAGCAATTGGAGCGCTACGCCCGTCATCTGATCCTGCCGGAAATCGGTCCCCTTCGACAGCGAAGGCTGCAACGGGCACGGGTGGTTCTGGTTGGCATGGGCGGCATTGGCTGTCCTGCCGCACAGGCACTCGCGCACGCCGGGATCGGTCATCTGACGCTGATTGACCCGGATACGGTGGATCTTTCGAACCTGCCCCGGCAAACGCTGTTTCGAGCTGCCGATGTCGGTCGTCCCAAGGCTATGGTTGCGGCGGAGGTGCTCGAAGACGTCGAACCAGACCTCACCGTCGGCATCAACATCCAACCCCTGCGCCCGCAGAACGCTGGCGCGTTACTGAGTGGGCATGATTTGGTCATCGACGGTTCAGACAACTTTTCAACGCGCCTGGCGGTGTCGCATTGGGCGCAGGCTGAAGGCAAGACGCGGCTGGTTGCTGCGTCAGTGACGGGTACCGAAGGGCAACTGCTGTGTCTGGACGCTGAGACACGCCGCTACGCCGACCTTTTCCCCGAAGGCCCTCCGCCGGAACAGAACTGCGCAGACGTCGGTGTTCTGGCGACGTCGTCGATGCTCATGGGGCAGATGGCCGCGCATGCGGCGGTGCAGTGGCTGGCAACTCAGGAGCGCCCCGTGTCTCAGCTGGTTTCGACCTGGCCGCTGCGTATTATGAGACTGGGTGTGTGATCAGCGCCACAATCAACATACACTCGCAATGCGCTTTAACAAATATCGTTAAAACACTTGAAACGAACGATTTTCCACGTAAAACAAGATTCGTTGTCGCGCCACGAAATTTTCTGCGTGGAATTCTAAGCGTCAGCTACGTATTTTTGAAGTGTAAAAGCGGGTTTATTTACCGTGCAATTCAGTGGTTCTAGTCGAGGGGCTCGACATTCTACGTCGACCCTTCGACGCCTCACATGGATCTTGTCTCTTTCCCTGGTCGTCATCGGATCTCTGATGGCGCTGACGTCGCGTGCCGAGGCACAGTATGTTGGCACAGGCCCGGAAACACAGAAGCCACTGCCCCGTTTCGTTTCACTGGCCAAAGACGAGGCCTTCATGCGCCGCGGACCAACGATGCAGCATGCCATCGAATGGGTTTACCGCCGCAAAGACTTACCGGTTGAAGTGGTGGCCGAGCACGACAATTGGCGCAAAGTCCGTGATTACGAAGGCACCATCGGTTGGATGAATCGGGTCGTGCTGGGCAATGAGCGGACTGGAATGGTGTTGGTCGAAGGGGCCAAACTGTTCCGGGCGCCGACGCCAGACGCTCAGGTTGTCGCGCTGATGGAAGACGGCTTGGTGGGGAAGCTTGATCGGTGTGAGCAGGGCTGGTGCCTCATGCGGATTAACGAAACCAGCGGCTGGATCCCACAGCCTCAACTCTATGGCGTGCGTAACGGCGAAGAGTTTCGCTGAGGGTTAACAAGAGCGAAGAGTTTCGCTGAACAAAAGCGAAGAGTTTCGCTGAGTTGTAAAAAAGATTTGCTCACTTTAGCGGCTTATGCCCATAAATCTCTCTTGTACGCATTATGTTCTCGTGCGAATTTCCGCGCATGGGCACAGGTGATCATGACTTTCTGACCATTTCCGTTGACGATGAAGCGGGAACTGCACGGCTGGCGGCGCAACTCGCGCGCGTGCTGGGGGTTGGTGACGTCGTGTTGTTGCAGGGTACGTTGGGCGCTGGAAAAACCGCGTTTTGCCGGGCGCTGATCCGCGCGGTTCTCGATGAACCGGAAGCGCTGGTTGCCAGTCCGACCTTTACGTTCAGCCAGATTTACAGCGCTGATCATTTGGTCGTGACGCACTTCGATCTTTATCGCATGGGCGAGCCGGAGGAGGTCTTTGACCTTGGCTGGGATGATGCCCGTGCCGAAGGGGCCGCTTTGGTGGAATGGCCGGACCGGCTGCGGGGTCTGCGCCCGACTGACGCCTTGATACTGGCCATCGACCTTGACGCCGAACGCGAGCAAGCACGGACGTTCCGGTTTAGCGGACCGCTGGACTGGGCAAAGCGGCTGGGCGAGGTGCGGTTGTGAGTTTACGCGGTCTCTATAACATTCCTTCTTACGCTGACTTTGGTACCACGCTCGCACGCGGCCTGCTGGAGGCCGATATCGACCTCGCTAACGCGACTATTCTGCTGCCAAACCGGCGCGCAGGGCGAACGCTGCAAACGACATTTTTGCGGTTGCGTGAAGGCCAGGCGATGTTGCTGCCCCGCATGGTGCCAATGGGCGATTTGTCCGATGAAGATGCGGTGGGAGAGGCCATAGCAGGCGGCATTGACGCTGACGCCCTGCCTGACCTTGACCTCGATCTCGCGCCCGGCTGGCCAAAACTGCAGCGCGAGGCGGCTTTGGCTGAGTTGGTTGCCAAAAAGGACGCGAGCCTGAGCGCTGATCACGTCATGGCACTGGCGCAAGAGCTGGCGCGGCTGATGGATCAGATCGAGACCGAGGGGCTGAGCGCTGAGGGTTTTGAAACGCTGGTTGAAAAGTCGGAGTTGGCCGATCACTGGCAGAAATCGTTGCTGTTCCTGTCGATATTGTACGAGGTTTGGCCGCAGGTTGAGGCCGAGGCCGGTCTGATTTCTCCGGCCCTGCGACGTCGTTTGTCGATCGAAAACCAGATCCGGCAATGGGCACTGGCACCGCCAGCGGCCCCCGTCATTGCCGCAGGTTCCACGGGCTCGATCCCGGCGACCCGCGCCCTGCTGGCAGCGGTGCTGGACTTGCCCCAAGGGGCGGTGGTTTTGCCCGGCATGGACCCGGACTTGAACGCGGCGACATGGCGCGAAATTGAGCACGAAATCACCCACCCGCAACACGGCTTCTACGAAGTCCTGCGGGACTGTAACACGACCCCGGATCAGGTGCAGGTCTGGCCATGGATTGATGAGCAAAATCAGGCACCTAGAACCGAATTGCTGTCCAAGGCCATGCTGCCGGCAGAAATCGCGGCCAGTGCCTCTGACGGCTGGCGCGCGGGCGTTTCCGGGCTCAGTGTCGCGGCGATCGAGCAGGCCTTTGCTGACGTCACGCTGTATGAAGCTGAGGACGACGATCTGGAAGCCCAAACCATCGCGCTGGCTCTCCGACAGGGGTTGGACCGCCCCGCCTTTGTTTCGGCGCTGGTGACGCCAGACCGGGGGCTGGCCGAGCGCGTCAAAGGGCATTTGCAGCGTTGGGGGATCGAGGCGGATGATTCCGCTGGTTTACGGTTGGAGGATGCGCCAGCGTTCAAATTTGCGCGGATCGTTCTGGACTTGGTCGAAGGTAAGGTGGATCACTTCGATCTTCTGTCCCTGCTGCATCACCCCTTGTGCCAGTTGGGCTTGAATGAAGGACAGCGGTTACGGGGTCGGATGACGCTTGATCTGCAGGTTCTGCGCAACACACCTTCAGGCAACGGCTTCACGCCGATGACAAACTGGATCGACGCCAACCCAAAAGTTGAGGGAATTCAACAGGCCTTTGCGGTTCTGAGCCGGGTCATTGACGCGACTCAAGCCATGCGGCTGGAGGCTGACCGCGCGGAAAACCCGCAAAGTTGGACGGCCTTTGCCTGGCTCATTGCACTGGTGGAAGTCATCGAAGCACTGTCACAGCCCCCGGTGGACCCGGAGACGGGCGACGAGCCGGCGGCGACGGTCTGGGCGCAAACCGGTGCTGAAAGTGTCATTGCGTTTCTGATGGAGTGGGTGGAAACACTGGTCGAGCGCGACGCTGCCACCCAGCCCCTGAGCCTGCCACAGTTCCGCGCCCTGCTCGAACGAGCCGCCAGCGGTAGAAGCCTTCGCTCGCCGTTCATCGGCCATCCGCGGGTTCTGATTTTGGGCGGTATCGAGGCGCGTTTGACCAGCGTTGACCGGATCATTCTGGGCGGGCTTAACGAAGGTACCTGGCCGGCTGAGACCCAGCCCGGTCCGTGGATGTCACGCCCCATGAGGCGGCGTTTTGGCCTGCCTGCGGTGGAGCGTCGGATCGGATTGGCGGCGCATGATTTTTGTCAGGCTTTTGGCCGCTCAGAGGTGATCATGACCCGCGCCGCTTTGGTTGACGGCAGCGCTACCGTGCCCTCGCGCTTTATCAAGCGCCTCAAGGCCTTTCTGAAGATTGTGGACGCCGGGCATGTCCTTCAGCCCAGCGGCGTGTCGCTCTTGCAGGCCGCGCGCGCGATCGACAGTGCGGCCAAGATTAAGCCAGCACGTCGCCCGCGCCCCAAGCCCCCGCTGTCCGCCCGTCCCCGGTCATTTGCCGTCACTGACGTCGAGCGCTGGCGTGCAAACCCTTTCGAGTTCTACGCCAAACACACCCTACGCCTGCGGCCTTTGCGCCCCTTGGGTGGTCAGGTTGATGCCGCGGTGCGCGGCACCATCATTCATGATGCGCTCGAAGCCGTGCTGAAAGCCAACCCCGGCGCGCTGGGGCCTGACTTCGCCGAGACGGTCTATGACGCGCTCTTCAACCGGTTTCAGGCGAGCGGTTTGCCGGATCCCCAGCTGGCTCTATGGCGGCCAAGGCTGCGTAAGGCGGCGGCTTGGTTTGCCGAGACTGAAGCGCGCTTCCGCGCTCTGGATCGGGAGCCGACGGCGCTGGAGGACAAGGCTGAATACAGCTTCGACGTTGGAAGTGAGCGCTACACCCTGCGCTGCCGGGCCGACCGCATCGACCGCACCCCAGAAAACGACCTCGTGGTTGTGGATTACAAAAGCGGCGCTGTTCCTTCCGGGGCTGACGTCACCTCCGGCGATAAACCGCAACTCGCGCTCGAAGCCGCCTTGATCGGCAAAGGCGCGTTTCCAAAGGTCAGCGGCGGTCTGACTGTGGCCGGACTGGAATACTGGCAGATCAACGGGCGTGACGAGGGCGGTTCGATTGAGTTCCGGCCGCGCAAGGACACGTCCGCAGAAAAAATTGCGGCCTTGGTGGATCAGACATGGGACGATCTGCGCGCGCTGATCGCGGCCTATCAGGACGAAAACCGGCCTTTCATGGCGCGTGTTGTCCGAAAGAGTGATTACATCGAGCTGGCCCGACAGGACGAGTGGGAAGGGGGTGACTTTGACGACTGACCCAACCACCACGTCCGGTTGGCTGTGGGACGATGACATTGACGGCATCGCCCCTGCGCCGAACCTGCTCAAGGCCACCCACGACCAGCGCGACGCCGCTAATCCGGAAGCCACTGCCTGGGTCGCAGCGTCCGCGGGCACGGGAAAAACCCGAGTTCTGACCAACCGTTTGCTGGCCCTGCTGCTGGAAGGGGCAGAGCCGCGTGAAATTCTGGCGCTGACCTTCACCAAAGCCGCCGCTGCCGAAATGGCCGATCGGGTCAGTGAGGCGCTGGAAGCGTGGGTGACACTGAGCGAAGCCGATTTGCGGGCTGCGCTGTTCCGGCTGGCGGGTGCGCACCCCACGGATGATCAACTGGCACTCGCCCGTCGCCTGTTTGCCAAGGTGCTGGAAGCCCCCGGTGGCCTCAACATTCAGACCATTCACGCCTTCGCGCAAAGCCTGCTGGGGCGATTTCCAGTCGAAGCCGGCGTGCAGCCCGAGTTCAAAGTGCTGGAAGAAAGGGAAGCGACGGCTCTGCTCGAAACCACGGTTGATCGATTTTTGGTTGGCTTGATCGCCCGCGAGGAGCCGGCCATCTCAAACGTGTTTGAAGTGCTGGGTGAAGACACTTTTCGCGATGTTCTTTCCGGTCTCGTGCGCGAACGGGGCCGCTTGCATCGCTTGCTTGGCCCCAACAAGCAACCGGCGAAACAGGTCTTGGAACCCCTCGCGGCACGGCTCGGGGTGGAGACGGGTTCGACGACTGAGGGTTTAAAGCGGGCTGTGATCCATGCAGACGGCATTCCGGGTGATCTGCGCGCAGCGTTTCAAGCCTATGCAGAGTGGGCGCAGTCGAAAGGCGTGGCCGTCAACAGAAATAACCGCGTGATGTTCACGGCCATCGACTGGCTTGCACAAGCTCGCGCCGAAGACCGCCTGGCCACTTTGAAGGACTACAGTTTACTGTTCCTGACCGGCGCAGGTGGCAAGCGGGATCTGGCACGCCTGGTGACGCAGAAGTTCCATGGCGGAGCCGCCGAAAGCCTGGAGCGACTGCAGCAGGAACAGGACCGGGTCTACACGCTGATGCATGGGATCAAGGCTTTGGAGCAGATGGCGGTTTCCGAGGCCCTGCTCGACACGGCTGGTGTGGTTGTGGACACCTACGACACGGCCAAACGGGCGATCAGTCGGGTGGATTTCGACGACTTGATCCTGAAGACGATCGACCTGCTGACGGCTGAGGACGGCGCGGGGCTGTGGGTGGCTTATAAGCTGGATCAGGGCTTGTGCCATGTTCTGGTTGACGAGGCGCAGGATACCAACCCAGACCAGTGGGCCATTGTGCGGGGTCTGACCGATGCCTTTTACGACGGTACGGACCCGGACTATGAGCGACCAAGAACGACCTTTGTCGTGGGTGATTTGAAGCAGTCCATCTATGGCTTTCAGCGCGCAGATCCGAAGGTGTTTCAGGCCATGCGCAGCGCGTTTCGGACCGATGTGGATCGCGCAGGGCAGCACTGGATCGACCCAGTGCTTAACGTCACATTCCGGTCCTCCAAACCGGTTCTGGACGCGGTGAATACCGTGTTTGGCCATGGCGAGAATGCCCGTGGACTGACCTTTGACGATGAAAGTTGGCCCGTGCACCTGACGGGCAGGCCCGGGGCAGGCGGTTTGGTTGAGGTTTGGGACCGGGTCAAAGCGCCCCCCAAGGACAAAGACGCACCCCATGTCCCGGTGAGGCCCGACGACGATTTGGACGAGGACGACCGACCGGAAGTTGAGCTGGCAAAACTGCTGGGTGAACGGATTAGCCTCTGGACGGCGGGCACGGCGACCGGTCCGGGACAGCCCGGATGGCTGGATAACCATGACCGACCAATGCGCGCCGAAGACATTCTGGTGCTGGTCCGCTCGCGCTCTGGTCCGTTCATCAACACCTTGACCTATACCCTGAAAAAGAAGGGTGTGGACGTTGCTGGCGCAGACCGGCTGAAGCTGCAAGAGCAGCTGGTCATCAAGGACTTGCTGTGCCTGACGGAATACCTGCTACAACCCCGTGCCGACCTGTCCCTTGCAACGGTTCTACGCAGTCCCCTGTGCGGCTTCAGCTCGGACCAACTCTATGAACTGGCGCACCGACGGGCGGAGGGAGAAACGCTGGAAACAGCACTGGCTAAGGCCGCTCAGAACGGTCTGGCAATTGCGCAGGAAGCTCGGAGCCTGTTCCAGACGCTGCGCAACCGGTTAGCGTCAACACCCTATGGCTTTTACAGCTATTTGCTGACTCGGCTGGGGGCAGGTCGGCGCTTTGCGGAGCGCTTGGGACCGCAAGCGGGCGACGCCCTGAAGGAATTCCTGAGGGCCGCTCTTGCCTACGAGCGAGCAAACACCCCGACCATTCCCGGATTTCTAGGCTGGCTTTCAAAGGCGGAAATCGAGGTTAAGCGGGAGCAGGAAGGGGCCAATGGTGGTGTCAGGATCATGACCGTCCATGGCTCCAAAGGACTGGAAGCCCCGGTCGTCATTCTGCCCCATACGCACCGCCGCATGGACGACATTGCCCGCGATCGACTGCGCTGGTTCGATACGGACGACGCGCCTGTGCCCCTGCCTTACTGGAAGCCCTCGTCGGAGGATTCGCCGTTTCAGACGATGGAGTTGGAGGCGCTGGATAAGGCCAAGGCTGAGCAGGAAGAACGACGTCTGCTTTACGTCGCCATGACCCGCGCCGAGGAGCGGCTGTTCATTTGTGGCTGGCAACCCCGCCGGGCAAAGGACGAAAGTGAAGCGCTGGTCTCTTGGTACGATATTGTGCTGGACGCCATGAAGGCCTCTGATGCTGTCGAAGTCCTCACCCCGGGCGAAGACGATGTCGCCACTCCACTCTATCGGCTGTACAGCGCCCCGGAGAAACCTGACCGCGTGCCAAAAAGTGGCTCGGGCGACGCGGCGGCTGCAACTGCAAAGGCAACCTCGACAACGGTGCCCGCGGCTGCTGGTACGGCAGACTCGGCCGCGCAACAGAGTGCGCTCAAGGATTTGCTGGCTCCGATCTCCGAAGAACCCTCGCCGCCGCGACCCTTTACCCCCAGCCAGATGCTTGAGGAACCGGCATCGCCCTCACCCTTGGCTTCGCTGCGTGCTTTGGCAGGGCAGGGCGTGGGCAGGCGTGGGCATGTATCGTCTTCGCCGTTCTTTCGCGGAAATGTGCTCCACGGCCTGCTACAGCGGTTGCCGGAAGTGCCTGAGGCTGACCGCGAAGCCGCAACACAGCGGTTCCTCAGCCGTCCCTCATTTGGCTTGATGCCGCGTCAGATTGAGGCTTGGGGACAGGAAGCTCTGGCCATTGTCAACGATCCCGCTTTTGCCGATCTGTTCAGCACGCGGAGTCGGGCAGAGGTCGCCGTAACCGGTCTTGTTGGCGAATTGGTGGTCTCAGGCCAAATCGACCGCTTGGTTGAGCGTGATAAAGATGTATGGGTGGTCGACTATAAATCAAACCGCCCCCCGCCCAGCGACCCTGCTCACGTGCCAGAGAGCTATCGTGCGCAGCTGGCAGCTTATAAAGCGGTCTTGGGGGGCTTGTATCCAGACAAGGCAATCCGCACCTTCCTGTTATGGACTGAGACCCCGCATCTGATGGAGATTGCTGTGAATGCAGCAGACCTGCCAGTTTTGGCAAAATCGTCCGGCAGCGATTGACGTTGGCGGGGTGCTGACTTTAGGGTCGGGTCAAGATTAAATGTTATACGCCCCGACGCTATCGGGGCTCGTATTGGTGAAAGGAGCCTGATCATGGCCGTTGTTGAAGTTACTGATGCCACTTTCCAGTCTGAGGTTGTTGCCTCGGAAAAGCCCGTGCTGGTGGATTGCTGGGCTGACTGGTGCATGCCATGCAAGGCGATTGCCCCTTCGCTGGACCAGCTTTCCAACGAAATGGCGGATCAGATCACCATCACCAAGCTGAACGTCGATCAGAATCAGGCAACTGCGCAGGGGCTGAACGTCCGCAACCTGCCAACGCTCATGATCTTCAAGGGCGGCGCACCCGTGGCAATGCTCGCCGGGGCACAGCCGAAGTCCTCGATCAAATCGTGGATCGAGCGCAATATCTGATTACAGCTCGGTAATCTGATAAACGATTGGAAAGGGTTCGCCGTCGGTGAACCCTTTGTCGTTTGTGACAAAGGCATCGCATCCCTGATCCAATGCCGTCGCAAAGTGTAGGGCGTCAGGCAGGTCGAGTTTGAAATCCAGCGCGACCTGCGGGGCGGTCCAAAGCACGCGGGAGCTGACCGGTTGCAACTCGATCCCAAAGCGATCACCGTCGAAGAACCGCTCATAGGCCAGTAAAATCGCCTCGTTATCCCGACGAACCGCCCCCATCAGGCACTCGCTCACCACCAATTCGCTGCTGATCAAATCAACACCGTCCTGCGCCAGCTGGCGCAAAGTACGATGCACGAGCGCGTGATACTCAGCGTTTTTTTCTACCAGATAGATGATAACGTTAGCGTCGAGATAAACTCGGTTGCTGTGCATGAGGTCGTCAATCATGGCTCACACCGCCTGGCGACCCGACGCAAGGGTCACGCCCTGATTTTCGGCCAAAAAAGCACCCGCCAGATAGAGCGATCCACAGACAAGAATCAGGCCCGGCGGTGCGTCGCGCAGGGTGCGGAGTGCCGCTTGGATCGATGGCGCAGTCGCAACCTGTGCGGCGCCCATGGCGCGCGCGGCCTGCGCGGCGGCATCGGCGGTGAGAGTGACAGCGGCGCCGGGAATTTCCACGGCCAGTGCGCGCTCGACGCGGGGCAGCAGCGGGGCGACAAATCCTTGCGCGTCTTTGGTTTCCAGCAGGCCATAGACCAGATAGACTGGTTGATCCGCAGGCAAACTGTCAGCGATGGCCATGCCCGCATTGGCGTTGTGCGCGCCATCAACCACCAGCCGATGACGCCCTTCGCCCGCCGCGTGCCAGAGCGCGCCCGCCTCGATGGTTTGCATGCGGGCGGGCCACTGAGCCTGTCGCATGCCGCGTCCGATGTTGAGCGGATCAATGCCCAGATAGCGCGCGGCGGCAGAGGCCAGCGCTGCGTTGGTCCGCTGAAAATCACCGGCAAGGCCCAGTTTGGCGTTCTTGGAAACTGGATTAACGGGGAGCGCTTCGGTGCCGCGTTGCCGTGCTTCGTCGAGCAGTACAGCGGTTACGGCGTCAACCTGTGGCACGAAGTAGGCGCGCACGCCGGGCTTGAAGATGCCCGCTTTTTCGCGCGCTATGGCCTCAATGGTGTCACCGAGAAAGTGCTGGTGATCCACATCAATCCGCGAAATCAGGGAGACTTGAACCGCTTCGGCAGGCAGGATGTTGGTGGCATCCAGCCGGCCTCCCAAACCGGTCTCCAACAGGACATAATCAGCCTCGTTTTCTGCAAAGGCCAAGAACGCGGCGGCAGTTGTCAGTTCGAAGAACGTGCCAGGCTGATCGCCATTGGCGGCTTCGACGCGCTCCAACACCGCAAGCAGCGCGGCGTAGCTGATGGTCTCACCCCTCAGTTGGATGCGCTCGGCAAAGCGGACCAAGTGGGGGCTGGTGTAGACGTGGACGGTCTTGCCAGCGGCTTCGAGCATGGCTTTCAGGAAAGCCAGTGTCGAACCCTTCCCGTTGGTCCCGGCAACGTGGATTGCAGGCGGCATGCGCCGTTCAGGGCGGCCCAAATCTTCCAGCAGCGCGTCCAGACGGTCGAGCGACAAGTCGATAAGCTTGGGGTGCAAAGCAAGAAAGCGGTCAAGCGCCGCTTTGACGCCTGCGTCTTCGTGCATCATGCCTGATCGAAGCTCGCAATCGGTTCGTCTTCAGTCATGGCGGGGTGATTATTTTCCGCGCTTGGCTCACTCGCCTCCGCGCGGCCCGGAACACCACGCAACAGCCCGAACAGCATGATCAACCGTCCACGCAACTCCAACCGGTCAACGACTTGATCAACCATGCCGTGCTCTTGCAGGTATTCGGCAGTCTGGAAGTCATCGGGCAGCTGCTCGCGGATGGTTTCCTCGATCACCCGACGGCCTGCAAAGCCAATAACGGCATTCGGTTCTGACAGGGTAATGTCGCCCAGCATGGCAAAGCTTGCCGTGACGCCGCCTGTGGTCGGGTTGGTGAGCAGGACGATGTAGGGCAGGCGGGCATCGCGCATGCGCTCTACAGCGATAATGGAGCGCGGCATTTGCATCAGGCTCAGTATGCCTTCCTGCATCCGTGCACCACCGCTGGCGGGGATCACCAGAAGGGACGCGTTGTGCTTCACGGCTTCTTCGGCGGCAAGGATCAGCCCCTCACCCACCGCGCGCCCCATGGACCCGCCCATGAAAGCAAAGTTAAAGGCCGCAATAATTACGGGACTGTCGCCCATCGTGCCTTTGGCGACCACGACAGCGTCTTTTTCTTCCGTCTTGGACTGATACTCGCGCAGTCGGGCGATGTAAGGCTTCTTGTCTTTGAACTTGAGCGGATCAGCCGGCATTTCCGGCTGGTCCAGTCGCAGGTACTCGCCGTCGTCAAACAGGCTTTCCAACCGCGCGGTCACACTCATGCGATGATGGTGCCCGCAGTGGGTGCACACCTGCAGATTTTCTTCCAACGCCTTGTGGAACAGCATCTGGTCGCAAGATTGGCACTTCGTCCAGAGATTGTCCGGCGTTTCTTTTCGGTTGCCCACCAAGCGCTGAATGCCGGGACGGACGTGACGGGATAGCCAGTTCATAAAACCTCAGATGGGGTTAGCGTACACCTTGTGAAAGGGTCTTGGTGAAGTCTAGCACAGCTTTGACCAACTCTGGCTTCGGACGGCCTTCGTCGTCGAGGTTGTTCTCGATCTGCCGCACGATGGCCGACCCCACCACTGAGGCGTCAGCCACGGACCCGATGTCGCGGACCTGTTCGGTCGTGTTGATACCAAAACCCACGGCGATTGGCAGGTCAGTAAACCGCTTGAGCCGGGCAACGGCGTCCTCAACCGCTTTTTGGTTCGCCGAAGCCGCACCCGTAATGCCCGTGATGGAAACGTAGTAGACAAAGCCGGAAGTGTTGTTGAGCACCGTCGGCAACCGGGCTTCGTCGGTTGTCGGTGTGGCAAGTCGGATGAAGTTCATGCCGGCTTCGTTCGCGGGAATGCACAACTCGTCGTCTTCTTCGGGTGGCAAATCAACGACAATCAGCCCATCGACCCCCGCGGCCTTGGCGGCAGCGAGGAATCGGTCAACGCCGTAGATGTAGATGGGGTTGTAGTAGCCCATGAGGATCAGCGGCGTGTCCGGGTCGTCTTTGCGGAACGCCTGCACCATCTCCAGCGTTTTGGGCAGCGTCTGTCCACCCTTGAGCGCGCGCTGCGCCGCAAGCTGGATGGCAACGCCGTCGGCCATGGGGTCGGTGAAACACATGCCAAGCTCGATGATATCAGCGCCCGCCGCGGGCAAGCCTTTGAGGATGGCGAGGCTGGTGTCCATATCCGGGTCGCCGGACATGATGTAAGACACAAAACCCGCGCGACCTTCGGCCTTCAGCTGAGCGAACTTGTTGTCAATCCGAGTGGTCATTGAGTGGTTTCTCCCATGACGTCGGCCATGTCGAAACCGAGGTGTTTTGCAACGGTGAAAATGTCCTTATCGCCCCGACCACACATGTTCATAATCATGATGTGGTCTTTAGGCAGTTCTGGAGCGATTTTGGCGACGTGGGCGAGGGCGTGCGAAGGTTCAAGGGCCGGGATGATTCCTTCGGTGCGGCAGCACAATTGGAAGGCTTCCAGCGCCTCGTCATCCTTGGCGTAGACGTATTCAACCCGTCCGATATCGCGTAGCCAAGAGTGTTCCGGACCAATACCGGGATAGTCCAGACCGGCTGAAATCGAGTGTCCTTCGATAATCTGCCCGTCCTCGTCCTGCAGCAGATAGGTCCGGTTGCCGTGCAGCACGCCAGGTTGTCCGCCGGTCAGCGAAGCGGCATGGTCTTCGCCTTCCAGCCCCAATCCACCAGCCTCGACACCAATGATGCGCACGTCGGTATCATCGAGGAAAGGGTGAAACAGTCCCAGCGCGTTGGAACCACCGCCGATGCAGGCGACCAGCGAGTCTGGCAAGCGGCCTTCGCGCTCAAGCATCTGCTGCTTGGCTTCGGTGCCGATAACTGATTGAAAATCGCGAACCATCGCGGGGTAAGGGTGCGGGCCGGCGGCCGTGCCGATGATGTAGAAGGTATCCTCGACGTTCGTCACCCAATCGCGCAGCGCTTCGTTCATTGCGTCCTTGAGCGTGCCGGAACCGGAAGTTACCGGAACGATCTCAGCGCCCAGAAGCCGCATGCGGAAGACGTTCGGGGCCTGACGCTCAACATCAGTCGCGCCCATGTAGACCGTACAGGGTAAGCCGAACAGCGCGCAGACAGTCGCCGTCGCGACCCCGTGCTGACCGGCGCCAGTCTCTGCGATAATCCGGGTTTTGCCCATGCGTCTGGCCAGCAGGATCTGGCCCAGGCAGTTGTTAATTTTGTGCGCGCCGGTGTGGTTCAACTCATCCCGTTTGAAGTAAATCTTCGCGCCACCGAGTTCCTTAGTGAGACGCTCAGCCAAGTACAGGGGGCTGGGACGGCCAACGTAGTCTTTCGCCAGCATGTTGAACTCTTCCCAGAACGCAGGGTCCGGCTTTGCAGCACCCCATTCACGTTCAAGATCGAGGATCAGAGGCATCAGGGTTTCGGCGACGAAGCGTCCGCCAAAAATACCGAACAAGCCGCGCTCGTCCGGTCCGGTCTTGAAAGAGTTTGGCGTCGACATGGTTTTCCTGTTTCGTATTCAGAATCGGGCAGAGACTAGCAGCGTTTTACGCGCGAGCAACTGCGGCTAAGAAGGCTCTGATCTTCGCAGCGTCCTTAGTGCCGCGTTCACCGTCTTTTTCGACGCCTGAAGAGACATCGACGTAGGTGGGTTGGGTCACAGCGATGGCCTCCGCGACGTTTTCGGGCGTTAAGCCGCCAGCGAGCATCCACGGCGTATTGCCGATTTTCGCCTTTGCCAGCACGCGATGGTCAAAGCCAAGAGCATTGCCGCCAGGCAATTCCGCGTCCTTAGGCGGCTTGGCATCGAAAAGCAGGCCGTCCGCTGCTTTGCGGATGTCCGCTACGGCGGCGAGGTCGCTTTCTTCGGCAACGGAGACAACGGCGATGACGGGCAAGCCTGTATGGGCGCGGATCGCCGCAAAGCGCTCTGCGCCTTCGTGGGCGTGGACTTGCAGCATATCGAGATCGACGGTGGCCAGCAGGGTGTCAAGAAAAGCGTCTGTTGGTTCCACCACCAGCCCGACGCGGCTGATCCGCCCTTTGGCCTGCTCGCACAGAGCGGCGGCGGTTTCCGGGCTGACGTTGCGGGGGGACTTTTCGAAGAACACAAAACCCACGTGGGTTGCGCCATTGCTGATGACCGCTTCGAGCATCTCCGGGGTCTTGATGCCGCAGATTTTGGCGTAGCAGCGCGCGGGCAGCTCAACACCATCGCTCAGAATACGGTCTGCGATCAGCCAAGTGACGCTCAGAAACACAACCAGCGCCACGCCGGAACTGAGCACAGCATGGTAAGCGCCCAAAGTGGTAAACAGCGGCAGGTTGAACACCCAGGCTGAAAGGCCCGCGCTTAACACCAGCAAGCCAGCGGTCCAAAGCGCCCGCAAGCCGCCGCTGGCGCGCCAGGCGTGAAAGGTGAAGGCCTTGCGGGGTCGGCGATGCCTGAGCGGGACGACCGCCCAGGCTCGAACGAAAAAGTAGGCGACCAAAACGCCGCTGATGGCGATGACGCCGAGCAAGGCGTTACGGTTCACGGCCTGCCGATCCAGCGCAGGGGACGCTTCAGCTTCGACCCCAATGGCGGCAAGTTCCCGCGGGTCGTTGCTGCCGTATTGGATAAAGTCTCCCACGGCGCTGCCCAAACTGCCCCAGAGCGTCGCGCTGTCGCCGTAAGTCAGCAGCGAGCCGACCATGGTCAGGCCAATCCATCCGAAGATGGTTGCAAAGATAATGCAGAACCCTAGCACCGCAGAACGCAGGGCAGCGGCGGACCAGAAGGGGGCCGGGACATCTCGACCACCGCCCAGCTGCTTCCGGCGCTGCGCCATCAGGCCGGTCATCTCCCATGCTGCCGCATGATACAGCAAGGTGACAACACACAGCCCGTAAATCGCGTTTTTCAGGTCGAGCAGGCCTGTTTGAGCCCCGAGGTACACGGCAGCAGGTGCCACGGCTGCGAGGCCGAAGATCAGGACTTGGGATGCGGTGCGTAGAGCCGTCATGACGCTTGCTAACTTGCCTCCCCTTCCCCTACACCCGCCGCGCGCCCGGCGCCCAGCCAGTACGGTTCACGAAGCAGACCAGATTAACGATGGTAAAAACAGCAACCCGCAGCAGAAACAGAGCCTGCGTCAGCAGCAAAACACCGAAGTAGCTCGGGCCGAAGACCGGGTAAGACGCCGCGCCAGCCTGCAGCGCCAGTTGCGCCACCACCAGGGGCAGTGCAAACACCAGATTGAGACCGAGCAGCAAAAGCGTAACGCCACCGGTCGCCCGCGTGCTGTCGCCAAACGTGTAGGGCGCGCCAACCGCAGCCGCAGCGATGACAAAGCTGAAACGGACATACAGAAACAGATGGAGCAATGCTGGAATGGCAATCATGAAGGGTGCCAGTTGCGCGTTGGGTAAGTTATCGCGGAACAACAGATAAGCGACAAAACCGCCACCAATCAGCAGCGCACCAACAAGGTAAAAGACCATCAACCGCAAAATCACGGCACGGTAAGAGTCCCGCCACTCTTCATTCATCAGCACCTTGCCTGAACGTGATCCCACACCCAGCAGGCGCGCTACGTGCGTGGTGTAGTAGGCTCCGATGAACACTTCGAGGATGATCAGGTTGATCACGTCGATGATAATCGCATCGGCGCTGGCAACCAGATTTCTGGAACCTCGAAAGTCGAGCACAAGGGCTGTGATAAAATCGATGAGCACCGCGAGGATAAACGGGATCAGCGCAATGCCGAGCAAGCGTTGCCATTGACCGAGCAAACCATCGACAATGATCTGACGCACAACCCGGCCCGCCGACAAAGGCGGGAACTGTCCCATCAGGCGGATCGGCTTAACCATGGGCCAACTCGTCCAGAATGGTTTGCGTGGAAGCGCGGGGGTCTGAGGCGCGGGTGATGGGTCGGCCGATGACCAGCGATGTCGCGCCAGAGCGCTTGGCCTGCGCCGGTGTCGCAACACGGTTTTGGTCGTCTGCCTTGGCACCGGCAGGGCGGACCCCCGGGGTGATAAACGTGCCCTCGGGCAAAGCCGCATGCAGGCTTTTGACCTCCAGCGGAGAGCAGATAAAGCCAGTGATGCCACTGTTGCGCGCCAGGGTGAAAAGCCGCTGAACCCGCTGTGCCGGGTTGGCGTCAAGCACCCCCAAACCGGTTAAGTCGTGTTCATTCATGCTGGTCAGCACAGTGACCGCCAGAAACTGAAAATCGTCTCGCTCCAAGGCTGGCAAACCGGCGAGCATCGCCTCGCCACCTGCTGCATGAACTGTCGTCACCCGCACGCCCATGTCGGCAATGCGCGCGGCTGCGGACTGAACCGTATTGGGGATGTCGTGGAGCTTCAGGTCGAGAAAGATCGGATGGTCTTTGGCGAGCTTGCGCACCAGCGCGGCGCCAGACTGGTAGAACAGCTCCATCCCGACTTTGTAGCCGACGTTCAGACCCGCTAAGTCCCCCATCAGCGGCGCAACGTCCGGCTCACCCATATCCAGCGCGACAAACAAGGGCGGGAGGGTTGACTGGCTTCGGTCGTTTTGCTGCTGCGGCTGCTGCGTTGGCATAAATTCGGGCGGATCCTGAAAGGAACTTCGGACGGGGCTGGATACGATACCAAGGGCTTAACCTGTCTGCCCCCTGCCTGCCTAGGCTGGAATTCGCTCATCTCCTTTGCCAAAGGTCGCATTCAGGGGAGCGCACCCCCTGACAAAACGGCCTTTGCTTGTTGGCAGTCCCAGTGACACATTTCTCGTATGCGGCAATGTGATCAACCTGAAGCATTGAATCTGCTTCCTAAGGGATAAGATTTCGTCCAGTGTCGCGTTCGTCCCAAGATGTTTGTCTGATCGGGTCATTTGAGTCAGTTGTGGAGTAACCGCCGCCATGTCGAGCAGCCAGAACAGTATTTCAGCACGCGTGGCGATGATTATCATTGCCGGTTGCTTGATGGCGCTGATTTCGATGGGTGTGCGATCATCTTTTGGTCTTTTTGTGGCCGGCGCACCTGATGCTTTAGGGGTCAGCGCCGGTGATTTTGGTCTGGCCTTGGGATGTCAAAACCTCATGTGGGGCGTTTTGGGTGCCTACGCGGCGACCCTTGTTGACCGATTTGGCCCCATGTGGGTGTTGATCGCGGGCTCTCTGATGTACGGCTTTGGCATCGTCGGAATGCTGCTGCTGCCCGGCACGATGTGGACTTACGTTCTGATGGGAGGGGTTGCCGGTGGCGGTGTTGCTGCGACAGCCTTTACCATCGTAGCGATCAGCTTCAGTAAACTGGTATCGCCGGAGCAGCGTTCATGGGCGCTTGGGCTAGGGACTGCTGCGGCGTCGTTTGGCCAGTTTGCTATCGGGTTGCCGACGGGAATTCTGCTGCAAAAAATCGGCTGGGAAGGCACTTTGTACGTGCTGGCCGGGGTCACCTTTTTGATCATTCCGCTATCGTTCTTTTTTGTCGGCGTCAAAGGCACGGCTGCAGAATCAAGTGTCAACGCGTCCTCGGGTACCTCTGCTGAGGTCTGGGCTGAAATCAAGCTTGCCTTCCAGCATCGCGGCTACGTGCTGCTGTTCTTTGGCTTCTTTGTCTGCGGGTTCCACATCTCGTTCATCTACATCTACCTCCCTAAGTTCCTGATTGATCAGGGCGTTCAGCCGCAATGGCTGAACGGCTTTGGCGGCATTGGGGCGGTATCGCTGGCTCTGGTTGGCCTGTTCAACATCGTCGGCGCTTACGTGTCAGGCCTCTATGGAAAGGCCGGGGTAAAGCGCTATGGGCTCGCTTTCATTTACGCGGCGCGCGGCGTGGTCATGGCGCTCTATATTCTGCTGCCGATCACAACGGCGAGCACCCTCGTTTTTGCGGCCGTCATGGGCATGCTGTGGCTGTCAACAGTGCCCCTGACCCAAGGCATCGTTGCTCAGATTTTCGGCATTCGGTACATGACGACGCTCTACGGGATTGTCTTTATTTCCCACCAGATCGGGGGCTTTACCGCGACCTTCCTGGCGCGCTGGATTGAGAATTTGACCGGTGAATTGACGTGGATGTGGTTCGCAGCAACGGCTATTGGATTTATTGCGGCGGTTGTGCATTGGCCGATTGATGAGAAACCGGTTGAGCGCCCGCCCCAGCCTGCCACCACCTGATCCTGCCAACTGGTCCCGGTCCCGCCTCTGATGTCTGACACATCATCACCATCGCAACCTTCCCCTTCGTCTCTGTCGCAACACGCGCTGGCATTCTGGGCGCTGACGGTTGGGACTTTGGTGGTTGTGATGCTGGTGGTCGTTATGGCGGTGGTGACGCGGCTGCCCGGCAGCTACAGCGGCACCGTTCTCGCCGTCTTCCCGCCGCGCACGCCGGCGGATCAAGTGTTCGCCGCTATCGATGAAACAGACGCTCGCATCATTCGAGCGACCTTGTTCAGCAATGCCTGGATTGTTGAAGAGCAATCACCTGGTTTTGTGGCTCGACTTCGGGAAGCAGGGGCCTTAGCCGCGTGGAAACCCATTTCGGGGGTTTCTTTTGCCGTTGGCGGCTGCACCTTTGGCGCCATTTTGGCCAATGACCCCGCCTTTGATGCCGGTCCATCTTGACGCCTTTATCTCAGACGCGCTCTAGGATGTTGCGCGCGTTACCCAAGACTGCAGGGAGACAAACCGGCACCCCTGCGCCTTCAAGCCATCAATCACGTCAGGCAAGGCGTCAACCGAACGCTGGTGAATCGAATGCAGCAGCACAATGTCCCCCGGCGCGCTCTGCTCCAGCACATGTTCGGTGATGCCCCGCGCCGTGTCGATCTTCCAGTCCAGGCTGTCGTTGGTCCAGTTGATGACGTCCATGCCGTGGCTGGTCGCGGTCGCCAGAATGCCTGAGTTATAATTGCCAAAGGGCGGGCGGAAGAATTTTGGCGTAATCCCAATGCCGTTGAGCGCTGCTACACCCTTACGAAAGTCCTCACGCACCGTAGCAAGGCTTTCAGCGCGCAGGTTCTTGTGGTCCCAGGAGTGGTAGCCGACTTCGTGACCCCGGGTAATGGCAGCTTTGGCGGTGTTCGGGTTCTTTTGGACTTTGCTGCCCACAAAGAAAAACACAGCCTTCACGCCCTTTTCATCAAGGATGTCGTAGATCTGCGCGTCACGGGTGTGATGCGGGCCGTCATCAAAGGTCATTACACAAGGGTAGGATCCGCCGGCATTTTTCATCCCGGCGGGGCCTTTGGTAAAGCTCAGCCCCGGCGCGACATAGGTGTCAAACCCACCGGGGACCGAGCGGCTTGACTGGATGCTCGTTGGGTCGAGCGGCGCGACAGGGGCGGTTGGCTGCGGCACGGCTGCGGTCGCTGGCACAATGGTTCGTGAGATCACCCGGCCATAGGGGCTTTGTGGACCGCCACTTGCGGCCAAAGCTGCGGCGGCGGCCTGGGCTTCGGCAAGCTGCAAAGCGCGGCGCTGGGCGAGGTATTGGTTGAGCTGCGACTGGGTCATCATGAAGATGCCCTGATCAGTCTGGATGGTGAACTTGTCTTCGTTTGGGGCGGCGGACTGATCGAGCGCGCTTTGGTCAAGCGACTCCGCTCCCCCTTGCATCAGCACTCGTTCACCCGTGTCAGAAAACAGCTCAGCAACAGCCTTGTCCGCGGCTTCAGGGGCAACAACACCCCCGCCGACCGAGGCCGCACAGCCCGTCAGCAGCAGTGACAGGAAAATACCCGATGCCGCGAGACAAAAACGCATAAACGATTAATCCTCAAAATATTACGTCTGCAGAACCACGAATTCGTGGCGAAAACAATATCAATCACTAAAAAGCGGGGTTTTTCGGATTTATGCGGCGTAATCAGTCGCTTGGGCGGGACCCTCAACTTTGGGAGGCTCGCTGCCTGCTTTGGATTTCGCATTTGAGAGCTTTTTAAGCTTGCGTTGGATGTCGGACAGGTCCTTTTGCAGGCTTTCCAACCGACGCTCCTTACGCCGAAGCTCTTTCTCAAACTTGGCGTCGCTCTGGTTCTCCAGAACCAGGCGACCCATGCGGATTTCATCTTCGATGGTGTAGGCCAGTTCGCGTTTGCGGGTGAAGGATTCCGCCAACCGCGCGCCAAAATCGTCGCGCTCGGCGGCGGAAGCTTCGTCACGCAGTTTACGGATGCCGGTTCGTACATCCTGAAATTCAGCCCAAAGCGCCTGGTCGGTATCACGACCAGCGCTGCCCGCTTGCTTCCAGTCCGCCATGACCTGATCAACATGCGTGTCGAGTTCTTTGACCGTTGCGCCAACCGGTGGGTGGCTCAAGCGGTCGAGCAGCGCGCGTTTGCGGAAACTGTTGCTTTCGCGGCTTTCATCCAAGGTCTCAAAAAACGCCTTTCGGGCCTCGTTCAGAGCCTTTCGCGCCGTGCGCAGGTCTGCGCTAATGCGGCTGCTTTCTTCCGCGCCAAGCCGTCCTAATCCTTTGAGCTGATTCATGGCCGCTTCCGCGCCCTCCATACCCGCCTTGGCAGCATCTTCGATCCCGCGCCATTCTTTCATGGTGGCAATTTCGGCGGGTAGCTGGGCGGCTTTGGCCAGCGACTGGCGCGCACTGTCTGTGAGCGACACGACCAGCGCTTGGCGGCGTTCAATCTCGCGATCGGCGCGCCAGTGCAAATCATCAACCCGGCGCCGCAGCTTGTCGGTCAGGTCGCGGTGCGCACCATCGGCGCGTCGCTCCAAAGCGCTCACGGACTTGGACAGCCCGCGCAGTGACCGCCCATCGGTGAGGGCTGCGCCATCTTCGGCCAGCCCGTCGCAAGTCGCCTCCAGCGTGCGTGCTTCCTGTTCCAGCGCCGTCCTCAGTGTCTGCGTTTCGCTTGCCAGCGCATAGATATCTCGTTCGATTGCTGCTGACATTTGCTGGAATTTCTGGTTCATAGCCTCATCATCCGCGCCACCCGCCTTCAGCCACGCGGCCTGCAGTCCCGCTAACTGAGCCGCCATATTCGTGCGGTCCGGGCTGGCCATCAGGTCAACCAGTTCGTTGAGGACTGATTGCCGTTCGGCGATGAACACTTCCGGGTGATCTTCCGCCATTCGGGCGCGCTTGAGCACGGTTTCCCTTGCGGCGGCGTAGCGTCTTTCCAGAACAGTGTCGTGAACAGCACCCGCTGACCCGGATTGCGTCCATTCTTCGCCAAGCTGTTCGATTTGTGTGGACAGGCCGCTGGGTGCTGCGGTGCTGAGGGCTTCAAGGCGGGTGATGATGCCGCGTTTCAGGTCCCACTGCGCCTGTGTACGGGTTTCCAGGGCAGCAACCAGCGCGGCAAACCCGCTTTCCAGCGCCTCCAAATCGCCCAGTCCGGGCGCATCTCTCAGGTCGGATCTCAGTTGGGCGACGTGCGGCTCCACGTCAGCGACGGAGGCCTGAGGGTCCGCGATTTGTCCCTGCAGTGTCGCCAGCGTGCCTGCGCGCGTCTGGTACAAAGCGCGCGCCTCCGCCAAGGCGCCAGCCTTGGAGCCTTTCGACCCCCGCGCAACCACCCGCCCGCCGTCGGCGAGCCTGACATTCCCGGCTTTGTCGACGTAGGCCAGTTCCTGTTCCCGGGCAGCAGATGAAACGGCTTTTTTGCTGGAGGACTTCACGGGCGCTTTGGCAGATGCCTGCGCCGCGCGGCGGCGTTTCTCGCGGCGGCGCTGGTCGGCGCGGTCTTCGGCGGCGTGTGGGTTCTGACGCGGTGCCCAAAACCACC
Source organism: Rhodospirillaceae bacterium (assembly GCA_002700865.1). GTDB lineage: Bacteria > Pseudomonadota > Alphaproteobacteria > UBA7985 > UBA7985 > UBA7985. The sequence continues at coordinate 22,650 of PAFB01000123.1, forward strand.
GAAAAACACCAACGATAGAGGATAAAATCCCCTTTTTTTGATCACGCGACTTCACGATGAGTCTTTTCCCGGTCCAATGTTTGCACGAACATAGTTTGATCTTTATCTATATTTATACGACATTACGAGAACCGGTGCGTGGAAAAAACACGCTAGGTTCTGATATTCTCGATAGGTCATAAACAATGCGTCACCCCTTCTCTGCTCTCCGAGGTTAGACCTTGGCAGCTGCGATATGTGCCGCAGCGACAGTCGAAGCCGGTGCACAAACAGCCAACAGCGGACTCACGATTGCCACCTGGGGCGGATTCTATCAGACTGCCCAGACCCAAGTCCTCGCCGAGCCCTTTGCCCTGCAAACCGGGCGCACGGTTGACGTCGTTACCTACACCGGCCACCCGAACGAAGCGCGCCAGCGTGTCGAAGCGGCGCGCAGCACCGGTCAGAGCGTGGGCTGGGATGTTTTGGATTTGGAGCGTGCGGACGCCGAAGAGTTGTGTTTTCAAGGCTATCTGGAACCGCTGGAGCTGGCGCGGGCTGGCATCGATGACGTCGAGAGTGATTTTGTGCAAGGGGCCGTCGGCCTGTGCTGGATCGGCAACGTCGTCTGGTCACAGAGCTTTGGCTTCGACCGCCGGTTATTCAACAGCGCTGAGCCCTTTGCGCTCGCTGACGCCTTTGACCCCTTATTGTTCCCGGGTCGCCGCTTGCTGACCCATTCCGGGCAAGTCGCCATGGAACTCGCTCTGCTTGCGGATGGAATGGCGCCCGAACGGGTCTACTCGGCCTTGGCAACGGATCAGGGCGTGCAGGATGCTTTGGCCGTGCTGGACCGGGTTAGAGGTGACGTGCAGTTTGTCAAAGCGACCTCGGATGTCTTCAGGTTGCTTGAGTCCGGGCGGGGAGCGGTTGGATTGATTTACCACTTCGACGCCCTGCGCCATGCGCGCGCGGCGCAACCGGTGATCGGGTACATGTGGGACAGCCACGTCATCGACCTCGACGTATTCGCCATTCCGGACGGCGCAGCAAACCCGCAATTGGCCATGGACTTCATTGCCAATGTTTCGCGCGGCGCTTACCAGTCGGCGATGGCCACAGTCACGGGCTATGGCCCCGCAAGGCTGTCAGCGGCGCGGGCAGCGCGGCAGGATTTGCGGGCTTGGTTACCGACCTCACCGACGCATCTGCCCTTTGGCCTGCTGTTCCGTGGTGATTTCTGGGACACGGCCGAGGGCGAGGCCGCGCAGGCGGCCTACGACGCGTGGCGAGGGTCCATCACTGGCGCGCTATAGCCCAGATTAGACTGCATCTTTGGGGGTCTGTCGCTAACCCTCGCTGATGGCGAGCAGATACAGCACCAGACCGGCCAGTAGCAGCCCCAGCACGACCAGAACCGCAACCTTCCAAACCGACGTTGGCCGCTCCCCCTGAACTTCGCCAGTGCGTGCGTTAACGACGAAGCGGTAAACGCGATCATTCCATCGGAAGGCTGACAGGTAGGTTGGCAGCAGAACGTGCTTGAAGGTGGTATCGTCATAGCGTGTGTCCAGCCGGGTAATCCGCTGTCGGTCACCACCAATCGACCGCCTCACGTCGCGCTCGATTGCCGTCTGCATGATCTGTTTCGCTTCGACAAAGCCGTCGGTCAACGGCACTTGATAGGCTTCGGAAATATAGCCGGCCAGATACTCATCGGCGTAGGGCCTTTGGTTTTCCAAGTCCCACGGCGTCAACCGTGACAGGTGCTGGCGCGGCAGTGAATTCGAGGAGGGGACCAGAACATCGTCAAACAACCGCGTCACCCGCCCACTTTTCGGCGTCCAGCGCACACGGGTTTCCGTGCGCCGGTTTTCCCCACTGCCGACGGTCACCGTGTAGGTGTCCCCCCGAAAACCCTGATACCGGGTGGCGGTATCCGCGTCGAAGGTCCAATGGGGCAGGTAGACGCCCTTGAACTGGTCATCAGCGGTGGTGTGGCGGCGCATGGCTTCAGGGGCAAGCCAAGAGCGCTTTAGCCAGCGTTTGGTCGCTGTCCGAGCCTCTTTGGCGGTTAACTTGAAGGGAAGCAGGGCATCGGGTGACAGTCGCCTGACCTGAACCGGATCAACCACAACTGGCACGGCACAAAACGGGCAGCGCCCGGCGGTCTCGTTTTTAGCCAGCGTGAACTCAGCCGCGCAACTGTCACATTTTACAGCTGCGACGTGCTCAACCGCGTGGCTGTTTTCCAAGTCACGCAAAGCGCTGTCGAGGTCGTTTTCAACCACCTCGATTTGTGTAATCTCAATCGGGTTTTCGTGACCACAATAGTCGCAAGCAAGCACCTCCATTCCCGGCTTGTAGGCCAGAAGCGCGCCGCAGTTCTCGCAAGGGTAATCCTTGCGGTCGAGGGTGGTGCCGTCCTGGGTGTCGGTATCCATAAGAATGTCCCCGTTTATTCTGATGGTCTTGGATTACAGTCAGGCCCAACCGCAATGGCCGGTCCTCCATCGCTGAAAAAGGGGGCCCTTGCCCCCTTTAACCTGATCCTACCCCAAGAGCGGTGGCGGGCTTTTGGGAACCGGTGGCGGTGCCACACTGAACAGCCGCGCAATCGCGGGCACGTCTGCCGCCCGCGTCCACGCCGCCATCCCTGCGGACCAGACCAGAGCGTCTGGGTGCAGGCGTCCCGCGGCGACTTCGTCGTGCAAGGCGTGCCCCTGAAACGGCCCGGTTTGCGCGCCATTCACGGCAATGAAGTAAGATGGTTCGGAAGGCAGCGGCGGCGGCGGTGCTGCGGCTGCTGGGGATGCGGCACCGTTCGGTGAGAAGGCCGCGGCCATCTGTTGTGCCATGGCCAGACCCATTCCCATCCCCGCACCGGTTGCTGCAGCGCCGCCTGCTTCACCTTCAGCAGTCAATGATTCAGCCGCCTGATACTGCATGAACTTGTTCAAGTCCCCGATCACCCCCATCGAGGAACGCTTATCCAGCGCTTCTTCGACATTGGGCGGGAGGGAGATGTTTTCGATCAGCAATTTTTTCAGATCCAACCCATAGGCGGCGAAATCTGGCCCCACGAGGTTGGTCAGAAAGTCCCCCAATTCCATGTAGTTTGCGGCGAGGTCCAGCGCAGGAATCTTTGCCTTCCCTAAGCCGACCGCGACCCGGCTGACAATGAGATTGCGGAGCTGGTTGCTGACTTCATCAACCGAAAAACGGCCATCGGTTCCCACCACTTCGCGCAGAAATTCCACCGGGTCGGAAACCCGGATTTCATAGGTGCCAAAGGCCCGCAAGCGGACAGGTCCAAACTCGGCATCGCGCAGCATGATCGGATTTTTCGTACCCCATTTGAGGTCGGAAAACCGCTTGGTGTTGACGAAGTAAATCTCACATTTGAAAGGGCTGTTAAACCCGTATTTCCAAGCTTGAAGCGTGCTCAAAATTGGCAGGTTTGCTGTTTCCAACTGCCACAGGCCCGGATCAAACACGTCGGCAACTTCGCCTTCGTTGACCATCACGGCCACCTGACCTTCGCGCACCGTCAGCATGGCACCATACTTGATTTCATTGCCCTGCCGCTCGAACCGGTAGACCATGGTGTCGCTTGTGTCGTCCGTCCATTCAATGACGTCGATAAACTGACCGCCAAAAATTCCGAATGCCATGGTTGGCGTTCTCCTCGTTTTTCTCTGCGATTGCCGCCGGCGTTGCGGGCGGCTTAGTTGGCGTCCACGGCTGACTGACCGGCTTCCAGCGCGGCGGCCGAGGCGGATTTCAAGACGGCTTTGAGGTCGTTTTCCATGGATTGCATGGCAACAACGGCCTCGGCGCGCTTTTTCTTGGCCTCATCGGCGATGGCCAGTGAGTCATTGATGGCACCGATCAGACTGTCATTAGCCTCCTGAACGGTTTCAATGTCAAAGACCCCCCGCTCGATCTGCTCGCGCACCTGAGCGTTTACAGCCTGCAGATTGTCAGCGTTGGCTTTCAGCAAGTCGTTGGTCAGGTCCTGCGCGGCTTCGACCGCCTGACCGGTCTTGGCCATATTGTGGATCGCGATAGCCTGGGCCAGCTGTTGCTGCCAAAGGGGCTTTGTGTTGACGACAATCGAGTTGATCTTGTTGACCAGCGCCTTGTCGTTTTCCTGCACGAGGCGGATCGAAGGCAGGGATTGCATGGTTACCTGCCGCGTCAGTTGCAGATCGTGAACCCGCCGTTCCAGATCATCGCGCGCTGAACGCAGGTCCCGAACGGCCTGCGCGTCCAGCATCTCACCCGTTTCTTCGGCTTTGGCCGCCAGAGCAGGGATCTCCTGCTCATCAAGCATCTTCAGCTTTTGCTCACCAGCGTCGATCCACAGCTCCAGATCGTGGAAATAATCGAGGTTGGCGTCATAGAGCTTATCGAGCTTTTCGATGTCAGTCAGCATGACAACTTTTTGCTTTTCGAGGTCGATTTCGATCTGGTCAACCTGACCTTGGACGGTATCGAACTTCGATTTGAACCGCACCAGATTGTCCTGCCCCATGCCAAACAGGCGCATGAAGAAATTTGGCTTCCGGTTCGGGTCCAGTGAGCGGGCGTCAAAGCCCTTGAGCGCTGAAACCATGTTGGTGAGTGCGTCGCCCGCCGGGCCAACATCCTTGTTCCGCATCCCTTCAAGCATGGTCGAGGAGACTTCCGTCAATTCCTGCTGTGCTTTTGAGCCAAAAAAGATGATTGAATTGGTGTCGGACATGTCCAGCTCAGACATGTATTTGTTGACCATGGCTTGATTGGTCGGGTCGTCAAGATCGACCGGCACCAGCGCGGTGTCAGTTACTGCACCGTCGTTGGCAACATCGGGGAAAATGACTTCTGCAACGGCGGTTTTGGTTTCTGTAGCCATGGGAGGAATTCCTTCTTCGATCAGTTCAGGAGGCAGTGGCCGTTTACAGGCCTTCCCGCTCCATTTGTTTGCGTAGGACGTCGAGTTGGACTTCGAGGTCGATTGAGTCCTCGGCGTCCAATCGTTGTTTTTGCTCGTCGAATGCTTTTTCAATGACATCGAGCGTGGCGTTGAAATCAGCGCGATGGGCTTCGGCCCTGCCCGTGGCTTCTGCAGTGGCGAATTGCTGCACCGACGATGCCGCCCGTTCGAGATACGTGGCCATGAAGCGCCGGGCGCGGCGAATATCGCCGGGGTCTTCCAGTATCCCTTCCAACACGCCTTCGGCGTGGTCGGCGATGCGGCTTACTTGCGCTTGATCCCGTGAGGAGGCCAGCTGCGCGCCACTGGCCCGCATTTGCTTGACCAGACCGTGGGCCTGAGCGAGCTGCTTGCGCAGATCGCCTCTGTCAATCCCAGCGACCTTGTCGTTCAAACCGCCACCGGCCATTGCTGCCCCGGTTGCCGTGAACAGTGCCAGCCAAAGGGCCACTCCTGCCAGAACAGCAACCCCAACCGCCTGTGCGATGCCCGCAGGCCCCGCAAGACAAGCGAGAAACAGCGCCGCCACTAGCGCGCCTGTACCCAATATCAGCAGGGGGAGGGGGCTGTTCAAAGCCGCTTCGACACCGCCTGAATGCCGAATTTTCAGCCCCCGGCGCACCAGACTGATACCGGCAAGCTGCAGGGCGATCGCGCCGAGCAGCGCGACGGCCGCATCAATATCCGCGCTTATCGTCTCAACGATCAACGCCAGGATCATGGGGGGCAGCGGTAAAGCAATCAGCCAGCGCGTGACGCCGGGGCGCAGACGGGTCGATTTCTCGATCTGGTTCTCAGATGAAGCCGCGTACGCGCCAGCCTGCATCGATTTCGATGATACTCGTTTTCCCTGCGACATGGCTTAAATGACCGTCCCACTCATGGCAGCAAAAGCAGTAACGACGGCAAGGATCACGTACACAGCCAGACCAAGGTTTCGAAGTGTTGGCGAGTTCATAGGCAAGCCTTCCCCAAAAGATGAAGTGGTCCCCGTATTCACTCTTTTTACATCGGAATTGTTAAGGCTAAATGCAAGAGATCTCTCTCACTTTTGTCCGTCTATATCCCCCAAATAAACGCAATCAACGGTGTTCCGATCAGGACAATGAGAATTTCCAGCGGTAATCCCATGCGCCAATAGTCTCCAAATCGATACCCGCCCGGCCCCATAACCAGCAGATTGTTCTGGTGTCCAATCGGCGTCAGGAAGGCACAGGACGCACCCAGCGCCACGGCCATCAGGAAAGCATCCTGCGAGGACCCGATTTCATTGGCGACCGTGGCGGCAATCGGGGCCATGACGACGGCGGTCGCCGCATTGTTCATGATGTCGGACAGGGTCATGGTCACGACCATGATAATTGCCAGCAGGATCAGGGGGCCAAAGGAACCCGCGGTTGAAACCACGCTATCGGCGATCAACACGGTTGCACCGGTCTTCTCCAGCGCATCCCCCAGCGGGATCATGGCACCCAGCAGGACGATGATGGGCCAGTCGATGGACTGATACAGCTTTTGCGGATCAATCCGCCCAAACAGCAGCATGCCCACAACCGCGGCGGCAAAGGCAATGGCCACCGGCACACCCAACAGCGCCGTCGCTGCAATCGCCAGCGCAAACAGGCACAGCGGCGCCCAGTCCTCCCGCTGACTCTGCCCCAGCATCAGCGCGCGTTGCGCCAAAGGAACGGCGCCCAGATCGTTGATTGTATCGGGCAGGGTTGAGGGTTCGCCCTGCAGCAGCAGCACGTCGCCAGCGCGCAGGCGGACACGGCCAATGCGGTCCTGAATCGGCGTGCCCTCGCGCGCAATGGCCAGCAGGTTTGCCCCGTATTTCCGGCGCAGATACAGGCTCCGCGGGGATCGGCCTTCGACCCGTGAGCCCGGCAGCACAACGGCTTCCATCAAGGCCGCATGTTCTGAGGTCATGTGTTCTTCAACAAACTCGTCGGCCCCGGCCAATTCGAGCTTTTGGGCTGCCAAAAAGTCTTGCAGCACGTTCGGTCCCGCCTGGATCATCAGGATATCGCCCTTGCGGATATGGCGCAGGCGCAGGTTGCCGAACAGCTTGGTCGCGCCGCGGATAATGCCGACGACTTGAATGCCGCCATCCGACAGGCTTTCTAGGCGGAAAATCTGCTCGTTGATCAGGGGGTGGTCTTCGGGCACGAGGATTTCGGTGACGTAGTCTTTGATCTCAAAATGCGCTGTTTCGCCTTGTGGCGGTTTGCGTTTGCGCGGGATCAGCCGCCAGCCGACCAGCAGCAAGAACACCAGCCCAACAAAGGCCAGCACGCCGCCCACGGGCGAAAATGCGAACAGGCCAAAGGGCTCACCGGTGATTTGTTCGCGGTAGTTGGAAACAATGATGTTCGGCGGCGTGCCGATCAGGGTCGTCAAGCCACCCAGAATGGTCCCGAATGACAAGGGCATCAGGATCTGGCTTGGCCGCTTCGACAGCGAAATTGCGACGGGCATCAACAAGGCCAAGGCACCGACATTGTTCATAAACCCGGACAGCAAGGCTGCGATCCCGGTGAGCATGGCCATGAACAGCAGCGGCCGGTCTGAAACGCTTTCCAGTGGCCCGGCTAACCGGTCGATCACGCCGCTGTTCTGGATGGCACGCGAGATGATCAGCACCAGCGCCACGGTGATGACCGCACTTTGCGAAAACCCCATAAAGGCATCAGCGGATTGCACCACGCCAAGCAGGACGGCGGCAATCAGCGCAGTCAGCGCAACGACATCATAGCGAACGCGTCCCCAGACAAAGGAGATCATCGCGAGGCCAAAAATCGCAAAGATAATGGCCTGATTGACAGTCAGAATGGCGGCTTCATTTTGCATGCCGTTTAGTTACTGGGATTTGATCAACTTTGCGAGGCCTTGGTTTCATGGCGGACACGCTAAAACAGACGGAAAAGGACGATTGCAGGCCACGGCGAACCGACCTATAAGCGGCACATCATGTCCCCAAGCGCGAGCAGCGAGGGCATCGAGCGCGGAGAGGTGGCCGAGCGGCTGAAGGCGCTCCCCTGCTAAGGGAGTATACGGGAGACCGTATCGTGGGTTCGAATCCCATCCTCTCCGCCATTCATTTCGCTTCAATTTCTGTTTTCCATAGAGACTAAAGAGCGGTGGGCGTGGATTGTCTGACGTTTCAACCCAGTTTTGCGCCTTTTGGCCGGGGTAGGACGGGACAGGACGGGGTTGGGCAGGGGTTTTAGTGTTCGATGCGCAAGGCGGCGAGATCGGCGCGGAAGAAGGCTTCGCAGTATTCGATAGCTGCGCCTTTGGCAGGCTGGCCCGACCCCTGCGGTGAGGGGTCTTCAATATTCAGTGCGATGGTATGAAGAACGGCAACCCGGCCTTGCGCGGTGTCATGCCCGCTTGCGCTGCCGCCCAAGTGTCGGGCTATCGGCCCCTCAACCCAATCAGCGGTGACTTCAGTCCACAAACGGCGGTAACCCGGAACGCCGCAAGCCTGCAGGCTCGCGGTGACTGACAGCGTATCGGCAAAGGCCGTCCGCAATTCTGGCAGGCGGGCGGCGGGGAAGGAACTGCGGGTGTAGGCAAAGGGCTGACCATCGATTTCCGCCAGCGTTTCAATCTGGTGAACAGACGCGCCAGAACGCAGTTTGAGGGTGCGGGCAATGTGGGGCTCAGCCGGGCGGGTTTCAGAAACGACAATCCGCTTTTCCCCCTTGCGCTGAAGCCCTGCGACGTTGTCCGTAAACCGGGTGCGCTGCCCCACGCGGTAGTTCAGACGCGGTTGAACAACCTCAGCCCCTGCGCCTTGACGCACGCGGATCAAACCCTCGGCCGCCAGTTCAGCCATGGCGCGTCGCACCGTGTGTCGGTTCACAGCAAAGCGAGTGGAGAGCTGCGCCTCAGTGGGGAGGCGCTGACCGATGGGATATCGGCCCGTGCGAATATCGTCTGTGAGTTGATCTCTTATCTGCTGCCAAACGTAGCGGGTCGCCATGTTGTAGCCTCGGCTGCTGGTTCACGTCTGAAAATGTGCGCGGTTCGTCACACGGCTGTCAAAAATAACCCTTAACGATTTAGGGGTTATTTGTCTATACAAATAGACATATGAACGGCAACCATAAAGGAAGCACCAACGGTGAAACAGGCGTCTGACTCCTCGGCAAGACAGGAATGGATGAGCGTTCTCGCCAAAGCCCAGCCCGACAGGCTACTCGCGCTTTGGCAAGCAACCTCGCGTGGCGAAGAACAAAGACTGACATGGCTGCGCGCGCCGGAAATCGGGACGGTGATGGTGCAGGGACGCGCGGGCGGGACAGGCGAAGCCTTTAACCTCGGTGAAGTCAGTGTCACGCGCTGCTCAGTGCAAATCGATGCATGGGTTGGACACGCTTACGTGCAGGGTCGCGACAAGAACAAGGCGAGGCTCGCCGCCCTGTGTGACGCGCTGCTGCAGGCTGAACCGGAGACTGCCAGCCGCATCAACACAGGCATCATCGCCCCCCTTCAGGCTGAGGCTGCGAAACGGCGCGCGCAGACAGCGGCTAAAGCCGACGCCACCAAGGTAGAGTTTTACACGCTGGTTCGGGGAGAAGAATGATGAGCAAAGCCCTAAACGCACCGCCAACCTCAGCTCCGTCCGCCACCACTCCCACCGCCTTTCCCGCCGCCTCTCCCACCACCTCTCCCACCGCCTCTCTTGATGCATTGAGCGGTGGTTTTGCGGATGCGAGTTTTGACAGCGCGCACGCCTTTCGCACGCTGCTGGATGTCATGGCCCGTCCCGGTTTGATTGGTCGCTTGATGCAGGCCAAAGCTCCGGCGCCAGCTTCACCGTCACTGGCCACGGCGCTGTTAACCCTTTGCGACGGCACAACCCCGCTTTTCCTCGCGCCAAGCCACGCAACCCCGGCGCTGAAAGACTGGATCGCGTTTCACATGGGTGCGCCGCTGACTGCGGATCCGGCAGAAGCTGTCTTCGCGGTGGGGTCGTGGGACAGCCTTGGTGGGATCGAGCGCTTTGCCGTGGGAAGCGATGACTACCCCGACCGCTCGACCACTGTGCTGGTTGAGACTGACTGGTTGGCCAACGAAGGGCTTCGCCTGACCGGGCCGGGGATCGCCACGAGCGCCTTCCTGAACCTGCCGCAATCGTGGCTGCCGGCGCTGCAGAGCAATCACGCGCTGTATCCGCAGGGGGTGGACTGCTTTTTCTGCTGTGAGGAGGCGATTGCTGCCCTGCCGCGCTCCACGCGTGTGGAGGCAGGCTGATGTATGTCGCAGTAAAGGGTGGCGAAACCGCCATCGACAACGCTCACCGTTGGTTGGCAGACCTTCGCCGGGGTGACAGAGAACTGGCGCCGCTGCAAACGGAACAGGTGAGCGAGCAGCTGACGCTGGCGACCAGCCGCGTTATGGCTGAGGGTGCCATCTATGATCGCGAATTGGCGGCGCTGGCGATCAAGCAGGCTCGGGGCGATTTGATTGAAGCGATCTTCTTGCTGCGCGCCTATCGAACCACATTACCGCGGTTCGGGACCAGCTTGCCCATCGATACCGGCGCAATGGCCTGCGTGCGTAGGATTTCCGCCACGTTCAAGGACGTGCCAGGCGGACAGGTGCTGGGACCGACCTTTGACTACACCCACCGCCTGCTCGATTTCGCGCTGGCCGCCGATGGTGAAGTGCCGGCGGCGCTTAAGGCTGAACAGCAGAACCAAGCCACCACGCCACCGAGTCAAAAGCCCAGGATCAGCGATTTCCTTGACGAAGAAGGTCTGCTTCAGCCCGAGCCCAGGGGCAGTGAAACACCACCGGACCTGACGCGAGAGCCGGTCGCCTTTCCAGCCGGTCGCGCGCTGCGGCTGCAGGCGCTGACCCGTTCAGACGAAGGGTTTCTGCTGGGTCTGGCTTACTCGACCCAACGGGGTTACGCCCGGAATCATCCCTTTGTCGGGGAATTGCGCATTGGTCTGGTCGCCGTAGAGATGGCAATCCCGGAACTGGGTTTTTCCATTGAAATCGCCGAAATCGAAGTCAGTGAGTGCGAAACGGTCAACCAGTTTCAAGGGTCAAAGACGCAACCTGCGCAATTCACCCGCGGTTATGGACTGGTATTCGGGCAAGCCGAGCGCAAGGCGATCAGCATGGCGCTTTGTGACCGGGCGCTGCGGTGGGAGGAGTTGGGTGAAGACAATCTCGGCGCACCAGCGCAGGACGAGGAGTTCGTCATTATGCATGGCGACAACATTCAAGCGACGGGCTTTGTCGAGCACATCAAACTGCCCCACTACGTCGATTTTCAGTCTGAAGCCGAACTCGTTCGCCGTCTCCGCCGCATGCACGCTGACAATCAAGACCATCAGCAAACCCAAGGGGATGACTCATGAGCGCTTTGGTCCGCGAACACTATAATTTTGCTTATCTGGATGAGCATACCAAGCGCATGATCCGACGCGCCCTGCTCAAAGGCGTTGCCATACCGGGCTACCAGGTTCCCTTCGCCAGCCGTGAAATGCCCATGCCCTATGGGTGGGGGACCGGCGGGGTGCAGGTCTCGGCAGCTTGTATGGTGCCGGAAGACCGGGTCAAGGTGATCGATCAGGGTGCGGATGACACCACCAACGCAATTTCAATCCGAAAGTTCTTTGAGCGCACGGCCGGGGTAACCGTGACGGAGCGCACAAAGGAAGCAACCCTGATCCAAACCCGCCACCGCATCCCCGAACAACCGCTGTCGGAGGATCAGATCCTCGTCTACCAAGTGCCGATCCCCGAGCCTTTACGCTTCCTTGAGCCGCGCGAGACGGAGACACGGAAGATGCATGCGCTCAGTGAATACGGCCTGATGCATGTCAAACTCTACGAAGACATCAGCCAGCACGGCGAGATTGCGACAAGCTATGCTTATCCGGCTGAGGTCAACGGCAGGCACGTCTTTGATCCGTCTCCCATTCCGAAGTTCGACAATCCCAAGCTCGACAACTCGCCGGCCTTGCAGCTTTTCGGCGCGGGACGGGAGCAGCGGATATACGCGGTGCCGCCCTATACCCGGGTCCGCAGCCTGGACTTCGAGGATTACCCTTTTGTCGCCGCTCGGGCCGAGCACAGGTGTGCTCTGTGCGGTTCGACCCATACCTATCTCGACGAGGTCATCATTGATGATGAAGGGGGGCGGATGTTTGTCTGCTCGGACACCGATTACTGTAACGAACAGCAACGAGCCAATGCGGAGGCGGAACGCGATGCAGGATGAACCGCTATTCTCAGCCTCTGCGGTGAGCAAGTCCTATGGCACCCACGTCGGTTGTCGTGATGTCAGCTTTGACCTCTGGCCGGGCGAAGTCCTTGGTATTGTCGGTGAAAGTGGATCAGGAAAGTCCACGCTGCTGAACTGTATCAGCGGCCAGCTCGACCCCAGTGAGGGGGACGTGCTCTACCGCACCCAAGACGATGGAATGAAAAGCACGCAGGCCATGAGCGAACCGGAATTGCGAAAGTTGCGCCGGACGGACTGGGCTTTTGTCCATCAGAACCCTCGGGACGGTCTCCGCTTGAGCGTGTCCGCAGGGGGGAATGTGGGTGAGCGGCTTATGGCTGTTGGCGCGCGGCACTATGGTGATATCCGGCGAAGCGCCAGCGAATGGTTGGAGCGGGTTGAAATCAGCACGGCGCGCATCGACGATCGCCCAAGCACCTTTTCAGGTGGCATGCAACAGCGCCTGCAAATCGCCCGTAATCTTGTGACGCATCCTCGATTAATCTTCATGGACGAGCCCACTGGCGGCCTCGATGTTTCGGTGCAGGCGCGTTTGCTCGACCTGTTGCGGAGCCTGGTGCGAGAGCTTGGACTGAGCGCCATCATCGTCACGCACGACCTTGCGGTTGTTCGCTTGCTCGCTGACCGCCTGATGGTCATGAAGGACGGCTCTGTGGTCGAGCAGGGGCTGACGGATCAGGTGCTGGACGACCCACAGCACGCTTACACCCAACTTCTTGTCAGCTCGGTGCTCATGCCATGATCCATGTCGAAAATGTCTCCAAAACCTTTACTCTTCACAATCAGCACGGTGCCGTGATTGAAGTGGTCTCTCGCGCTAATCTGGACGTGCATTCAGGTGAATGCGTGGCCTTGACCGGTGTCTCGGGCAGCGGAAAATCAACGCTGATGCGTATGATATTCGGCAACTATCTTGCCGCCAGTGGTCAGATTACGGTGGACGGCGTGCGCATTGTGGGCGCCAGCCCTCGCGAGATTATTGCCTTGCGACGGCATAGGCTCGGCTATGTCAGCCAATTCCTGCGGGTGGTGCCCCGCGTTTCCACGCTGGATGTGGTCTCTGAGCCCTTGTTGCGCGTGGGTACCTCTGAGGTTGAAGCCCATGGCGGGGCAAAAGACCTGCTGGCCCGCTTGCGTATTCCCGAGCCGCTATGGTCGCTCTCGCCCCTGACTTTTTCAGGAGGTGAGCAGCAACGGGTCAACATCGCACGCGGTTTCGCACACCATTATCCGGTGCTGCTGGTGGACGAGCCGACGGCAAGCCTCGACGGCACCAACCGAGACACCGTGCTTACGCTTATCGAAGAGGCCAAGGCGCGCGGTGCCGCCATTCTTGGCATCTTCCATGATGCCGACGCCCGAGCGCGGGTCTGCGACCGGGAAATTGATGTAAGTGGATTCAAAACACCATGAGTAGCAGCGCAAACACCATCGTTCTGACCAACGCGAAGCTGGTGCTGGAAGACGAGATCGTTGATGGAACCATTGTCTTCGATGCGTCTGGTTCTATCGCGCAGATCGACACCGGGTCGAGCGCCCTGCCTTCCGCGGTGGACTGCGAAGGCGATTTCGTGATGCCAGGGTTGGTTGAGCTTCATACAGACAATGTGGAACGCCATTTTGTCCCACGCCCCCGCGCCTACTGGCCCAATGCCATTGCAGCGGTAATGGCGCACGACAGCGAGATTGCCGGCGCAGGCATTACTACCGTGTATGACGCGCTGAGCGTTGGCGACTATGATGGCGAAAACAGCCCACGCCGGGAGCTGTTTGCCGAGATGGTTGAAGCCACCCGACGGGCAAGCGCGCTTGGCATTTTTCGCGTGGAACATCGCCTCCACCTGCGCTGTGAACTGAGTGACCCGCGATTGATGGAGACGCTGGAACCTGTTGCGATGGCCCACAAGGCGGATATCGTCAGCCTCATGGACCACACCCCCGGCCAGCGCCAGTGGCGGGATGTGGACGCACTGCGCACCTACATGAGCCGAACAGGTCTTTCGCCCCAGGAAGTCGAGCGCACCATTGGGCTGAGGATCGAGAAGGGCAACACCAGCACGCCTGAAAATTGGCGCGCTGTTCTGGACCTGTTTGCCGAGCAGAAAGTGACTCTGGCGACCCACGACGACACCACGGTCGACGATATAGATCATAGCGCAGATGCCGGCATTGCGATCAGTGAGTTTCCCTGCTCGCTGGCCGCTGCGCAGCGGGCCCATGAACGCGGCATGACCACCATTGGCGGCGCGCCGAATGTGGTGCGTGGCGGCAGTCATTCAGGCAATGTTGCCATGGAGGAGCTGGCGCGCAACGGTGTCCTCGATGCCCTGAGTTCAGACTACGTCCCCAGTGCCCTGCTGCAGGCCCCCTTTCTGATGGCAGAGCGCCTGAACATGCCCTTGCATGACACACTCAAGACGGTGACACAAAACCCAGCTCGCATGGTCGGACTGTTTGATCGCGGGGTTCTGGAGCCGGGTAAGCGGGCGGATGTCCTGCGCGTGCGGGTGGTTGAAAGCACGCCCTTTGTCCGGGCAACTTTTGTTCAGGGTCAGCGGGTGTCCTGATGTCAAAACCACGATACGCCCTGTATTTTTCACCAGCAGACGAAAGCGCTTTGGCCGCTTTTGGCGAGCAGGCATTGAAGCGGCGACCAGATGGGCGCGACAGTGATCTTGGCCCGGTGTTCGGTGCGCCGGATGGTTCGGATCATCGTCAACGTGCTGCTTTCCCGCGCCACTACGGCTTTCATGCAACGCTAAAAGCCCCCTTTGAGTTGGCTAAAGGAGCCGACGAGACCCACCTGAAAGCGGCGTTGGAGCGATTTTGTGAGCAGCACAGGCCGGTCGATCTGCCGGGTTTGGGGGTGCAGCAGGTGCAGGAGAGGTTTCTGGCTCTGACGTGCCGCCGGCACGATGCCTTGCAGGATCTGGCCTTCGCCGTCGTCAGTGACTTCGAGAGCTACCGCGCCCCGCTCAGCGCCAGTGACCGCGCGCGACGAAAGCCTGAGCAGCTGTCAACGGTTGAACGGATGAACCTTGATCGCTTCGGTTATCCCTTCGTCGGGGAAGCCTTTGCTTTTCACATGACCCTGTCCGGGTCGGCTGAGCCATCTTTTCTGGCCTTTCTCGAAGACCTGTTCGCCCAGACGGTCAATCGCCCCGAGCGGCTGGATCATCTGGGGCTGTTCTATCAGCCAGACCGTGACTCAGTCTTTGTCCGGATTGCGCATCACCGCCTTGGCTAGCTGATCCACCGCATCGCTCAGCTTGCCGCTGTTGTCGATTGTCAGCACGCGGGCGCGTCTGGTTTTGATGGCGACAGAGCGGCCCAGCCGGTTGCTGATCTCTTCCCGCGTCTCCCGGCCCCGTGCCAGAAGGCGTTCGGTCAGCACCTCTGCCGGCGCTGTCAGATGGATCACCGTTATGGAATCGAAGCGGTCCTCAAAAGCCGGGATGGCCTTGCGCGAAGCGTTGAGGATTACGTCTTCGCCTCGGTCGAGCGGCGCAAAGCTCTGGTGGCGCAGACCGTAGTGCAGGCCATGCGCTGGCCAACTCAAGACGAAATCTGCAGGATCAAAGTCATGGGGTGCAACGGGCTCGAAATCCTCGCTGTCATCCGTCCGGGGTCGGGTGATAACCCGTTGGACAAAATGCAGCCCTTCAGGAGCGCGCGCGCGTAGGGCGTTGATCACGGTGTCCTTGCCCACACCACTGGGTCCAACAAGCAGGAAAAGACGCCCCGGCATCAGCGCTCCCCGCTCCATTTCTCGATAAAGGCCTCAGGGCTGAGCGCTTGGAAATCGGGCAGGGCCTCAGCAAGTTTCGCGTGCGACCAGTCCCACCAAGCCAGCGCCTGCATGGCCTCGCTCGTCGCCGCGTGCTCATAGCGCGGACGGATCACCTGTGCGGGATTGCCGGCAACAATGGTGTAAGGCGCGACATCTTTGGTCACCACGGCACCCGCGCCGACCACCGCGCCAATCCCAACGGAGCGGCCCGGCAAAACAAGCGCGCCGTGGCCCAACCAGACGTCGTGCCCGATGGAGCAGCTGTTCGCTCGCCGCCACGCAAAGAAAGCCTCGTCATCCTCGCCCATACCGTACTTGCTTGCGCGGTATTGGAAGTGGTGTTGGCTCGTGCGCCACGTGGGGTGATTACTGGCGTTAATGCGAACGTTGTTTGCGATGGAAACGAACTTACCAACCTCTGTCATCATCAGATCAGCAAAATGCTGGACATAGGAGTAATCGCCGAAATCCACGTCAACCAGTGCAGTCAGCTGGCCGACCTCCGTATACCGACCCAAGCGCGAACGTTCGACGGTGGCGGTGGGGTGAATCGACGGGTCTTCGCCCAAAGCTGAGCTGGCTGTCATGGTTGTGGCGCTCCAAACACAAGTTGGCCTGCGACCCAAACGCCTTTGACCTGCGCAATGCCACCTTGAAGGGACAGGCGCACGAAGTCAGCGCGTTTTCCGGGCAAAAGTTTACCCCTGTCATCAAGCCCGGCGATGCCGGCGGGTCCGTCCGTCACGAGACTGACGGCCCGCGCGGCTTCCATCCCTTCGTCAATCAACCGGGCAACAGCGTGAAGCTGGGAGCTGGGCACGTAATCGCTCAGCAGCGCCGCTACCAAGCCGTCGTGGATCAGCGCGCGGGCGTCTGCATTTCCGCCGGAGCTTTGTCCTCGAACAACATTGGGCGCGCCCATAGTGGCGGGCAGTCCGCTGGACACGGCCGCTTCTGCGGCGACACGGGTAACGGGGAACTCGGCATAATGCGCGCCGATGGTTTTGGCGAAGGCGATATGCTCGGCGGTTTCATCGTCATGGGTGGCGAGTGAGATGTTCAGTCGCCGCGCATGCTCTGCGACCAGCACGCTGCGCGCCGCGCCGTTTTCTTCGCTTTCACGAACAAAATCAGCCGCAAAGATCCGCGCCTGATCCACAGTTTCACCGCGTCGAGCAACCATCCACTGCACCATGTCCTCGATATCGCGCACCTGTCGTTTGCCGGGCGCGTGATCCATGATGCTCATTGCGTCGGGGTGCACGCGCTCCAGCAGCGCTTCGAGGGTTGTCGGCATCAGGGGATCGGTGACTTCGCAGCGAAAATGCAGCCGGTGGTCTGCGCGCAGCACCCTGTCCGCACGGGCACTCTGCACAGCCTGCACAAAGGGTTCGATCAGAGCGAGGCGCTCCGGTTTGCGCGACGAAGTGCCAATGGCCACGGCATTGAAGGTCGTCGTCACACCCGCGCCGATGACATCGCTATCGTGGGCAAGCATGGCCGCTCGCCCCGGCCAATCCACGCCGGGACGCGGCATCAGCCGGCCTTCCAGCGCGTCGGTATGAAGATCAATTAATCCGGGGACGACCAGATCGCCGCCGCAATCGAGCGCTTCCCCCTTTGGAGCCTCTGTGTCCGCTGGTGCATCCACAATTGCGCCGTCTTGCCAATGCAACTCGTCAAGCCAAAGTCCAGCCTGAGGATCGGCGATTATGCGTGCATTCCGAATAGTCATCGCGCCCTGTTGCACCGCTAAAGTGACAGTCGAATGACAAATGAAAAGCCTGCAACATGACATGATGCAAGCGTAAATGCCTGTCCCGTGTAATCGTCCACATAGCATAATACACGCGTAATAAATGAGTCACAAAACATCCCTACCCCAGTCTCGAACAGTAATAAAAAGACGGGTTAGTGCGGTGCTTCAGCTTAAGTCAGTAACCAAACGTTTCGGTGAAACGACTGCCGTGGATCAAGTTAGTCTGGAAATTCCCACGGGGCAGATGGTGGGAATTATTGGTCGGTCTGGCGCCGGGAAATCAACGTTGCTTCGGCTGATTAACCTGTTGAGTAATGCTTCGGGCGGCGAGTTGGTTTTTGAGGGTTGCGATGTTCTCAAACTGCGCGGTCGAGAACGCCGTCAGTGGATGCGCGAATGTGCGATGATCTTTCAGCAGTTCAATCTTGTCCCGCGCCTGAGCGTCTTAAATAACGTCCTGCTTGGCCGCCTGAACTACCACAATGCCTTCACGTCGTTGTTGGGGCTGTGGTCTGAAGAGGAAAAAATCGCTGCCATCCAGAATCTGGAGCGGCTGGACATGGTGCAAACCGTCCTAAAGCGCGCCGATGAGCTTTCTGGCGGGCAGCAGCAACGGGTCGCCATTGCACGTGCGTTGATGCAGAACCCGAAGATCATGCTGGCCGATGAGCCAATTGCCTCTCTCGATCCCCACAACGCGAAAATCGTCATGCAGACCTTGCGTGACATCAACCAGCGCGACGGCCTGACCGTGATCTGCAACCTGCACACGCTCGATACGGCGCGCGCCTTCTGTGACCGAATCATCGGAATGGCTCAGGGCCGCGTGGTCTTTGACGGTTCCGCGGACGAGCTGACCATGGAGGCCGCGCAGGAAATCTATGGCGTCGACGGCATCAAAGAGGCGCTGGACGAATCAATTACCTCAACTGATTTGGGAACCAAATTCCCCCAATCCACGGCAAGCAGGCCTGCGCCAGTCGCAGCCTCAGCGGTCGGATAGAGCCGAGCTTGCACGGATCAGGGAAACGAAAACCCGCAGCTTGTTCGCCCAAGCTGCGGGCTCCGACCGGATGACACAAGTGACGCCCGGTCTGCACCTTCAAACCGATTCAAGGGAATGGATCAATGAAAGCACTTATGAAAATTAGCACCGTTGCGGTCGCTTTGGTAGCAGCATCAGCGGCTTCTGCTGAGTCCTACTACATCAACGCCGCTGACTACGGTGTCACTGAATTTAACTTCACGGCACTGGGTGGTGAAAACGTTGAAGACCAGAACCGTCGGCAGGAATGTCTGGGCGTGCGTCTGGAAAAGGTTCTGAACATTCCGGTGAACATGCGCACCGCTGCGGACTACGCTGGTGTTCTGGAAGGCTTCCTGGGCGGTACCGTTGACATGTCCGAACTGGGCGCTTCCGGTTACGCACGGGTTTACCTGACGGATGCCAATGCCGTTGAGCCTCTGGCTGTTACCAAGCAGATGGACGGTTCCACCGGCTATTACTCTGAAATCCTTGTTCGGGTGGACTCCGGTATCGACAGCTTTGCTGACCTCGAAGGCCGTTCGTTCTACTTCGGCGATCCTGACTCCACCTCTGGTACGCTGGTCCCGACCGTTTCCTTCCGCATGATGGGCATTGATCCTGAAGAGTACTTCTCTGAAGTCGGCTTCTCCGGTGGTCACGAGCAATCCATCGTTGGTGTTTACAACGGTGATTTTGACGCTTCCGGCACTTGGATTTCCGGTCAGGGCAACTTTGAAGATGGCTACACCCGTGGTGGTTTGCGCCGGACGCTGGACAACGGTCTGATCGACATCTCCGAAATGAAGCCAATCTGGCGTTCGGACGAAATTCCAGAAGGCCCACTGACCGTGCGCCAGGCACTGCCAACCGAAGTTAAGGAAGCGGTTCGTACCTCCTTCCTCAACTTTGCTGACGAAGATCCAGAGTGCATGGCAATCTACGGCAACGAGATCAGCGGCTACGCACGTGCTGACCACAGCAACTACGAGTTCATCGTGGAAATGCGCCGTGGTGCCTTCGGCGGCTAATTGCTGACGTCAGGGGCGCGGCAGATTGTTTCCTTGGCGGAGACCCTGCCGCGCCTCTGCGCTCTTTGAGTATGCCAGTTACCTCACCCCAATGGGGGCGATCACTGGCCTGTTCTATGCCCTGTGCTGATCGAGAATGACCCTTATGACAACCGTACAAGACTCCACCCTAAGCAGCGTCCGAGCCGCGCTAAAGGCGCAGGAACGATTGCAGTTTATTTATACGCTGTTGTCGGCGGGTCTGATCCTTGTGTTTCTGGTGACAGGCTTCCAGTTCGCCAGCGATCGGTCAGCGGGTGGGTTGGGCAAAATGTTTGTCGATACCTGGCCGCACGATATCGTCTTTGTGCAGCGTTCGACGGGCGACGAAATCGAGTACGCGTCCTACATAACGCCGGAATTTGAAGACCAGTACGGCGACCGTAACGACTACCCTCAGCGTCTCAAGAACCTGGTCGCTGCTGAAACTGGCCTTGGTGGCGCCGAGGTCGTGTTGGTGCGGGACTGGTACTTTTACCTGAACCCAATCAACATGGTCGTTTACGTCAGGAACATTGGAAGCCAGCTGTTTGGCTATCTGATTCGGATGGTTGAAGACGCCATCAATGACCCCGGCCGCATCTTCTTTTTCCCCGCCTACAAAGCCGGCGACGCAGATGCCGACAGGACAATTTTCGAGGGGACAGGCGTGCAGTACTGTCCTTGGGGTCAAAGTTACGCGGATCAACGACTGGAAGAAGCACGCGCCAAAGGTGAGATTCAAGGCGCGACGGGCGGGTCTGAAGCGTCCGCCAATTCGATTTTCTATGCCGGAGACAATGGCCTGGGCCAGCAGCGTCTGGCGAGCCGGGCGGCGGAAGCGGCCTTGCCCTGTGCCAGCGCTTGGCAAATGCTGCAAAACCAGCCCAAGGCCGCATGGGTCGTTTACGTCTGGCACGCGGTCCAGACCATGAACTACGCCCTGTTTGCAACCTTGGTGGGCGCGGTTCTGGGGCTGATGCTGGCGCTGATTGCGAGCCGGAATATCACGGGGAACCGGGGACTGAACTTTACCGCGCGCCGGGTGCTGGATGTCTGTCGCGCCTTTCCTGAGCTGATCATCGTGTTTGTTCTGGCCATTGCTTTTGCCAACGGCTCTCTGGTGCCAATCATTGCGGCCGTCGCTTTCCACACCACTGGCGCGTTGGGGAAGTTGTTTTCTGAAGCCATCGAGAACGCTGACATGAAGCCGCTGGAAGGACTCGCGGCCAGTGGCGGCAACTTCACGCAACGCATTTTCTTTGGACTGATGCCGCAAGTTCTGCCCAACCTGCTCAGCTATTCCGCACTCCGGGTCGAGATCAATATTCGTGCTTCAGCGATCCTTGGTTTTGTCGGGGGAACCGGATTTGGGCAGGATCTGAAAGTTGCGGAGAGCCGTGATAATGGCATTGCGCTGATTTTCTTGCTGCTCTTGCTGGTGCTGATGATCGTTTTGATCGACCAGATCAGCCTTCGCCTGCGTAAGCGCCTCATCGGCGCTCAGATGGGGAACTAACCAATGATGACTGCGACCGATCAAATGACCGTTGCCCGCCTGCGTCAGGACCACCCCGCGATTTTTCAGGCACCGTGGTACCGTCGCTACGCCAGCTTTGTCTTGCTTGGCGGCTTGGCGATCTACCTGATCATCAGCTTTTTCGCCATGGGACTACACAACGCGTCGCGCGACTTTCGGCAGGACAACTTCCGCAGCGCGACGTTGGATTTTTATTCCTACATCGAAGAGCTGAACATCAACTATCGCCGACCTGAGTCGACCAAGTTTCATCGGCAGTGGTCCGCCCGTGACCCGGATAGCGGGATAATCACAGCCGCCATTCACAACAAGTATGACGTGGTCATCATGCCAGATGGAGAGCTGACTTTTTCTCTTGGTGATGAGGTCCTTGCGCGTTTTGGCCTCGATCAGAACGGCACTTTTGCCGCGTTGGTAACGCCCTTCACCCAAGGCCCTGACAGCCAGGTGGTCGGCCATCCTTTCACCTACAAACCCAAGTTCAAAGGCAATGGCACCGACCTGCTCAACGCCCAGATCCGTTTTACCAACGGCAGTCAGCTCAAGATCACCAAAGGTGGCGTGCGGATCAAAAATCGCAGGCTGGGGTGGGAGTACTTTTGGTTCGGTGAGGGTCATGAACTCACCGAAATGACGGGGCCAGAATTCTGGGTCTTCATGGGCAGCAGTGAAACCCGTGAGATCAGCAAATACGTTCGCAACGCCAATGGTCTACGCGACACACTCAGGCTTGATGTATCGCCATGGCGATACGCCTGGCACAGTTTTCTGAACAATGACGACTGGAAGCATAAGGAAGTCTATGACAAGGCCCTGCAGTCTCTGGCGATGGCCTATTGTGGACTGATCATTGCGGCCTTCTTTGCTGCGATCCTCGCTTTCCCCGCCGCACAGAATGTGTCCAACGTCTTCATCAGCTTCCTGCTAAAGCGCTTCATGGATCTGATCCGTGCGATTGATCATCTGTTCTGGGCGCTGATCTTTATTCGCGGTGGGTTTGGGCAGGGTATGCTGTCCGGTATCAGTGCCTTTGCTGTTGTGGAAACAGGAACGCTCGGGAAGCTCATGGCCGAAGCCATTGAGAACATCGACAGCAAGCAACCCGAAGGCGTGCAATCAACCGGCGCCTCTGAAATGATGGTCCGGCGCTACGGCATTATTCCGCAAATCCTGCCCGTGTTTGTCAGTCAAACGCTCTATTTCTTCGAAAGTAACGTCCGGAGCGCCACTGTGATCGGTGCCGTGTGTGGGGCCGGTCTGGGCTTGCAGATTCTCAATAATGCAACCAACGGGACGGACTGGGAAGATATCGCCTATGCCGCCCTGATTATCATTGCCATGGTCATGGTGATCGACAGTTTCACAAACTGGCTGCGGGGTCGGCTGATTGGCATTGGTCGGTCGCGTTAGTAGGCCGCTTTGCCGCACGGCTCCAGCGATTAAGCCATATAATCGCCGGGTGCCGTGGGGCTGCTGAATATTAGCCGAGTTTGGTCATGCCAGTCTGGTGGGATGCTATCTTGCCATCACGCAGACGACAGAATTCAACCGCGGCGTAAGTGCCCTCAGGCCGCGCGGTGTTAGCTGGAAATACCCAATCATATTCCATAACAAGCACCTCATCGTTTTCATAAAGAACCGATCCGCTCGCCTTGACGCCAACGCAATTCTTTAGGGTTTCTAGGATATCTTGCTTGGAGGTTTTTGCCTGATTGGAGTTACTCCAGCCCTCGTATTCGTCATGCCAGATTTCATCAAACATCTGCTGATCAAACCCACCTTCGATGGTTTTTTGAAAAGCCACCATCTTTTCGCCAATCGTCATTCAACCAGTTCCTTCAGTAGTGAATTGATTACTGAAGATTAGGTGCTTTTTGTTACCGGACTGTGATTCAACAACGAAAAACGACTAGATGAATTACGTGTTTTTCGCGTCATTTGAAGGCATCGTCTGGGTAAGTCTTTAGCAAGCGGTGACTTGACCTGTTGGCGCCTTTAGCCGCGGCTGAATGTAATGGCGTCTTCCAGCCGGTCGTCGCCCCAGAACACTTCCGTCCCAACAACAAAGGACGGCGCGCCGAACACGCCGACGGCTTTGGCCGCTTCGGTATTGGCGCGGTAGGTTGCGTCGGTTTCAGGCATGGCGGCGGCAGCGGTAATCGCTTCATAGGAATGACCAAACTGATCGCACACCAATCGAATGTTGTCGTCGCTTCCCGCTTCAACCCCGTCGAGGAACCAGGCGCGATAGGCCGCCTCAAAGTAGTCGAGGTACCAACCCTGCTGCTCAGCGACGACACCAACGTGGTTGGCGCGGTCAAAATCCTTGAGCGGATAGGGAGCTGGTACTGGTGGCACGGGCAGGTCATAGCCGCTGGCACGACGCTCGATATCCCGCCACATGTAGCGCACTTTGGCTTCCTTTTCGGGTGGAAAGGGGATGTTGTTCATCTCCCGCATGATGGCCCGCACACTGAAAGGACGGAAACGCAAGTCGAGGCCTTCACGCTCCATCACAGAACGCAAACGCAGGGCGGTCAGAAAGGTATAGGTGCTGCCAATGGACAGGAACGCAGTGATTTGCATGGACGTGCTCCGTCGGGCCCGAGAATTTCAGTGACTATACACTAAATTCACGCTCAATGATCCGCGCGCGCAAGAAATGTGTCTCGCCCCACTATATCCCTGACGCCCAAAGAAGGGGCCAGCAACAGCCGGTTCCAGTCGCCGTTTCGCCTTGGGGTCCTGAAGACCTGCGGGCCTTGGCTGATCGGGACGCTGC
>PAFB01000124.1 GCA_002700865.1 Rhodospirillaceae bacterium
CTGACGAGCCCGCCCCGTTAATTTGTTGTCAGTCCCGGAGGACTACTTTTGCGGATTTAGGATGTTTTCCAGGGGCCGAAATCTTTGCCGCCTTCGACAAACTCGTAACCGATGAAGGTTTCGTCACCAACAACCCAGCCGTCGTGACCGGGTGCAAAGTAATAGGCTTCGCCTGCGCTGACCTGCAGCTCAGACCCGTCATCGTGAACGACTTTCATGGTGCCCTGAACGACGACACCAACGTGACCGGCCTGACAGCTATGGCCACCAACAACCGGCTTGACACATTCGGACCATTTCCAGCCGGGCTGAAGCTCAATCCGAGACGCTGCGATATTGCCAAGCTTGACAACGGCAGCGTTGGTTTTTTCTGGTGCTTTAACCTCATCAGGATCGTTAAAGGACTTTGAGTACAAGTTAGGCATGATCACTCTCCTCGAAATTGCTTTCATGGCCCTCGAAAAAAATACCATCAAAAGAACGCATGAGATGAGAAACCATATCAAATATTCACGCCTAAACGACTCAATCTTTTTTAGTCGAATTCGTTGCTCATGCGCCACTTGAGACTTGAACAGCTTGGGCAACATTGGGTGAATACATGACTTTAGCGAAGTCGCTACACACCTTAACCGATGCCGTGCAGCGTCTTTGTTTCAAGATAGTCCTCCAGCCCCATGACGCCGCCTTCACGACCGTTGCCTGACTGCTTGTAACCGCCAAAAGGGGAGCCGTAGTTGAAGCCGCCGCCATTGACGTGAACAGCCCCGGCCCGCAGTCGCGCGGCGACACGTTCAGCCCGCACAGGGTCGCCGGTCTGCATATAGGCAGCCAAGCCGTAGGGGGTGTCATTGGCGATGCGGATGGCGTCTTCTTCGTCGTCGAAGGGGATGATGACTAGGACGGGACCGAAAATCTCTTTTTGAGCGATTTCCATGTCATTGGAGACGTCGGCAAAGATCGTCGGTTTGACGAACCAGCCGGTCTCAAAGCCCTCAGGTTTGCCAGGGCCACCCGCCAGCAAACGAGCGCCTTCATTCATGCCCACCTCAATCATGCCTTGCACTCGGTCAAACTGAATTTTGTCGAACAGCGGGCCGATGTGGTCGCCTTCCTGTGTCGGGTTGCCGACGGCTGTGGTTTCGGCGGCCTGCTGGGCGATGCTGACCACCTCGTCGTAGCAGGATCGTTCCACCAGCAACCGGGTCGGCGCGTCGCAGGATTGGCCCGTGTTGTACATGCATTCCGCCACAGACGCCTCAACCCGTTCGCGCAGGTCGCAGTCGGCAAACACCAGATTGGGCGATTTTCCGCCCAGTTCCAGCGTCACACGCTTGATCGTGTCCGCAGAGTCACGGGTGACGGCGGTACCGGCCCGGGTTGAGCCGGTAAATGACATCATCTGGATGTCGGGATGCCGGGACATGGCCGCGCCAACAACCGGGCCTTCGCCATGGACCAGATTAAAGACCCCCGCAGGGAAGCCCGCTGCGTCAATGATTTCGGCATAGACCGTTGCCGACAGCGGCGTATGTTCTGACGGCTTGAGCACGCAAGTGCAGCCCGTAGCCAGCGCAGGAATCACCTTGAGCGCAATCTGATTCATGGGCCAGTTCCATGGAGTGATCAGACCACAGACGCCAATCGGCTCCTTAAGCTGGATATCACCGCTCGCCAGCGTTTCGCGTTCGTCAAGACCCTTGAGCGCGTCGATAAATCCCTGCAGGTGCCCAACAGCCGCGTCCGCATGCGCATCCCGCGCCATGGAAATCGGGGCTCCCATTTCTGTGCTCATGGCTTGCGCAAGGTCTTCAAAGCGCGCCTGAGTTACTTCCATGAGGCGCTCCAACAGCGCCAGCCGTTCGGCCTTGGTTGTCTGAGAAAAAGCAGGGAAAGCAGCCGCTGCGGCGGCCACCGCCGCGTCTACGTCCGCCGCGTTGCCAAGCGCAACAGTGCCGATCTGAGCCTCGGTCGCTGGGTTCAAAACCGGCATGGTTGCCGTTGAAATTGGATCGACCCACGCACCGCCAATGTAGAATTTCGTCAGATTGTCCATGCCTGTTACTCCGGTTGAAACAGGTGCTTGCGCACCCTGTTAAGTGATGGAAACCTTTCCCGTTTCGTGCCTGCTTGGCAATCCCTTTCCGGTGCTTTAGCCCCGTACCAGCTTGTAAGAAGGGTCATAGGGGCCCGGTGCAATCACCTGCGCGGCTACCATTTGGCCGAGAACATCGACGTTCAGGGCCGTTCCCTCTGCGGCCAGAGCAGGTTCGACGAAGGCGTAGGCCAGATTCAGCCCCGTGCGGTGGCCCCACTCGCCGGAGGTCACAGTCCCGACCACGCGGTCGTCGATCATAACCGACGCTCCGCCATGGGCGGCGGCGTGGGTGGCGTTGAGGCTCAGGCTAACCAAGCTTCGGTTGAGCCCGGCGGCTTGCCGCGCTGCTAAAGCCTGCTTGCCGATAAACTCCTGCTTTTCCATGTCTACAAACCGTGCAAGGCCGGTCTCAAAGGGATCAAACTCTGTGAGCAGGTCCGATTTCCAGTGCAGATAGCCCTTTTCCAACCGCATGCTTTCCACGGCCCGAATGCCAAACAGTTTCAGATCATGGGCATCTCCAGCCGCACGCAGGGCGCGGTAAGCGGCGTAGAGGTGTGCGTTGGGGACGTGGATTTCATAGGCCAACTCGCCGGAGAAGCTCACCGACATAACAACCGCAGGCGCAATCCCGATGAAGGCATGACGAACCGACAGCCACGGGAAGGCCGCGGCGGACCAATCGCCGCGACTGACGGCGCTTAGCACATCCCGCGACTTCGGCCCGGCGATCAGCAAGATGGTATGATCATTGGTGAGAGGCGTGACCTGCACGTCTTCATCGGCGCGGATATGCTGGTTCAGCCAGTCGCGGTCGTGCCACTGGGCAGCAGCGGCCGAGCCAACCCAGATCCGGCCATCGGGCAAGTTGGCGACTGTCATCTCGCCTTTGACCATGCCCTGATGGTTCAGCAGATAGGCCAGCGAAACCCGTCCCGGCGCGCTCTTGATCTTTGAACAGCTCATGCGGTCGAGGAAGGATCGGGCGTCTGCGCCGCTGATTTCCATGCGGTTAAAGCCGTTCACCTCTGTCAGCCCCACGGCGTTCTGAACCGCTGCCACTTCGGCGGCTACGATGTCATGGGCCTCGTCAAAGGTGAAGCCGTGGGTGACGTGAAAGTCGGGGGAAGGCTTGAAGAATTCAGCCCGTTCCCAGCCATTGACCACTGTAAACTCAGCCCCCTCAGCCTCCAGCACTGGCGTCAGCGGGGTGGTTTTGGCGTACCGGCCCGCTGGTCGGTGTTCGTTCGGGAAATGGAAGCGGAATTCGTTCTGGTAGTCTTCAATAGCCTTCAACGCGCACAGCTCAACATTTCCATGGTCAGTAAACCGCCGTGGATCGAGAACCCAGGTGTCGTAGCAGGCTTCCCCATGCACAATTTGCTGCGCCAGCAACCAACCGTGTCCGCCGCCTTCACCCAGACCGGCGCGCAGGCCGATGATGCAATAAGCGTTGCGCTTGCCCGGCACCGGCCCCACCAACGGTGCGCCGTCGATGGTATAGGTGATGGGACCATTGACCACGGTATGAATGCCGACTTCCTCCAAGGCGGGCATGCGGGCAAAGGCACCTTCCAGGACGTCGATGACCCGATCCAGATCATCAGGACACAGGGCGTTGACGAAGTTCGGATCGATCCCATCCATGCCCCACGTCCGGCAGTCCTGCTCGTAAAAGCCGACCAGCAGCCCGTTCTTCTCCTGCCGGCAGTAATAGTCACTGATCGGACAGCGCAGCAGGGGCATGCGATGGCCTGCGTTTTCGATGGCGGGAATGGTGTCCGTCAGCATGTACTGATGCTCCATCGACATCACCGGATGATGCACGCCCATCATCGCGCCCACTTCGTTAACCCGATAGCCGCAGGCGTTGATCACAACATCACAGTCTATGTTGCCCTTGGCGGTTTCAACGGTCCAGGTATCGTCAGCGTGCTGGCGCAGGCCGGTGACGGGGGTATGGCGGTACACCTCCGCGCCCGCCTTACGCGCGCGCCGCGCCAGCGCCTGACACAGCTGCGCAGGGTCGATATCGCCATCCAGCGGGTCCCACAGCCCGCCGACGAGGTTGTCCGTGGAAATCAGCGGATGGCGGCGCGCGCACTCTTCGGCGTCAATGACCTCAAAGTGGACATCCATCCCACGCGCCATGCTGGCGAAATGATGATAGCCCTCCATCTGCGCTGGCGTGTTCGCCAGTCGAATACCACCGTCAGCGTGGTGGTAGTTGATGGGGTAATCCGGGTCCTCTGCGAGTTCCTTATAAAGGTTTATGGAATGGGTTTTCAGGCCCACCATGGTTTGATTCATGCCGAAGTTGGTCACCTGCGCGGCTGAGTGCCAGGTTGTGCCGCTGGTCAACTCGTCTCGTTCCACCAGCACAACGTCAGTCCATCCCTCCTGCGTCAGATGGTAGAGCGTGGAACAGCCAGCAATGCCGCCCCCGATGACAACGGCTTTGGTCCGCGATTTCATGCCTTTGAACTCCGGCTGATCTTTGGGTGTTTGTGAGTTCTGGTTTGTTGGTGGATTTGGTCAACGCAGACGTTATTAATTTGGAATAATCGAAATTATAATCCCAAATATACAAAATAACGTGAGACCGCTTTGCGACCTCCTCGCCCTTTGCCAAGACGGATCAAACGCCGCTTCAACCATGAGAGCCCATAGATGCACCAAGACCCGACACCACAGTCTTCGTCGCGCCGCTCCGGACGAAAGGAGCGCATGGCTTTGCGGGCGGCAAAACCTCAGGTGCACCCTTGTCCGCCGGGGCAGACCGGGGGCCATTACCGGCCACTCAGCGACTCTGATTTGCACGCAATTTTTGAAACGGCGCTGCGGTTGCTCGAAGAGCTGGGCATGGGGGAAGTGCCGGATAATCTGGCGCAGACGCTGCTGGCCTGCGGCGCGATTGATAACGGCAAGGGCCGGTTTTTGCTGCCCCGGGGGTTGGTGCAGCAGGCAATTGATCAGGCCGCCAAGGTCTTTACGCTCCACGGTCGTGACCCCGCGCGCTCTATCGTCGTTGGCGGCGAAGCGGTCCACTTTGGCACGGGCGGGGCGGCGGTGCAGACACTGGATCTCGACAGCGGTTTGTATCGTCCCTCGACGCTGGCTGACCTTCACGACTTCACGCGACTGCAGGACACGCTGGAAAATGTCAGCTGGTTCACGCGTTGTTGCGTGGCGACCGATGTTCCGGACAACTTTGATTTGGACGTGAACACGGTCTATGCGCTGCTGCAAAACACGACAAAGCCGGTGGCAACCTCGTTTACGCTGGCGGAGCACGTTGATCCTATTGTTGATATGCTGGATATCGCGGCTGGTGGGCCAGGCAAGTTTGCCGAGCGGCCTTTCGTCAAGGCGCACATCAGCCCGGTTATCTCGCCCCTGCGCTTCGGTGAAGACGCGGTTGACGTGGTTTTCAAGTGCGTTGAGCACCGGATACCGATTTCCAACATCACAGCAGCGCAAGCCGGTGCCACGGCGCCGGCGACCATGGCTGGATTTCTGGCTCAGTCGCTGGCCGAAACGCTGGCTTCGCTGGTGATGGTGCACTCGATTGAACCGGGCTTTCCCATGGTGTTTTCCAACTGGCCGCTGGTGATCGACTTGCGGACGGGAGCTTTTGTTGGTGGGGGCGGTGAAACCGTCCTGTTGAACGCCGCCTCAGCGCAACTGTCCAACTGGCTGGGACTGTGCTCAGGCGTGGCCAGCTCTATGACCGACGCCAAAGCAATCGACGCGCAGTATGGCGTGGAAAAAGGGATGACGTCGCTTGCCGCCGGGTTGGCAGGCGGGAACTTGATTTACGAGAGTTCCGGTATGACGGCATCGCTGCTGGGCGCAAGCTTCGAGGCCTTTATCCTCGATGACGAAATGCACGCGCACACCTATCGGACTTTGCGGGGGGCAGAGGTGACGGAAGCCAACCTGGGCTTTGACGACATTTGTCAAGCTGTGCTGGGCGAGGGTCACTTTCTGGGCGGAGAGCAGACACTGGCAGCCATGGAGCGGGACTACTTTTATCCGCCGCTTGCTGATCGGGATGACCCGGGCGTCTGGGGCGCCGGTGGTGCGCCAACGGCTTGGGACCGGGCCCGACAAAAGGCGCGTGAGGTGTTGGCCGGTCACCAGCCACGCTACTTGAGCCCCGAGCAAGACAGCGCAATCCGGGCGCGGTTCAACATTATTCTTTGACCCGCTTTAGGCCTAACGCTTCAAGCTTGGGGCGCATCGCTTTGAATCATGGTGAACTGGTCCCGCAAGAACGGAACTTCGGCCAAAACAGGCTCGACAGTTCGGGCTTGAATCAGGCTTCTCAGCATGGTTTCAAGCATGTCCGCGAGGCTGTCAGCACCGCCCGGAACCGTCATCAGTGCGATTTCCCGTGCAAACTGTGCCCGGGGAAAGGAATGCAGCGTGAGTTCAGGCCAAAGGTTGCGCGCACGGTTGAAGCAGGTTGCGGTCGTGATGGTCCAGCCCTGTCCACCAGCGACCAAAGTCATCAGCGCCTGATTGCTTTCCGCGCTCATCCGCTGGGGCAGCGTGATCCGCAACCGGTTCAGCTGCGCCTCGATCTGACGGCCGATGTGTTGCTCGGGCGAATACCGCAAGAATGGCAGGTCTTTAGGCGGTTTGCTGAAGTCGGGGCAATCAGCCCCGGTCGGCACAACCACCACGTAGGGGTCGCGGAGCAAGGGCCGCTGGACCAACCCCGCCAACCCCTCAACCGGCACTGTCGCAACCCCGGCATCGACGCGCCGGTCGATGAGCAGTTGCAGGATTTCGTGGCTGGGGCGTGAAAAATGCTCAAAGGCGCAGTTGGGAAGCCTGCGGGCAAGTTGCAGCGTCAGGGCGGGTGCCACGTCCGTATCAAAGTCATCAATCAGCCCCAGACGCAGGCGCCGGATTGCCTGCGGTCCGTCGGCAAGCATATCGCTTTCAGCCGCAAGCAGACGCTCAAGCACCGCTTCGGCGTGCCCGAGAAACCGGTGCCCTTTGGCCGTCAGGGCGAGCGGGCGCTTGCTGTGGTCAACCAGCGGAGAGCCGAGGTGATGTTCCAGTTTCTGCAGATGGCTGGACAGCGTGCTGGCCGATAACCCTGACCGCTGCGCTGCATGCTGCAGCGAACCGCTCTTTGCTACCGCAACAAAGGCCTGGAGCCAAAGAAGTGAGAGTTTGGACGACATGCCTCAACACCTACATCCCCCTTCTCTTGATCACAATGCTAGGCACCGTGGCTTTCCCGGGTGTTCCGAGGGGCGGCAAGGGAGCAACCGCACCGTCTGCTAAGGCAATAATGCGAACAGAAAATATAAGGATCTATTTTAAGTAAGGCATTCATTTCGACGCTGAAACAGAGGAAGTATCGCGAAATATCCTGTTTCCACAGCAGATATACCTGAAAATCGACCGTTACGGAGGGATGGCACAAAGGTGCGTGTCAACCGCAGCAACGTCCGGCTTACCAGCAGGGGGCAGCGAGAGGGCATCAACTCTAACATCCAAGGCGCGCTTGCACCTCAATCCACACCCACAGGGCGCCGTACTCAAAGGTCAAAACCATGTACGTCATTTCTGCATTTAAGCGCGCAGCCACGGTTGCACTGGTCGCATTCTCCCTCAGCGCGGCATCGGCACCTGCCTCCGCCAGTTCCAACATCTCCGGCAGCATCTCAATCGGCATTCAAGGGTCCACCCCGGAGGAGAAGCAAGCCATCTCCAACGGTCTTTTTCTGTACGCCTTGTTTCAGGGCTTGCAGGGCGATGAGGCTGCTTTGCGGCAACTGGGTAACGGTAACGCCGCGGGTTTCTTGCAAGGCGGCTCGGGTAACTTCGGCATTATCGAGCAACATGGCGACGACCATACCGGTACGCTGACCCAGCAGGGCAACGGCAACGCTTTTGGCTTGTTTCAGTTTGGTGAAGGCACCGAAGGGCATGTCACCCAGCAGGGCAATGGTGAGGGCGGTCTGTTGTTCCAGTTTGGTTTTTAACCCAGATCTTCGCGCTGGCGTCACGATCC
>PAFB01000125.1 GCA_002700865.1 Rhodospirillaceae bacterium
GCGGCGCTGTTGGCCTTGGCGGGCTTTCAAACGACTGTGCTGGCGATGGCGGTGGTTCTGGCGGTCATTCTGGCAGCGGTCCTGCTGGCCTTGCCGAACATCCTGCCCGGCGGACGCAAGGGCGTGAAGATCAGCGAAGTCTTTTCCAAATCGTCCAACGTCAATTGGCTTAGCGCTGCCCGCGTCTTCCTTTTTGGCGCGCGAGATGTCTGGTTTGTGGTGGGCATCCCGATTTATTTCTACGCTGTTCTCTCTGACGGTTCCCAAGCCGGTAATCGTACCGCCTTTTTCATCATCGGCGGCTTCATGGCCGTGTGGATCATGCTCTATGGCGCGGTACAAGCGGGGGCGCCGCGCCTGCTTGGTGCAGCAGCACGACCAGAGGCAGCGCTGGTTGGTCAGGCGCGGCTATGGGCCTGGGCGCTGAGTGCGATTCCTGCGGTGCTAACGCTCGCAGCGATTGCGCTGCCCTCGCAACATCCCGTGCTCACCGGCGTGCTGGTGGTGGGGCTGCTGGTTTTTGGGGCCGTTTTTGCGCTCAACTCCTCGCTGCACTCCTTCCTGATCCTCGCTTTCTCCAAGTCCGAGCGGGTCACGATGGATGTCGGCTTCTATTACATGGCCAACGCAGGCGGTCGTCTGCTTGGAACGGCGCTTTCTGGCTTGGCCTATCAGGTCGGCGGGCTGTGGCTGATGTTTGCCGTTGCAACCGTGATGGTGGCGTTGGCGGCGCTGGCGTCTGGCCGCTTAAGCCCGGAAACCGCCGCCGCGTCCTCGCCGTCGCTGGGCCGCTAATAGCACGGGACATCTTCGCCCGCGGGTGAAACAGGCCCGAAACCCCGCAGTGCGCAGTGCTTTTCATCCCCGCTCCGCCGAATTACGATGTTGACTCGTAAGCCAATACACAAGAAACGTGACATGTGACGTATTTTTGCAGTGCCGCTTCACCCTTGGGTCAAACGGGCCGCGCAAACGCCGCGATCACTCAGGCGCAGAGAGAGACTTTGTATGAGCAAGCCCTATTCTGATATTCCCGGTACCATCGTCTTTGACAGCGATCAGGCGGCGGTGGGCTATTACCTGAACCAGTTCTGTATTTCGTTGAGGCTTGCGCCCAACCGTGAAGCCTTTCGCGCTGACCCCGAAGGCTACATCGACACCTTCCCCATGACAGCAGAGCAGCGCGAAGCCGCGCTCAATCAGGAATGGAACCGCCTGCTCGAACTGGGTGGAAACATCTATTACACCAGCAAGCTTGCTGCCTATCACGGCATCAACTTTCAGCAGCTCGCCGGACTGATGACCGGGATGGGTGAGGACTACCGCGCGATGATGGTCGGCGGGGGTCGCAGCATCGAAGGCAATCGCTACAAGTCTGAATGGGAAGACAAATAATGGCCTACATCTCTTCAGGCGTTGCCTGCTCTCACGTGCCAGCCCTGGGCGTTGCTTCGGATAAAGGCATCACGGGCGACGACTACTACGGCCCGATTTTCCGGGGATTTGAGTTCTCCCGGGAATGGATGGAAAAAGAGCGTCCTGACGTGATTTTTCTGGTCTACAACGACCACTGCACCGCCTTTGACGCGCGCGTGATTCCCACCTTTGCGCTGGGTTGCGGTCATGAATATGCGCCAGCGGACGAAGGCTGGGGTCCCCGTCCCGTGCCCGTGGTCAAAGGCCACCGGCAGCTCTCAGCGCATATCGCACAATCGCTTATCCTCGATGAATTCGACATCACCATCATGAATGAGATGGAAGTGGACCATGGCCTGACTGTGCCCATGACAATGATGTTCGGTCAGCCTGACGAGTGGCCCTGTCCGGTTGTGCCGCTGGCCGTGAATGTGGTGCAGTACCCCGCACCGCTGGGCCGGCGCTGTTTTGCGCTGGGCAAAGCGATACGGCGCGCGATTGAGAGCTATGGTGAGGACCTGAAAGTTTGCGTGTTTGGCACGGGCGGGATGAGCCACCAGCTCCAGCATGAGCGCGCCGGGTTGATTAACGCTGAGTGGGACGCCCGGTTCATGGACCTGTTGGTCAACGATCCAGATCGCGGCGCGGAGATCGAACATATCGAATACCTGCGCGAAGCCGGTTCTGAAGGTATTGAGCTGGTCATGTGGTACGTGATGCGCGGGGCTCTGAACCCGAATGTGGAAGAAATCCACCGGTTTTACCATGTGCCAGCCTCGAATACGGCCGTCGGGCATTTGATCTTGGAGAACCGCTGATATGGTTAGAATTGGTGTCGCTGGTGCCTATGGCGCTTTTGGCATTAAGCATCTCGATGCTTTGGCCAATATCCCTAATGCTGAAGTCACAGCGGTTTTTGGTCCCAATAAAGACAAGATCGAAGCCCTCAGCGCCGAGCGTGGTATTGCCCGTGCTTGTGCGTCTTTCGAGGATTTTCTGGCCGCGGACGTTGATGCGGTCATTCTCTCGACGCCGACCCAATTGCACGCCACGCAATCGGTTCAGGCGATGGAAGCGGGCAAACACACCTTCTGCGAAATCCCCATGGCAGACAGCCTTGCTGACGCAGAAACCATGGTCGCGGCGCAGGAACGGACCGGTGTCGTTGGCATGGTTGGCCATGTTCGGCGATTTAATCCAAGCCACCAGTACATCCGCAACAAGATTGATGCTGGCGAGTTCAACATCCAGCAAATGGATGCTCAAACCTACTTCTTCCGTCGTTCGAACCTGAACGCAAAAGGCGAACCGCGGAGTTGGACCGATCACTTGCTGTGGCATCACGCCTGCCACACCATCGATCTGTTCATGTACCAGACCGGAGAAATCCCCAGCGACGTCTTTGGCCTGCAAGGGCCGGCGCATCCTGAGCTTGGGATTGCCATGGATATGACCATCGGCCTGAAGACCCCTTCGGGCAAGCTTTGCACGCTGTCGCTGTCGTTCAACAACGATGGTCCATTGGGCAGTTTCTTTCGCTACATCGGCGATACGGGCACATACATCGCCCGCTATGATGATTTGGTGGACGGTCGCGAGCAGCCAATAGACCTAAGCGACGTGGCGGTCAGCAACAATGGTATTGAACTCATCGACCGCGAATTCATTGCCGCGATCGAAGCGGGCCGCGAGCCGAATTCCAGCTTTCAACAGGGATTGGCGGCGATGCAGGTCATGCAGAAGCTCGAAGATCAGATGGGGATGATGAAAGTCTAAGCTGATCATCCTTTTCTGGTCCAAGGGTCAGAACAACAGCCGGACCAGAAACAGCGTAATGCCGGGAAAGCCTACCAGAATGACGATCCGGACCACGTCTGAGGCGACAAATGGCAGCGCGCCTTTATAGGTCTCGATCATTGGAATCCGCCGGTCGAGATTGTTGATCACGAACAGGTTGAGCCCCACCGGCGGGGTGATCAGCCCCACTTCGGCGGACATCAGCACCAAAATCCCAAACCATAGCCCGACTTCGGTCGGTGTCAGGCCAAAGTCCAGTTGTGCCACGATGGGATAGAAAATCGGCACGGTGAGGAAGATCATCGCGATGGAGTCCATCACTGTACCGAGGATCAGATACAGCAGCAGCATCCCCAGTAGAATGATCCACGGGTTGAGGTCCGAGGCGATAAAGAATGCCGCCAGTGTTTGCGGCACCTTGGCGGAACTCAGGAATGAGTTGAAAACACCAGCCGCGAGAATGATGAAGAAAATCATGGCGGAGGTTTTGGCGGTGGCGAGCAGGGAGTCTTTCAGACCAGCCCAGGTCAGGCCGCCGTTGAGTGTCGCGATTACCGCTGTGCCCGCAGCCCCCACCGCAGCCGCAGCGGTCGGCGTGAAGGCGCCGGTGTAGATTCCGCCGATAACCAGCACGAAAATCAGCAGGACGGGCCACACTCGGGTCATGATGCGGAATCGTTCGGCATAGGGCAGGCGAGGCCGTGCCTGCTCTGAGCCTTTCACCACGCGGGTGTAGATCGAAACCGTGACCATATAGCCCAGCATGGCCAGCAAGCCGGGGATGAAGGCAGCGGTGAACAGTTTCTCGATGTTGACCTCCGCCAGAATGGCATAAATCACCAGAACAACCGAGGGTGGGATCAGGATGCCCAAAGTGCCGCCTGCCGCCAGAACGCCGGTTGAGAGTGCGCTGGAGTAGCCTGAGCGCTGCAGCTCGGGCAGGGCCACTTTCCCCATGGTTGAGGCCGTCGCCAGAGACGACCCACAAACGGCACCAAAACCCGCTGACGCGCCAATGGCAGCCATTGCCACCCCGCCTTTGCGATGTCCAAGCCACGCGCCAGCAGCATCAAACAAGGACCGTGACATGCCCCCGCGCGTCGCGAACTCGCTCATCAGCAGGAACAGCGGGATAATCGACAGCGAATAGTTGTTCAGCGTGCCGAAGGCGAAAGACTTCAGCTGGCTGTCCATCATCCGCACGTTACCCGTCACCAGAACCGTTCCCAGCGCACCAACGATAAACATTGCCGCCGCCAGCGGTAAACGAAGGGCTACAAGGGCGAGTAGAACAGGGAAGGACAGCAGGCCGATTTGAAAACCACTCAAGGACGAAGTGAGCCAATCCATGGTGCGCTCAAGCTCCCGCATTCGTGGTTGGGGGAGAGGGCCTCGGCGTGGGTTTGGGGGAGGGCTTAGTGCCGTCAAACAGCCTCAGCAGGCTTTGCACTGTGCAATACAAGGCAACCACCATGAAAAAGGCGATGCACAGCTCGGCAAAGGCATAGAACGGCCAAAGCTTCATGCTCAAAATCTGCGATTCAGGCTGCACCCGCAACCGTCCCAGCGCGCCTTGCCAATCGCCGCTCCAGATCAGGTCGGGCATGGGTTCCTGAGAACGCCGGGCCTTCTTGAACAGCAAATACCACTGCCGGGTCAAAATCATGTAGGAGACCGCCAGTAAAGACAGGTCTGCGAGCAGGTTCAGCACCCGGTTGAGCAGACCACTGAACAGCGGTTCAAAGATGTCGATACGAACGTGCCCACGCTTCATCATCACCCACGGCAGCGCCGAAAACAGGGCCGTGCCCACGGCGTACTGCACCAGCTCTTCCTCGCCCAAAATTGGCTTAATACCGGCCCAGATTTCGGGATTTGCTACCTCTGAGAGGGTAAAATCGAGAATTCGCCGCGTGACCTTGAGAAGGATGCTGATGCAAGTGATCACAATCGCGAAGAGCAAGCCCAAACCACCGATCACGGCAAAAACACCTGTTGCCGCCGTCAGCCATCGGCCCACGCGTTCAATGCGTGCACTCAGACCGCGTTTCGGGGGTGAAACGTCGCTCATGGGAACTCCCAGTCAGAGGCACCTCTCGACCCGCAAACAGACCTTGCGGATAGAAGTGGTGAAAGTGGAAAAAGGCCTAAACGCGAAAAGGCCGCTCGCGCCCTGTGTGGCCCGAGCGACCTTTCCCTAAAGCCGGGTTGGCTGAATGTCTAGCACCATCCAGCCATCCCGTTTAAGCGGAACAGGCTTAGCGGTTTGCTGAGATCAGCGCCCGCGCCATATCGATGGTGGCCTGTCCATCGAAGCCCTTGTCCGACGCCCTTTCGATCCAGCGGTCGTAAACCGGCTGAGCCGCTTCAATCCAACGGGCAACCTCGTCTTCTGGCAGCTCGATAATGGTGTTGCCCGCATAGACCGAGCGGCCTGCTGCATCGCGTTCCACCATTTTTGCCGCAACCGCCCGTGACATTTCCTTGCCCGTGTTTTCATCGAGGATGGCACGCAGATCATCGGGAAGGGCTTCGTAAGCGTCCCAGTTCATGGCGAGGATAAACGTCGCTGTGTACAGCGCACGGCCGCCGCCGATTTCCGTGTGGTTGGTCACCAGTTCACCCAGCTTGATTGCCGGTGTGATTTCCCATGGAAGAACCGTACCGTTAATCACCCCCTTGGACAGCGCCTCAGGGATGCCGGGCAGCGGCATACCGACCGGGGTCGCGCCGTATTCGCCGAGCAGGTCTGTGATCACACGCGTTGGACCGCGCAATTCCTTACCGGCCATGTCTTCAAGCCGGGTGACGGGCTCAGCGGTGTGGATGACCCCGGGACCGTGTACCCAAGCGGCCAGAATCTTGGCATCCGCCAGCTCGCCGTCCTGCAGTTCGGCTTGAATCATGTCATAGTACGCCGCTGCGGTGGCTTCAGCGTCTTCCATCATGAAAGGAAGTTCAAAGACCTCTGACTTGTTGAAACGTCCGGGCGTGTACCCGGTCAGTGTCAGGCTGATATCCACCGCGCCGTCAATCGCCTGGTCAATCAAGTCACCGGGCGTGCCGCCAAGGCTCATGGACGGGTAGACTTCGACCACCAGCCGACCGTCGGTTTTCGCCGCCATTTCTTCCGCCCAAGGCAGGAAGAAGTGTTTGGACAGGGTTGCCGGCGGGGGCATGAAGTGGTGCAGACGCAAGGTAACTTCCTGCGCGTAGGCCGCAGAGGCAGCCATCAGCGCTGCGCCAGTGGCGAGAATGAGCGTTTTCATTGTTTTCTCCTCAAACAAAGAATGCCTGTATCAATCGCCGCGGCGGGTCTGCGGCATCTTGATATTTGAAATCACGGCGAAAAGCGGGGCACCCTCGCAGCAATCAGACCCAGAACAGGCCTAAGAACCTTGCACACTTTTGACGCGTATTCACCCGGAAAATCAGCGATGACTTTACGTATCAGACCCGAATTTTTGACCGGCGCGCTGGTCCCGTGAGCGTGGCCTTTGGTGGGGCATTCAGCAGCGTTTGGCCAGCGCTCACGTTTTAACGTCGTTCTGTTTCGATTGAACATCGCCATCAGGTGAGGCAGGCTTTCACATGGCCGTTCCATATGTGCTCTATCCCGAGCCAAAACGGTACAAGGGAGGCGCTCATGGCAGCGACATTGGTTCATCAACACAAATCGATTTCACCGCCTGCGGGCGTTGAGGTTTGGGATATTGATCCCTATGACGAGGCCATTCTGACCGATCCCATCCCGTTTTTTGATGCCCTGCGAGCAAAGGGCGGTCTGGTTTATATCCCGCGCTATGAAATTCTGATCAGTGGACGATACGAGGAAACGCGGGAGATTTTCTATGATCACAACCGTTTTCTGTCGTCGCGCGGGATCGGTATGGCGGACTTCAAGCTCGAACAGCCCTGGCGGCCTCCCTCAATCGTGCTGGAGGTCGACCCGCCCGAGCACACCCATAACCGCCGCGTTATCATGCGGGCTTTGTCGCCCGCGGTTGTCCGCAAGCTGGAGCAGGATTTCATCGAAGATGCTAAAAGACTGGTAGACGAAGTTCTGGCGCAAGGTGACATTGAAGCCGTTTCCGACATCGCGGAAGCTTTTCCCACGCGGGTTTTCCCCCGTGCGGTTGGTATCAAGGAACCCGATGCCCGAAAACTGGTGGATTATGGCGCGATGGTCTTCAATGCCGTCGGCCCCGACAACGATTTGCGTCGGCGTATCATGGCCAAAGCACCCGACATTGTGCCGTGGATCAACGAGCAGTGTGACCGCTCACGCCTGACCGAAGACGGCATTGGGGCTACCATTTACTCAGCGGCGGACTCCGGCGAAATCGGTGAGCCCGAAGCGGGTATGTTGATCCGCTCGCTGCTGTCCGCAGGCGTCGATACCACGGTTTCGGGGATCGGCAGCGCGCTCTGGTGCCTTGCGCAATATCCCCAGCAGTTTCAACGCTTGAAGAGCGATCCGCAAAACCTTTGCGGCCCCGCGTTCGAAGAAGCGCTGCGCTTTTGTACTCCGGTGCAGGCTTTCTTTCGCACCGCTGGTGAAGCAACAACTGTGGCGGGCGTTGAAATAGAGGAAGGCACAAAAATTCTGTGCGTGCTTGGCGCGGCTAATCGCGATCCGGCCAAGTTTGAAGATCCAGACAACTTCGATATTCTGCGCGATACACGCGGTCATCTGGCTTTGGGGGTCGGGGTGCATTCCTGTGTTGGGCAGATCATTGCCCGAGCAGAGGGGCGCGCTATTCTCGGAGCGTTGGGACGCCGGGTGAACCAGATTGAGTTTGCCGGTCCGCCGGTTTGGCGCCCGAACAACTCTATGCGCGCCC
Source organism: Rhodospirillaceae bacterium (assembly GCA_002700865.1). GTDB lineage: Bacteria > Pseudomonadota > Alphaproteobacteria > UBA7985 > UBA7985 > UBA7985. Next base: position 8,058 of record PAFB01000125.1, read on the forward strand.
TCGACTCCTTACCACTCAAGCTGTCCTAACCCGCAAGCTGGAGGAGATGACCGGATGAAACTAGCGATTTTGGGCTCGGCTGGCATGATTGGACAGGAGCTTCTCGACCAGCTCAGCCAGACATCTGCACCGCTTTCCATTGAGAAGCTGATCACCTGCGACCGCGCGCCAACGCCGGTTCCGGCTGTGCTCAAAGCCTGCACCATTGAAGTCGTCGGTACTGTCAGCGACCCCGATGCCATAAACGCAGTGTTGCAGCATCGTCCTGATTGCATCATCCACCTCGCCTCCATCGTTTCGGGCGAGGCCGAAACGGATTTTGAAAAGGGCTACACCGTCAATTTTGACGCGACTTATGCTTTGCTGGAGACCATTCGCGGCCTGAATAGCCGGGAGGGCTATCACCCTCGCTTTATTTTTGCCTCCTCTATCGCTGTTTTTGGTCCCCCGTTTCCTGCGATTCTGGACGACGATTTTCACCTCGCGCCGCGCACGTCCTATGGAACCCAAAAGGCCATGCAAGAGTTGTTGGTCAATGACTACACCCGACGCGGCTTCATCGACGGCCTCAGTTTGCGTCTGCCAACCATCTGTGTCCGGCCGGGCAAGGCTAATCTGGCCGCAAGCAGTTTCTTTTCGAACATTATTCGCGAACCCTTGGCCGGGAAGGAAGCTATCCTGCCGGTTGACGAGAGCTTGCGACACTGGTTCGCCAGTCCCCAAACTGCCGCTGGCTTCTTTGTCCATGCAATCGGCCTCGATCTGAGCCAAATAGACCACCGCCGCGCCCTGTCCATGCCCGGTGTTTCGGCAACTGTGGGGGAGCAGATCGCAGCGTTGGAGCAGGTGGCAGGGGCCCGGGCGGTTGGGTTGATCCGCAAGCAAATTGACCCGGTGATTGAAGGCATTGTCACCGGCTGGGCCCCAAACTTCACCGCCGCTCGCGCACTGGCGCTTGGTTTCACAGCCGATCGCGATTTTGTCGTCATCGTCCAGCAGCACCTCAGCAGGAATTGAGTAAAAAAAAGGGCCGGACAGCACATGTCGTCTGTCCGGCCTTTGATGAGATTACTGATGCCATCGCTGGTCATCAAAAAACGGTATGGCAAACCGCCTTATCTGTCTGAAGGTCCTGCAAGATTGTTGGATCATCTCCATCGATCTTGATGCCAGAACAATAGCTCAAAGAACTCCGTCTACCGGTGGATCGGAATCCGGCAAACACAACAAACAAACCTCCCCATCAATCAAAGTGTTACCTGAGTTTGGGGTGTCCTAAATCGGCAAGGCCGTTAGGTCAGCTCGGGTAAGTTCAGAGTTTTGTATGTGCTGCTGACACAATTTAGCTTTAATTTGTTATGCGTGTTGAGTTGTTGGCAAATTTTAGGGCAAAATTTCCCGGTAAAATGATAGAGAAGATGCAAAAGGGGACGATTGGCTAAGTCACCTTTTGTCCTGAGGGAAGGCACCGACTGTTGTTAAACCCCTGGTACCAAACGCACGGATAATTGAGTGGAAAACCCTGTGGTTAACCCCGGGATAAAAATTCAAAATCCTTAACGATTGATGATTCTCGGCGTGTTTATGAGACCGTCGCCTGCAGGAAAACGTCATTTGGGCTGGTTTGTCGCTGGTTTACTCGAATCGTGATGGCCGTGTCGCGGGTGGCTGTGCTTGTCTTTGCTGCCCGGCGTACCGGTGCTTGCGCTGGATTTGAGTGGTGGCGCTGACGCTACCATCGCTCTCAAAGGCCGGTCTGCGCTGCCTTTGACGTAGCAAAGGAGGGCGCAGACCTGAAAGCCGATGAAGCGGAGACTTGAGGCGTGGTTAAGCCTCGGCGAGCAGGCGCTTGTCGTAAGGGAAGGTCGTTATGTTCTCGAAACCAGTTTCAGTAACGATCAGCTGGTCTTCCAGTTTGATGCAGAAATCCCCGTCTTCCGTGCCCACCAGCGCTTCGACGCAAAGGCACATACCCGGCTCCAGCTCGTAATCGTTAGCGCCTTCCTCGAAGTCCTCTTTGTAGGGGATGCACGGCCATTCGTCGCACAGCCCAACCCCGTGAAAACGGCAACTGTATTGTCGCGCGACGTATTTTGGGTCGAGCTGGTGACCGCCAAAGGTCAGCTCTTTCATGGAGGTGCCCGGTTTCACCAGCTGTTCGTTGGTGCGCATGTGTTCGACGGCGTGCTTGTAGGCCTCGATCATATCTTGGCGCGGTTTTTCGTCGCCGATCCACCATGTTCGGGAAATGTCGATGCAGAAGCCATAAATGCCCACCAAATCGGTGTCAAAGGCCAGAATTTCGTTGTTTTGCAGCTTCCTGGGTCCGCATTCCTGGAACCATGGATTGGTGCGTGGGCCGGTCGCCAGCAAGCGGGTTTCAATCCACTCACCCCCGCGTTTGATATTGGCGGCATGCAGCACCGACCAGATTTCGTCTTCGGTCATGCCGGGTTGAACAGCGGCCTGCATTTCAAAGACAGACTGCTCACAGGACCGACTGGCGCACTTCATGGCGAGTTGCTCGTCAAAGCTCTTGATGCTGCGCGCCTTTTCCATCAGCTCTTCGCCGCGCATCACTTCAAAGTTGACGTCGGACAGCGCGTGGTAGCCGTCGAGCATGATCTTATCGACGCCCAATCGCATGTTGCCGCCGGCGTGCTTGCTCATCAGCTCGACAACCTGCTGCGCGAAGCTGTTTGCTGCTGCGGTGGTGCGGTCGCCGTTGGTGAAATAGAACATGCTGGCGCCGCTGCGAACCTCGCGTACCAGTGGATTAAACTCACACAGGAAGGGGCTTTTTTTGTAGTCCCAGACGACCATATGCCCGTCCGCCGTCACCAAACAGGCCCGGAAGGGGTTGTGGGTGTTCCACAGCTGCATGCTCGTGCTGTCGCTGGCGTAGCGAATATTTAACGGATCGAACAGGAGGACACCGCCCCAACCGCGGGCGTGCAAGCCGTCGACGATCCGCTGCAGTCGGTAGGCCCGGATGGCGTCAAGGTTGGGCGCTTGCAGACCGGCATCGTGCCACTCCTGCCAAGCCAGATCAGTCGGCCCGATTTCAATACGGTTGCCATTGTTTGGGCTGCCATCATCGAGCGTCTCGCCGCGCGCGCTGTCAATCAGAACCTTGGGTGCTGCTTCCGCATTTGGATTAGCAAAGGGCATGACTTTGCGCGTGCTACTGAAAAACTCACCGTCCATTCTGACCTGCTCCTTAAACTTGAGTCGGACAGACCATTTCACCAATCAGCCGCAAATTCATCCCTACAGCCGCACTTTTTGCGCAGAAGCGACACCCCCTATTGCTCATGCTCGTGTCAATTTGACAAGGTTTGGATGTGTATCGTGCTCGCAAAAGGGGCTTTTTGGGCTAAATCTCCAGATCCAGCCGAGGTTTCCAAAAAGGCCGGAACAGTTCGATCTTTGGGCAGCGGTCCATGACCACTTTCAGCCCGGCATCCGAAGCCAGTTGAGCCGCCCGATCATCAAACACCCCGATTTGCCCCCAAAGCACCTTTGCTTTGATGGCGATTGCCTGCTCGGCGATGGCGTAAAGCTCCTCTGGCCGACGGAACACTTCCACCATGTCAACAGGGCGATCGATCTCTTCGAGGCTGTTGTAAACCTTGAGCCCCCTGATCTCCTTTACCTTTGGATTGGGGTTAATCGGGATCATGTCGTAGCCGGTTTCGTGCAGCACGCGCAAAACGCCGTAGCTGAACTTCGTCTTATCGGCACTGGCTCCGACCATCGCGATGGTTTTGACGGAGCGTAAAATGTCTTCGATGTAGCCTGCCGGATAGGTATAGCGGCTGCCTTCGGCTTCAGCTGGCACTGTCGTATTCCTTCGGTTCGGCGATATCCGCCTTGAGTTCATGGGGCTGCAGCGGGTTCAGGAATGGGTTCCGATAGAGTTTATCGTGGCTCTCCACGCCCACTTCAAGGGTACAATCGCTCAGCGGTCGCGACACGCACAAAACAACATAACCATCGTTAATTTGCCGGTTGTTCAGGGCAACCTGTTCGCTTTGGTCCACCGTGCCCTCTGTCAGCTTTGCCGCACACGTGATGCACCCGCCATAGCGGCACCCATAGGGCAGATCCACGCCCTGTTCGAGCAAACTGTCCAACAAGGGGCGATCCGCGGCGACGGTGAAGGTCTGCGGTGCGCCCTGATTGGTGACGTGGATGGCGAAGGTTTGGGCGGTGGTCATAGCCAAATATCGCTTGTGCAGTCGCCGCCGGGGTAGCGGGTTTCGTGACAGCGGCTGGGGCCGTTTGGCTCCTTGCCAAAATCCACCATGAAGTCTTCGTTGATGCTCATGCCGCCGTTTTCGACATCGCAGTCGATCATCACCATGACACCGCCCTGTGTCCGGATTTCCGGGTAGAACTGATTATCCCAAGTCGAGAACAATGACGTGGTGACGTAGAGCCGCTTTCCATCCAGTGAGAGCTGGAACATCTGCGGCCCGCCAGCGACTTTGACCCCATTGACCTCAGGCGCTTTGCCCAACAGGCCACCCATCCAGACCTGACCGGTCAGTTTGGGGTTGTGGGGGTCGCTTATGTCGTATTGGCGCATATCTCCGTGCAGCCAGTTGTTCA
>PAFB01000126.1 GCA_002700865.1 Rhodospirillaceae bacterium
CCATGCACATCGATGTCATGAGAGGTGTTTTCGTTAAGCTTCCGAAACGTATTGTCTGAGAGCATGCGATCGCCGCGTTGACTGGGAAACACCAGCCTGCCGCCAGCTGCAGCATAATCTTTCGCCTCGGCAAGGATCTCAAGCATACGTGGGGTCAGCGGCACCCGGTGATCAGCTTTGGCCTTCATCCGTTCGCCCGGAATGAACCATTCTGCTTTTTCAATATCGATCTCCGACCAAAGTGCCCCCCGGATTTCACCCGTTCGCAGTGCTGTCAGGATCAGGAATTCATAGGCCAGCTTGGTCACAGGCCAGGCTTGGCGCTGTCGCAGCTCGGCAATGAACTGGCTAACCAGATTGTAGTCCAACGCCTTGTAGTGCTTGACGCGTCCACGGCTTATACGTGGCAGTGTCGCTTTTACGGCCTCCGCGGGGTTATCCTGACGCCAATCCAGCGCAATCGCGCGCTTGAATACCTCCCCCATGCGTTGGCGCACCCGTGATGCTGTTTCGTGCTTCGATGTCCAGATGGGCTCCAAGACGCTCAGTACGTCAAACTTCGAAATATCGGAAACCTTGCGCTCACCCAGCTTCGGAAAGACGTAGGTTCGTAGCGTATTGATCCATTGATCGGCATGCTTTGGGTTCTTCCATGTCGGAAGCTTAAGCTCGTGCACCTTGCGGGCGAGCTCTTCAAAGGTGTCGACCCCGCGCTCACGCCGGCGCTCTGCTAAAGGGTCGCCACCCTCTCGTGCCAGCTTGCTTGCCGCCGCAGCCTTAAGCCTCGCTACTTTGAGGCTCACGTGTTTGAAGGATCCATGGCCAATGTCGCGGCGTCGACCGTTAATCACCAGCCGTTGCACCCACCTTTTGGCTTCGGATTGATCGACGATGAGCATTAAGCCGTCACCGTCATGGTATTTGCCCGGTTTTTTCACGTTATTCGGAAACGCCGACGGCAATTTTCCTTGTTTATGTGGCGCTTTTTTGGGCATTTTATTTCACAATCTACCCCACATTTCATCCCACATAATATCGCGAAAGCTGTAAGTATGCAATAGACGTTACAGGATCTCGGTTCATTTCAATTGTCTGATATAAATAGCTTTATAGTACTGCATTGGAAGACAAGAGACGCTAGGTACGCGGACTTCCTTTCCGCCATTCGTGCCTTGCCACAACCCATCTCTGATCAAGAACGCCATACCGTACACCGTTGAAGATCCAGCTCTTCCGTTCAACGTTTCAGTGCCGTCGATCAGACGATTGCTTCAAAAGTTCCCGAGTGGGGTTGTTGCGGGCTCGCCGCAGATTGTTGTTGGGCGAGTCCTGAAAGAAGCATTGAGCGCTGAACCACCTGCCAAAAGGCGGACTAAGCCTTATCGAGGGCCGCTAGTTGGAAGTCTGCATAGGTCTGGCCTGACGCTTCGTGAATCCATGACGTTCGGCCATTGGATGAGCGCCCGAAGGCAATGGCTGCGGCGGCGCTGGGACTGGAAAAGACGAGATCTTCAGTCGTGACCCAGCGCCCGTCTTTTTCGGTGATAGCGCCTCGATCGATCAAGCCTTCAAGTTTGCGCTTATACCCAGAATCATGGAGAGACTTACTGGCCCATCTTCCTCGCACTTTGGCTCCTGCCAAGACGATGAATTCTCCATCGCTTTCGTAAGCCCTCGCTTCGATACCGTCGCGTTTGCCAACCAGTGTGAAGAAGTCGGTTTCTTCTTGTGGCTTGTCCGGTTCGGCTGCTGAACGAGGTGGGCTTTTGGGTGTGGGTTTGGCTCGAAGAAAATCCAAGCCAAGGACCGGCAAAACCAACTTCACCTGCTCAATGAAGAATTCCATATCTGAAACATCGGCTTCAGGCAGCGCCGGGGCATCGGGTGAGTTCCCATTGGCCACCTTGAGGCGACCACTGGAAAGGGCCAGCCGGATGAGGTGACTTTCCAAGAAGCGCACGTGGGCCTTGGTCAGGTTTTGGTCTTTCGAGGTGACGATAGCCACCTTGCCGAAAAAGTCTTTCTGAGTGTCCCTAGAATGGTTCTGGAGCCGTTTGGAAACGTCATCGCTCTCACCAACATAAACCATGTCTTCGCCTGTCTCAGGGTCTTCTCCGACCAGGAAATAGACGCCAGTACGGGACGTTTCTTCCCGCTTCAGCAATTCACTCAACCGAGACCTCGGACCCGTCACGACGTGCCCCGTCCAATTCATGATTTCGGCGGTGATGATTCCGGTGGAGGTTCCATCGGCGAGAAACATCCTGATTGAGCGACCGCTCATCTTGTTCCTTTCAGCTGGCTAAAAGCAGTTTGTGAAGCTGCCGGTTGTATGACAGGTCACCATCCCGCCATTTGGGCCCATGTATGTATGGTAGGGCGACTGGATCGGCTTGAAGGCTGGCATAGGTGACGGCTCAACTACAATTCGAGTTGGCAGAGCTCTGTATCCGGGTGAAGGCGCGTGAGGTTGTCCATAGCTCTTCAGCGCTGCCGCTGTCGCTCCTGCAATAGCTTGCCAGCGCTCCCTTCTTTCCGCTTGGTCAAGCCTGTCTTGTGTTCGCTCGTAGTCCATTTGGTCGAGGACGCAAGCTTCAAACAAAGAATGATCATAGCCAAGGACATTTAGGCAGGTAGCTTGGGCACGAACGTAGGCGCTCGGCTTGTCTTCACCAGCAAGAGCACTGCACCCCGAAAGCACGAAGACCAAGATGAAAAGAAGTGCGGAGCGTTTCAGAATCGATTTCATTCAAATTCGATCCAACAGGATGAAATTTAAAGGAAGCGATGCTGAGATTATGGCATCTGAAAGGAATGCTTAATTCGGTGTCCTGGTCAGTTGATTAACAAGACGTTTCAACTCAGTAAGTGGTGGGACAAACTTAGACGGAATGCCGATATTTGTGTTTTCCGTTCCAATTTTTGCGGCATCCAGCGTTACCCTGAACAAATCTGGCTTTATGCCTGCCAAAAGCTCAAAATCGATCAGATGTGCGTCAGCCAAAGCTCCGACTTTACAAAGGTATCCCCTTACACTTTCAAAGTTTTCGAACTCTGGGCTGAAGGCTCTAAATTGCTGACGTAGTTCGTCACGTTCAGTCTGTAATTTTTTTTCAACCTGTCCCATCCCAGACGGCAGATCCCTTTTTGTCACTCCTGGGCTCGTTTCGACTTCAACCCTCAGTTCTCGAATCTTTTTGTCGAGATGGGCGATTTGCTGCGATAGCGAGGATCTTTGTGATGACGTTCTCTGGTAATAGCCCAAAAGGTCATCCTGCCCATCGCTGCAGAATTTTAGGAAGCTTTCGAGGTTAATCTCTGGCGAGGCTTCGGCCATTTCCATGGTTCTTCCAATAATCTGGCCGCGCTCTTCGACTGTTGCTTGCTTCTCTGTAGCGCCTGCCAGCTCAACACGGCTCTTGCTCGCCTCACTTAGCTCGCCAATTTGGACTAAAAGAGCGCAGCTCAGGATCAGGAAGCTCGCGGCGGTGATGATCGGGTTCATGATGCCGCCGATGTAGTCGCCCATCGGGCCTAAGTCTTTCCAATTGGTTTCACGGAAGCACGCCTCGTTCAGGTGCTCGCAGATGCTAAAAAACATGCGAAGGCTCAAGAATGGGATCAGCACCACGGTTAAAACCATGATCCACGTAATCAGCGGATAACGACTTAGGGTCTGGAACATCCCGTCACTTGACGGTTCCTGTTTCGCTCTGCTGTTGGTTGAATCTAGTGGGTTCATTTTCCGCCTATAAGGTTTCTTTAAGTTGAGTTTCTCCGTTGATGCATATAATTCAATTTGTATCAAATTGAGAGTTATTAAGCAGCCTTACCCGGCTTTGCCAACGCTGGTGCTTCAAGTGATGGGATAGGCGACTCTCGCCATAGCAAAGGGAGAGTCGCTGTACCGGTTTTGGACTGGATTGGAAAAAAGGCAGTGGTGAACCATCACCACGAGGTGCCTTATCGCTTGATCCATTGCGATAGTGAACTGTCTGCCGGTGACCCTGACGCTGGGAACCTGTTGGTTCAAAGGGATAATCTAGAGGCCCTGAAAGCGCTTCTGCTGTGCGGTCTCCAGGCCGCTTGGGCGGTTTGTGGGCGGTAGCAGCAGAAAGAGATGTTGCCCTTTCGATTAGATCAAAAAGCCTGCTGGGCCGGAGATTGAGTGGGGTTCGGCGAAGGCGAGGACGCCGTCGTAGCCCATGTTGCGCCCGACGCCGGAGTTCTTGAAGCCGCCGAAAGGGCCGCGTCCGTCTTGGGCCATGGGGCCGTGGCCGTTCAGGTAGGTATAGCCGGCCTCCAGCTTTTTCGCGATCCCGACGGCGCGCTCTGCGTCTTCGGTCCAGACCGATGAACACAGGCCAAACTCGCTATCGTTGGCGAGGTTGATCGCTTCGGCGTCCGTTTTGAACTTCATCAGCGGCAGCGCTGGCCCGAATTGTTCGTCGCGGACCACGGAAAGCGTGGGGTCGGCGTTGTAGACCAGTGCGGGTTTCTGGAAATAACCGCCGCCGAAGTACAATTCTTCATCGGGGACCTGCCCGCATTCCCGCACGTCGGCGCCCTTAGCGCGGGCTTCGGCGATCATTTGAGTGACGACGCCCAGCTGCTTGGCGTTGTTGACGGGCCCCATGGTGGTTTCGGGCAGCAAGCCATCGCCAACAACCGCACGCTCGCACGCGGCGGTGAAGCCATCGACCACTTCATCGTAGCGGCTTTCATGCACGTAGAGCCGCTTCATCGCCATGCAGATTTGCCCAGAAGAGCCAAAAGCCCCCCAGTACATCTTGTTGAACACCTCGTCGTTCAGCGTCGCATCTTCCAGCACCAGCGCGGCGTCGTTGCCGCCAAGTTCCAGCGTGACCGGGGTGAGGTTTTCGGCGGCCACCTTCATCACGTGACGACCCACAGCGACCGAGCCGGTGAAGTTGACGTTGCGTACCAGCGGATGACCGGTCAGCGTATCGCCGATTTCGCGGGAAGAGCCGGTGACGATGTTGACCACACCCGGCGGCAGCATGCTTGCGATTTTCTGCAGCGTCAGCACCGGTGCCATGGCAGAGTTTTCAGCCGGCTTCACGACCACTGTGTTCCCGGTCACCAAAGCCTGCGGCAGTTTTGCCCCAAGGATCGACAGCGGCCAATTCCACGGCACAATCAGAGCTGCGACGCCGCGCGGCTGGCGGGTGACAATCGTATCGAGCTGCGGCCCCGCGCTGGCTGGCCCCATGGTCTCATCGACCATGATCCGCTCCCCATAGGCTGCGGCCTGGCGGAAACGGTCGCCCAGACGGCTCATTTCCATCAGCGTCTCACGGGCGATTTTGCCGTGCTCGCGCGTGAACAGGCGGGAACGGTATTTGATGTCTTCTTCGTCCGCAGCGAGCATCTCCGCGACCTGCAGCATAATCGCAATCCGCGCCTCGTAGCCAATCTCCGCCCAAGCCGGGAAAGCCGCGTGAGCCGCGCGAACGGCTTCGTCAACATCGTCGCGGGTCGCCGCGGCAGCATGGCCGACCAATTCTGTGGGACGAGCAGGATTATAGAGCGCATAGACCGCCCCATTCGACGCCGGCCGGTGACTGCCACCCACGAAGATATCCGTGGTGATGACTTGATCCATGTTGCTCATCGATTGCTCCTCTCCCCAGTTTGACGCTGCGGGGTCTATTCTTTTCAGTTTTGCTCAAGGGGGGAGCTAACGCTGAAAGCGCTTGCGAGTCAATTTTGTTGACTTGTCATGCAGTTGTAAATCTTTGAGGGCGGTGCAGATAGTTCTTTTCTGGTGCTTGCCGCTGGGGCGAAGGCGCTCACATTGAAGGGGCAGGCACGTCCTCTTCTCTGTTGTTTATCACTTTGGAACACCGCGCTTATGTCCACTTCGCAACTGTTTTCACCGATCACGCTGGGCGGCGTGGACTTGAGCAACCGCATTATCGTCGCGCCCATGTGCCAGTACAGCGCCGACAAGGGTAACGCCACCGACTGGCATCTGATGCACCTGGGCCAGTTCGCAGTCAGTGGGGTCGGGCTGGTGATGGTGGAGGCGACGGGTGTGAGTCCGGAAGCGCGGATTTCGCCGGGGTGCCTGGGGCTATGGTCGGACGAGAATCAGGCTGCCCTGACCCGCGTCGTCCGGTTCTGTCAGGACTTCGGTAATGCCAAAATGGGTATTCAGCTTGCCCACGCCGGCCGCAAAGCCTCCACGGACCTGCCCTGGCGCGGTGCCAAGCCGATCTCGGCGTCTGACCCGCGCGGCTGGCAGACGGTGGCCCCTTCTGCTGTCCCTTATAGCCCTGCGTTTGAAACGCCGACCGCTTTGGATGAGGCTGGCATGGCCAAGGTCGTTGATGACTTTCGCGCTGCGGCTCAGCGGGCCGATGCCATTGGATTTGATGTGCTCGAAGTCCACATGGCGCATGGGTACTTGCTGCACCAGTTCCTGTCGCCGATTACCAACCAGCGCAATGATGCCTATGGAGGCGCGCTTGATGGCCGAATGCGTTTTCCGCTGGAGGTTTTTGCGGCTGTTCGCGAGGTCTGGCCCGCAAACAAAGCGCTCGGCGTTCGCATTTCGGCGACGGATTGGATCGAAACGTCGAGCTGGGATGTCCCCGAGGCGTCCTGCTTTACCGCTGCGCTCAAGGATGCTGGTGCTGAGTTCATCGACGTCTCCAGCGCCGGCATCTCTGCGGAGCAGCAGATCGACGCTGGACCGGGCTACCAGACTGGCTTTGCCGCCGCCATCAGGCGTGACGTGGACATTCCAACCATGGCTGTCGGTCAAATTACGGAGCCTCAACAGGCAGAGGCCATCCTTCGGTCCGGGCAGGCTGATATGGTGGCGCTGGCGCGCGGCATGGTGATCAACCCGCGCTGGGCATGGCATGCGGCTGAAGTGCTGGAGGGCGAAGCGGCCTATGCGCCGCAATACATGCGGTCAAGCCGTGCTTTGCGGGGCGAGCCGATCCCCGGCAATCCGCCGGTTCAGTCCTAGCTCGGAAGGCGCTTGTACCACGCGCGGTGGAGCCAGAAGCGGTGCAAAAGCAGGGCAGAGGCACAAAACAAACCCGCGACCAGGCCCGCCCAGACGCCGATTTCTTCCAAGGGTGTCCAGAAGCCAAGAACGTAGCCCGCGGGCATACCCAGCACCCAATAGCTCAGCGCAGCCATGACCATGGGGGTCCGGGTATCCTGCACCCCGCGCAAGAGACCCATGGCCATGACTTGCGTGCCATCAGCCAGTTGAAACAGAGCGGCGATGGCCATCAGGCCTACACCAACCTGAATGATCTCCGCGCGATTGGGTTCGTTCGGATCAAGAAACAGGCCCACCAGAAGCTCTGGAATGCCCAAAAACAACATCAGCGTAAGCCCAATCATGCCCAACGACAGCGTAAACGCCATCCGTCCGCCCCTGAGCAGCCCGGTAACATCCCCCAGCCCGTAAGCCTGACCCGCTCGCACCGTCGCCGCCTGAGACAGGCCGATGTGAACCATGAAGGCGGTTGAGGTGATTTGCATGGCGATCCCGTGGGCGGCCAGTTGCAGGGTTCCAAGCCATCCCATCATCAGGGCTGCTGCGGTAAAAAGCCCGCTTTCGGCCAGATGCGTGAGGCCGATGGGCCACCCCAGTCGATAAACCTCCTGAAACGCCTCCCAATCGGGGCGCCAGAGCCTTTGAAACAGCGCGTGCTCAGGCAAAATCCGAACAGCGTAGAGGCAAAGCCCAGCCAGCATCAGGCATTGGTTCAGCAGTGTCGCGATGGCAGCGCCAATAATGCCCAATTCCGGAAACCCCCAGTTGCCGAAGATGAGCGCCCAATTCGCCAAAGCGTTCCCGACCCCGCCCAAAACGGTGATCCATAGAATAACCTGAGCCCGTTCCAGCGCAGCGAGATAGCTTTGCAGCACCTTGACCAACAAGGCGGGAAACATGCTCCAGCCAGCAATTCGCAGATAGTCCTGCGCTAGTGCGGCGATTTCCGGGTCCTGCCCCAGCAAGCGGAGGATCGGCTCTGACCACCACATGAGCGGCATCAGTCCACTCGCCGCCAAGAAGGACAGCCAAAGCCCCATTCTGGTGATGCGCCGAACCTGCACCGGGTCGTTGGCGCTGTTGGCAGAGGCAACCATCGGCATCACAGCGAGTGAAAAGCCGCTGCCAACCACAAACAAGGTGAAAAAGAACGATGTTGCCAACACGCCAGCGGCCAGCGTCTCAACGCTGTACCATCCCAGCATAATGGTATCGGTCAGCCCGACCGCCGCATGCGCAAGCTGACTGCCCGCCAGCGGCACGCCCAAAGCCAGCAAACCGCGCGCATGGCGTCCGTAACTCATTTCTGTGACTGACATACCCATCCCTGAGGCCAGCACTAACAGGGTTGCGGCCGCTCTCGTGTAAAATTGCTGTCTTAGAGCCTTTCAGCAAGCCCTTTCCGACTGTCAGCCGCTTGGAGACGTATCCGGGGAGGGTGCCCGGTTGGTTTTCAGGTGTGCTCAGGCGCCATTTTTTGCCTTTGCGAGGGGTTGGCATGGCGATTTTTTGCCTGATGGGCAGGTTTGTCAGCTGAAATGCAGCGGATTGGAGGCCCGAAATCATTGAAAAACGCATAAATAGTGATGCACGGTTGCAACATCACTCTAAAAACACTCTGTAACCTATTGAAATAAGGCATATTCATTTTGTAAAAGGCACATGCATTTGAAATTTGAAGGCGCAGGTTTTCAGCGCATCCGGTTAATTTTCATTTTTAAGGCCGGGTATTTTTGGAGAATTTATTATGAAGTTCCATTTGATTGCAGGCTCCAGTCTGGTCGGTGTCACGACTGCTGGCTTTGTTGGTGCCGTAGACATTACTCTGGGCGGTTCGATTGATTTGGGCGTCGAGTTTGGCGTTAACAAGTCCAACGCCAATCTGACTTTTTCTGACTCTTACAACAGCATAGCCCTGTATCTGAACGCAGCGGGTACGACCGATGCTGGCCTGAAGTATGGCGGTTCGTTCTCTCTGGGCACCACCGCCTCGATCGAGTTTAACCCCTACGTTGAAAGCAGCGTAAATTACCTGGTTAAAGCGACTGTTGAAGGCGCAAGCGACATCATGGCGGCGCTTTACAACGTATCTGGCGGCGGTGCTGTCAGCTCTCCGGACGTTGTTGCTGTTAAAATCAACTCTTCCTGGCGCTCTGTTGACGACGTGCGCACCGATTACCTGGTGAGCGCAGCGCCAAGCTTCTCTTCGTCCAATATCTGTAAGATTGCAGGCCGCGGAACTGCGTCCTCTGGCGTATTTGCAGGCCCGCTGAACAGCACAAACGCTGAAGAAGCGGCTTTGGTCAGCGGTGGCTATCTGCCTGTAGGTCAGCTTGCTGTCATGGGCTCAACGACTGTTGCCGCTGGTGCAACCGAGACAATTTCCTTGGCGGCTGGCGGAAGCCTTGTCACCACGCACGGTGCCACGGCGCAAATTACTCAAACCACGAACCTGACCGCGTCTTTCGCAAACCCAGCCGCTGCAACGGCCGCGATAACCCGCTACCACTTTCTGGTAAAGGGTGCTGTCGATATGGACGGCGGCGGTGCTGTGACCAATGATACTGTGACCGACGCGCTGGTTTACGTTGGGCCTTTCATGGAAGTGCAAATGGCGTCTTCGACCACCAAGCTGGTGGTTGGTGCGGCCTGTGTTCAGGGCCTGAACGACTCTGATGCCGCGTATTACCTCGACAATGTCTCCAAAGTCATGACGGCAAGCGATGCCTCCATCTACATCGAAGGTGGCTTTGGCAAGTTGACCCTGCAAACCAGCGACTACGCTGGTAGCGTAAGCGCGATTGCTGGTGCCGGTGATCAGGCCGACATCAGTGCAGACGGCTTGGTTGTCGTCGGCGAAAGCGTGGGTCTGCTGGGTGCAAATCCATTCGTTGCCATTGATCTGGCGCCGGATTCTGCTTTGGGTCAGCTCGAATTGCTGACGGGTGCCAGCGTCAATCTTGGCGGTTTGATTGCAGCCTTTGACGTCAAAGTCGGAAGCGACGATTTGATTGCCGTTGATACCTGGGATCTGGGTGTGGATTACGCGCTGGGCGGTCTCTCTGTCGGCTTCGCAGCGGACTCCAACAACGATTGGGGCCTGTCGGCATCCGTTGCCAGCGGCGGCTTTGCGGTAGACGCTGAATTCGGTGCAACCGGCAATGAAGACCACACCAAGTCGGGGCTTGTTTACTCGGTTGTAGGTGCAACCTCGCTGAACGGCTTCGGGATCTCTCTGGGTCTGGATCAGGACCTGAAGACGTCCTTCGGTGTTTCCTATGACATCGGCGCGCTGAACCTCTACGCCGGCTACGACGTGGCTGACGAAGGCGGCGCAGTTGGTGCAGCGCTGTCCTTCTAAACGGGCTTTCTCTGAAAACCATAGGGCCCGACGAACGGCCCGGTTTTTATCCTAGAGGCGA
>PAFB01000127.1 GCA_002700865.1 Rhodospirillaceae bacterium
GTGAGTGGCTCCGCGGTGCTGCAACTGCACGCCGACCACACCTATCACGCCAACCCCTTACCCGCGCTGATACCCGAGAATGGGCCGCGCGGGGGTGGTCTGGAAATTCGATTGTATGATATTGACCCCGACGCCGCGCAAGCACGGGCGCAGGCGCATGAGGGCGCACAGGTGTTCAAGGCCGCCAGCAACCGGCCCCATGGTTTGCGCGAGGCCTATATTTTAGATGCGGATCGCTACTGCTGGGTACCGTCCAGGCCCCTGAACGCGGACGAAGTGGAGGCGGTGGACGCATGATTGATCTCTATTTTGCCCCAACGCCTAACGGTTGGAAGCCGGCGATCCTGCTCGAAGAGCTGGGGGTGCCGTACACGGTCAAACTCATGGCGCTGACGAAGGGTGAGCAATTCACGCCTGAATTTCTGGCCATCAATCCAAACGCCAAAATGCCAGCCATCGTGGATCACGAGGCTGACGGGGGGCCGCTGTCGGTCTGGGAGAGCGCAACGATCCTGATGTATCTCGCACGCAAATACGACCGGTTCTGGCCTCAGGGCAACTGGCGATTTGATCTCGACTTGACCCAGTGGATGTTCTGGCAGACGGGCAATCAAGGCCCGATGATGGGGCAGCTTAGCCACTTCAAGAACTACGCGCCGGATGACAACAAGGCCTATGGATTTAAACGGTACAAGGGGGAGTCTGAGCGGGCTTTGGCGGTCTTAGAACGGCGGTTGGAGGGGCGAACCTTCATCATGGGTGAGGACTATACCATTGCCGATATGCAGTGTTTTCCCTGGGCTTTTCTGACGAAAAAGCTTGGTGCCTCGTTGGATGATTTTCCAAACCTGACACGGTGGCGGCAGATGATAAAGGAGCGTCCGGCGGTGCAGCGGGCGATAGATATTGGCAGAAATCGCGCCCAACACGATCAAAATGCCAGCAACAATAACGTGCTGTTTAATCAAGGCGCGGGCCATCTGCTCAAGAAGTAATCGGCTTTAGCGGTGTTCAAAGAACTCACGCGAAAATTTGCCCGAAAACAGGGTTGGCAGGTCCAGGGCGAACCGGGCGCTGTAGCTTGTCCCATCTGATGTTCGCTCGCGCAGGACTCCAAATTGCGCGCCCAGACAGTCACAGCGATGGTGGAGGTCGAAGGAGATATCCTGGTTTTGGCGGTTAAAGACAGACTGACGAATGGCTGTCTCTGCCACCCAGTCCCCGGCGAAATTCCAACCCAACTCGGCTTCTATATCGACGTTGACGGCAGCCTCGCCGGTTTGCTGTGTACTCAGACCAAGGGCGCTGTACCAATGTCGGGTCAGTTTGGCATCTAGTCGCAGAGCGTTGACGTCGCGCTGGTCCTGCGACGTGCGAAGGCGCGCATAGCGGCCGGAGAGCTTTAGGTCCGCGGAAAGCGGAAATGAGGCGTCCAACGCGAGCCGGGGCAAGGGTGCGGCTGTGGAAGCTTCGGGCCGGACTAGCGCCGCACTGTCTATTTCGGCGCGCAGGTCGAGGCGCAAAGCGCCAGCCTTGGCCTGAAGCTCTGCCAGCGTCGGAGCGAGGGCTGTATCAGCCCAGGAAATCCGCTGCGCCAGAGAACCGCGCAAGCCGGAGCCGTCCTTGCTTCCTACCGGATAAATGGCGAAGTCCAAGGCGGCATCGGCGCGAAGATCGTGGTGATGGTTGTAAGGATCACCCGAGGCGCGCAGGTCGAACAGGCCGGCGCGGCTCAGCAGCACAGTGTCCGCATGGGGGCTTGTCGTGCTGACCGATGCACCGGTCAGGCCGCTGATGGCCAAGGTCGGTGTGAGGGCGATAGACGTGTGCTGATCCTGTCGGGCCAAAGGCAGGGAAGCGCCGAGCTGAGCGCCGAACCACGGGTTCCATTCCCCACTGGCATCGCTGGCGATAAAGCCGGCGTCAAAGCGCGGTGTCAGGACAAGGCCCTCACGCGTAACCGCCCGCGCCCCCAAGGTCGCGCTGGTTTCAATCAAATCACGGCCTTCAAGCATCAGGCCCTGTCCAGATACCCGCAGACGACTCCCATTGGGAAGTGAGGGAAGACGCCAGTCAAAGCGCGCTGTTGGCACCCATTTCTGGTCTCCTTCCAAAGCCGACCATTCGGGGTCTGTGGTCAGAAGTATGTCCTGCACCACGGCAATCTCAGCATAGGAGTGTCCGGGAGCCGTACTGAGACCAAGTCGGTTTTCATGAAAGTCGAGGCCTGTTTGATCCAGTGTGTGCAAGCTGCCGCGCTCAAACTCGCCTGCCCAGTCGAGGGTCAGCGCGGTGTTGTGCGTGGCGGAGATCAAGTGCTGCGCCTCGACCATCGCGCCAGCACGACCGCTGGTGTCGAGTGTTGCTGAAATCTTGGATGACAAGCGATTGGTGTTGACGCGGTGTTCAAAATCCATGCGCGCCGACCCCTGCGAATACAGAACCGAGGTGACGGTTGCATCGGTGGAAGGACCTAGCGTGACATAGAACGGCACGCCAGCCCATGCGCCCAGCCCTGTCTCAAACCCTGCCACTGGACGCAGAACGCCCGAACGCCGCTCAACGTAAGGCGCAACCACGCTGAGACGCGGCAAACCCATCACGGGTACCCCAAGGACCTCAAGCTTCAGACCGCGGAAATGCAGCATGTCTGTGCCTTGGTCGAGCGTGGCTTTGCGCGCTGTCAGACGCCAGGGCAGGGGGTCTCGGTCGCGGTACAGGTCAATATCGCAGGGTGCCTCACAGGCGGTGTAAGCGACGTAGTCGAGGGTCAGGACTTCGCCGTTGGTGGCGGCTTTGGCGGCAGCGAGAACCGCATTTTCGCGCAAGTGCACCGACAGGCCTGAGAGCAGCAGGCTGGTCGTCGGTTCGTCCAGCATCAAGGCATCGGCAAAGATTGTCGGCTCTTCACCGCCCAGGTCCAAGGTTACGGAACCCGACGCGGCGGCGCGACGTTCGTTGCGGTTGATCGTCAGCCGGTCAGCAAGCAGGACCCGAACCCCATCATCCACGATAACGTTGCCGCTCAAAAGGATGGTATTGCCGTCCTCAACCTGTTGCAGCTCATCCGCTTCAAACACCAGTCCGGCGAAATCAAGGGTCGGCAAGGCATTTTGCGCGTGGGACTGCAAAGCGGACAGGAGTATGCATATTGCCACCACCCCTGCCTGAAACAGCGGAGTTGTGAACCAACTTTTCTGAAGTTTGGTCCTGCCAAAGGGCACGCAGTTGAGCATCCTGAACCGTTAAAATCGATTCAGCCGGGTTTTGAAACAAAGGAACCCGACAGATAGACAAGTAAGTGCGAGATACGTGCCAACTTTGGTTCTGTTGGCAGTAATTTATTCCGCAAAAACGGTGTTTTTTCAGTGGATTACTGTGGCGCTCTGCCCTTGAGCCGGGGTCAGGGACAGGCGGAGGGACCGCTGCGGCGCTAGAAGACGCTCCCGTCTTCACCGTAACCGTAGCGGCTCATCATATCCGCGTGGTCTTTAGCGATTTTGGCGATCTGCTTGTTGCTCAAAACCCCTTTGAACCCGCTGATTTTGCCGGAACGGAAGAAGCCTTGATCGTTCTTGTCAGAGGCTTCGAGGAAGCCCTTATCTTTTTCAACTTCCTTGAGGCGGTCAAAATCCGTGGAGGCGAGAGCCCGGTCGATCTTGTCGTTCTCAACCCCCATCCCCATGAAGTTGATGATGTTCGCAAACGTCTGGTACGGACGCAGAATCATATCTTCGTAGCGTACCGTCATTCGCTCAAAACCCGTCGCCCCGAGCCAACTGCCCACGTGCGTTGACCAGGTGTGGAGCGGCTGTTTGATTTGGGTGTCTGAGCCAATGGCAAAGGATGGATTGCCCATCGCTGCAACAGCGTCGTCAAAGGACAGACCCATGTGCTTGGCAAAGGAGGTGCAAACGTCAAACGGGTGGCGAATGATGTAGAGCGCCCGCCGGGTTACGGTCGAGGGGATCATTGCTGCGTTATGCCAGTTCGCGTTCAGGACGTGGGTTTTGATGATCACGTCCTTATCACCGCTTTCCGCCAGTTTGGACAGGTAGGGCAGGCGCAAGGAGGCGACAACGTCGTCATCAAGATCGTTGGACTTCAGCTTCAACAGCTTGTCAAACACCGGCCTTTGCGCGTCGTTGAACGTGCCCTTGAGCGCATCGTTTGGGTCTAGGTTGTCCGTGTTCGCCAAATAAGCCGCGAGAAACAAGCGCACCCAAGTGTTGCCAGACTTCGGATAACTGGCAATCCAAACGATCTTATGTCCTTTTGCCATTAGAGATTGAAGTCCGATGCAACTGCAGTCGCATCAATCTCAAAGGCACCAACGGTACTGCCAAGATCAACGTAAACGTAGGTGTTGCCACCCGTGACGTAGTAGGCGACATCAGCCGTACCGCCGCTCACCGTGTCGTAGGCGTCAGTCAGTGACGATCCGGCGTCGATACCCGTCAGGTTCAGCGCGTTGAGGTCGATCTTGTCTTCGCCCGAGTCAAACCCTTCGATCGAGTCCAGATCAGCCGTCGTGCCAGAGGTGACCACCACAAAGTCACTGGTTGCTGCGAAGACGATATCGTCTTGCACGTTGTTGGTTCCATCCAGCAGGATGGTGTCCTTACCGGCACCGCCGCGGTAATCCATGGCAACGTTGTTGGACGATGCGTCGATGGTATCGTCACCTTCGCCCGTAAAGATATCTGCGCCAGCCTGGCCGCCGTCGATGTAGACGGTGTCATTGCCTGAGCCCAAAGTAATGGCGCTGATATTTCCCGCGCCCGTGCCTGCGGCCACACCAACAGTCACCGCCGTGGTCAAGGCGGCAGCGTCGATAGACGTCACTGCATCCGCCGTTCCGGTAATGGCGGACCCGATTAGAGCAACAGCCGCACTGGCGTCGGTGATTTCCAGTGACTCCGTGGCCGTCCCAGTCAGAGTCAGCGTGGAATCGCCATTCGAGGTGAAGCTCAGTTCGAGGTCTTCGACACTTGAACCGGTGGAGGAGTTGGCGATGGTCAGATCACCAGCCGCGATAAACAGCGCATCATCGTCCGTGCCGCTGACGATCGTCACCGACGCACCATCGGTGGCTTCGATTTCGAGGTCTGAAGACACCTTGGTCAGGCTTACGCCCGTGGTGTTTTCAACTTCGACCTTTTCCAGATCACCGTCGAGCAGCTCGAGGTTAACCGCCGAAGCACTGCCGCCGATTTCAAGGGTTTCGATGTTGTCGTAGTTACCGGAGCTGATGTTCTTTGAGATCTCCAGCGTATCGGAGCCGTCACCGCCGTCGATTTGCTGGTTGGTGGAGGTCAGCTCGACATCCAGCTCGATCTTGTCGCCACCCGCGCCCGTGTTCAGGACTGCCGAGGTGCCAAAGTCATCGAGTTCAACGGTGTCGTTGCCGCCGTTGGTGTCGTAGGTGGCGTCAGCGTGGCTTCCTTTGACATGGATCATGTCGCCAGCGAGGCCGGTATCCACGTCTTCAACCCCTGTACCATCAATGGCGATGTTTATAGGACCGTTGGCCGCGGAACCGTCAAAGGACGTCACGGCGGCGAGGTTTGAATCACCGATGTCATTGTTAACGGTAATGGCACCGCTGCCTGTGACCGTAACGCTCTTCAGCGCGACAGCATTGAGCGCCAGCGCGTTGTCGCTGCCGTCTGCAACATCAACCGTCAGGCTGGTTGTCGTTTCAATCTCAACCGTATCGTTCACTTCGTTGATATTGAGCGTCAGGACCGCCCCTGCGTCAATTGTCGCCATGTCGGTTTCGGTCAGAGAGACCGTGTTACCGCTGTCGACATTTTCAATCGTCACCAAGGCAGTGCCAGCATCGGAAACCGCGACCGTGTCGATGGTTTCGACGTTGGAAATCGTGATGGAATGGCTATTGGCGTCCACCGACAGGGACTCAACGTCGTCCCCGGCGTTGGTCATGTCCAAGGTGTTGCCTGTTGAATCCAGGTGAACTTCGACATTCTCGACGTTGTTCAGGTCCTCTGGCGTCACATCGGAGTCCATGTCCTGCATGACCACGGTATCGTCGCCACCGGCCAGATCAATCGAGTTGAACTCTTCGGTGTCTTCGGCTGCGGCGAAGGTCACAGTGTCGTCGCCGGAAGTGCCGGTAATGGTCTGCCCCTGACTGCCGGCGGAGATGGTCGTGGTTGCACCGTCGTTGTCCGAGGAGCCGCCGCTGTCCGATGTGCCGCTGCCGTCAGAGCCACCGTCGACCGTGATACCGACGTCGTTGCTGCCGCCGCCAGACGAACCACCGGAGGAGCCGCTGTCGTCGTCATTGTCATCGTCTGTGCCAGAGCCGCCGTTCAGGGCTTTCTGGACATCAGGGTCGTTCAGGAAAGCCTGCTGGCTGATGGTGTAGTTGGAAGACTGATTGCTCGGGGTATCCACCGTTGAGCCATCACCACCCAAGCCGCCAACGGCCATAACCGCTGCACCTGCGGCGGCGGCACCGCCGCCAATCAGCGCCCAAGAGGGCAAGCCGAACATACCGCCCGCTGCAGCAGGTGCCGCCACGGGCGCTGCGGCCACTTGGGCGGTTGGGACTGCTTGTGTGACCGGGATCGGCGCCATACCGCCAAAGGGCGCTACACCGCCGCTGACAGTGTTAGTCGCCCCAAAGGTTGTTGGTGCGCCACCAAAGCCCGAGCTCATTTGCGCGCCAGCGGAATAAGCCGGCACGTACTGTGCCGACATCGCGGGCTGGTTATAGGCGAGGCTCGCGCTGCTCGGCTGCATCTGGTAGCCGCCGACCAGCGAAGGCTGCGCGCCGTACTGGCCGCCAGCGAAGCCTTGCGTCTGATAAGCCGGCATGCCTGTCGCCGCGCCATATCCGGCTTGGGCGTACTGGGATCCTGGCAAGGTCAGCGGCGCGTTCGCAGCGTACAGCGAAGGCGCGGCCATCGCTTGCGTGGCCTGCTGCGCCATCATCGGCGCGCCGCCGGTGTACGCGCCAAGCAGAACGTCAGTCGCGACCTGAAGTTGGTTGGTCATGGGGTTGAGCTGGTATTGGCCCGGCGCAGCGACAAACTGAACGCCGTCGGCCAGTATCACGCGGATATTGCCAGCACCGGCGTCAGTCACAACGTTGATCGAACTCGACACGTCGGTGAAGCCACCCGAACCGGGCAGATTGTACTGTTGCGCCGTAGCCTCCGCGGCCATCAGGCCAAAGACACCTGCCAAAACAGACGTGCCAAGCAGCGCTTGGCGGCTCGCCAAGCGGCCTTTCAAAGGACGATGCGCGCGCACTGCCGCGTATCCCGGAGAAATAGTAGCGATTTCCTGAGCGCCTTGGCTCATTGCTACTGACTGATCAATCGCACAAGCGGTGGTGGTCATTGCCACTCTCCCAACCCCGTAAATTTATTTTTCAAAATCGCTGTGTCAGCGACGTTTAAGACTTTTCAGCTTTTTTAGCTCAACTGCCTTTTCCGCCACTTACACGGCAAAATCGCGTGAGAACTGCGCTCTTATTAAGGCGACGAGGCCATGGGCTTCATCATGCCAATCAAGGAAACGCTGGACCTTCCGCCTTCATTTATAGGCGAGCAGGCCCTTCCCCCGCTATTTCAAATCAGGGTATGGATAAGCCTCAGTCACGCGAAGAGCAAAAGATTCGGGATAAAGCGGTGGATAACCCGGTATAAAGTGTCGCCCGAAGCATATTATTACGAACTCGACGGGTACGGAATCAAGTTTATGCGCTTAATCTTGCGACTCGGAAAAGTGTTATGCGCCGGCCAGCATTGCGGTCAAAATGCCTCCTCAACCGTATCTTCCATTGATTTCCAACGACGCTTCCTTATGACAGACCTGTCGCAAAACCAGCCGGCCCCTTGGCGGAATTGGTAGACGCTGCGGACTTAAAATCCGTTTTCCTTTGGAAGTGCCGGTTCGAGTCCGGCAGGGGCTA
>PAFB01000128.1 GCA_002700865.1 Rhodospirillaceae bacterium
CCTTAAGGAGACAAAGGAACCTAGAACCTTGTTCGATTAAAGCTTATGGCCACCACACCAAAGCGTCAAACTCGGTCCCGAACAGCGCTTTTTAGCGCTCGTTGAACGGGCGCTGAAAAACTCTATTCTGGTGCATCAACCGGAGCGGCTCTGCCTTCCTCCCCACAAGCAATAAACAGAACCTGACGCGCTCTCCGCGCTTTGCAGCGCATGGCCCTTAGAGGCCGTCGAGCGACGTGTCATTCGCTTGATGCCTGTCTCCTATGCCTCAGTGCACCGCCCTGCGCAAGCACAAATGTGAAGCTTTTGTGACTGGATGAGAAGTGGCTGCACAAGAACTGAGCAACGTGGGTTTGAAACCTTTGGTTTATGTTGGCCACAGCGGCGGAACACACTGGGATCAGTGCCGCGAACAAAGCGCTAGGCGGTTGGGACGAGTGGGCCTAAAAACACCGCATAACTCTCTATCGCTAGTTTGGAGCAAAACCGCATGCGCTGGTCCCGCTATTTCTTGCCAACGATGAAAGACACCCCGGCTGAGGCACAGATTGCTTCTCACCGATACATGCTGCGCGCCGGTATGGTCCGGCAGAATGCTGCTGGCATTTACACGTGGCTGCCCATGGGTTTGAAGGTGCTGTCCAAAATTGCTGACATCGTCAGAGATGAGCAAGCGCGTGCCGGAGCCAACGAAGTGCTGATGCCGACGGTTCAGTCGGCTGAGCTGTGGCAGGAAAGCGGCCGCTTTGACGCCTACGGTCCAGAGATGCTGCGCTTCGAAGACCGGCACGGCCGGACCATGCTTTACGGGCCGACCAACGAGGAAATGATCACAGATATCTTCAAGCGCGATGTCCAGTCGTACAAGAACCTGCCCATGAATCTGTATCATATTCAGTGGAAATTCCGCGACGAGGTACGGCCACGGTTCGGGGTGATGCGGGGCCGTGAGTTCCTGATGAAGGATGGCTACAGCTTTGATGTCGACAAGGAAGCCGCTGAGTTGGCGTACAAGAAGGTGTTTATCTCGTACTTGCGTACGTTCCGTCGCCTTGGCCTGACGGCGATCCCCATGCAGGCGGACACCGGACCCATTGGCGGCGATTTAAGCCATGAATTTCTCATTCAGGCGGAAACAGGCGAGTCCGAGGTCTTCTTTGACAGTGCCATTTCCGGGGACCGGGCTTTCACCGAAGACCTGACCAGCGATGCAGAACTGGAAGCGGCCTTTGACCGTCTGACTTCTGCTTACGCCCGCACCGATGAAACCCATGAATCCGCCCTGTTTGATGCGCAAGTTCCCGAGGACCGCAAGGTCGTTTCGCGCGGGGTCGAGGTTGGCCATATCTTTTACTTCGGCACCAAGTACTCTGAACCACTGGGCGCCACCGTCTCTAACGCGGACGGTCAGGACGTACCGGTTCACATGGGGTCCTACGGGATCGGAGTTTCGCGACTGGTGGGCGGGATCATCGAAGCCAACCACGACGACGACGGCATTATCTGGCCGAGCGAAATCGCACCCTTTGGCGTCGGTATCATCAATCTAAAGACCGATGATGCCGCTTGTAATGAGGCTTGCGACGCCCTCTACGCGCAAGCGACAGCCGCAGGCCTTGACCCCTTGCTCGATGACCGCGACATGCGGCCCGGTGGGAAGTTTGCGGATATGGAGCTCATCGGTCTGCCATGGGTCATCACCATTGGACCGCGCGGGCTCAAAGACGGCATGGCTGAACTCAAGAACCGCAGGACCGGTGAAAAGCAGGACGTCGCGCTGGCCGATGTTTTGGCAAGCGTGTCGGCCGGTTGAACCAAGCACAGCGCCAGGACAACCAGCCAAGATGGGAACCACGCTGTCGATTGCTCTGCGTTATCTAACCGCCCGACGGGAAGGGCGGGGGCTGTCCGTGGTGCCTTTGTTGTCCGGGCTGGGCATCATGATTGGTGTGGCGACGCTGGTCGTTGTGATGGCGGTGTTTGAAGGGTATCGGCAGGAGATACTGGAGCGCTTGCTTAGCCGCACCGGGCATTTGGTCGTCACCAAGCCGGGCTTTCGAACCTTTGACGCCAGTGACGCCTTGCAGGCGCTGGAGACGCGTCCAGAGGGGGTGGTCTCGGTGCAGCCTGTGTTGACCTTGCAGGGCCTGCTGCTCAACGGCAATCAAGGTGCAGGCGTTGCGTTTCAAGCCATCACTGAGCAGGCCATGCGCACCGACGCCACGCTCAGCGACGCCATCGCCGGTTTCGATGCCAGTTTGGATTTTGGTGCCAGCGCGCTGATTGGTGGAACCGCATCAACCGGCGTCAGTGCGGCTTCTGCATCAGCAGGGACGGCGCCTGTGAGCAGCGAAGGGCAAGCAAGCGAGCGAGGCGTTGATGTTGCGGATTTCGACGCCCTGAGTGCCCTCTTTGCGCCCGGAAACGTGACCGGAAACGCGCCCGGCACTGCGGAAGCAGAGCAGATCGACAGTCTTTCGCCGGTATTTCTAGGCGTTGGTCTGGCACAGACCCTCGGGGTCGGAGTCAACGATAGGCTGCGTCTGGTGCTATCGGCCAATTCGGAAGACCGAGCCGCAGGAACGACCGCTGCGAGCACCTTTGGTGTCGTGGTCGCCGGTACGTTCTCAGCGGGTTTGTTCGAAGCTGACCAGGCCGGCGCGGTTGCTTTTCTCGACGACGCCCAAGGCTGGCTTGAGAGTGCCGACGAAGTCAGCGAACTGCGCATCATGCTTGACGACCTTAGCCAACGCCGCACCGCCACACGGGGCCTGCAGCAACGCTTGCCCTTTGGCTACTATGTCAGCGACCGGGCGACGGATCTCTTCCGCGATTACGATTGGGTTCGGGCACAAGGCAATGCGGCGACGTTGATCGTTGTCGTGATCCTGATTGTGGCGGCCTTTGGCATTGCCTCGGGACAACTGATGATGGTGCAGGAGCGTACCACCGACATCGCGATATTGCGGGGGTTCGGGGTGCAGGGTGGCGGCGTTCTCAGGATCTTTCTGGTTGCGGGTCTGCTGGTTTCGATGGTCGGACTGTTGCTGGGGCTGGCGCTTGGGTGGTGGGTCGCGACATCGCTCAACGACATCCGCTTGGCCATCGAAGCGTTGTTGGGGCGGCCCTTGTTGAACGCGGAATTCTACGAGATTGACGAGCTGAACGGCGTGGTGCAAGCCGGCGGTCTGATCTTTGTCTCGCTTGTGACAGTCTTTGTCTCCCTGATCGCCACGGTTTACCCGGCGTGGTGGGCCTCGCGGGTGCCGCCGGCGCTGGCGTTGAAGGAGGTCTAGGCGATGATCCGATCCTACGAACGCCAAGCCTCATTCAAATACCTCACGGGCAGAGGGGGACGGTTTCTGTCGCTCTCAGCGTTGTTTTCGCTGCTGGGTATAGCCGTGGGAGTCGCGGCCCTGATCATCGCCAGCGCGTTTCTCAATGGTCAGCGCGAAGGTTTGCTCGATGCCATACAGGGCCGTAGTCCCCATGTCGTTATCACCGCACAAAACCCGCTGCCACCTGCGCCTGAATGCGCGCCGGAAACCGATCCGATCAATCTTGCTCTGGGCATAACCGAGCGCTGCACGCAAGCCCCGGCGCCGATCAAGGGCTTTGTTGCCGACGATCCGGTGATCGCCGCAATCCTTGCGCTGCCGGGCATTCGGGATGTGTTCTTTGAGGTATCCGGTCAGGCCATGGTCGTGGTGCCGGATACGGGCGCGGTCAGCGGTACGTTTTTGCGCGGTTTGTCGATGCCGGCGATTGAGCAACGCTTGGGTCAGAACCCCAACGCCTACTCTGCTTCCAGCACCGCTGAACTGGCGCGGGATGAAGTGGCTTTGGGGCTGGAGGTGGTGATAAACCTGCACCCGGAACGCCGCGCCAGCCTTGGACTGCTTGGCGAGACGCTTGATCTGGTCTCACCCGATGGCACGACCACCATCATCGGTTGGACGCCACGGCGGCGCGATGTGCGGGTCAATATCATTTTCGGTGGCTTTGCTGAGCGCAATGAAACCTACATGTCTTTAGAGGCGGCGCGGACCTTCCTGGGCTTTGAGCCCGGACGGTACAACGGCCTGCAACTGTTCTTGCATGACGCTGACGCCGCACAAACGCTCGCGGCGCAGGTTCAAGCGGTGCTGGCTACGGGCGACAATTCTCCAAACTGGACCGTCAGCACCTGGCACGACCGAAATCAGGCCTTTGTTGCCACGCTGGGGATACAGCGGGTGGTGCTGATGTTTGTTCTGGCTCTGATCGTAGTGGTGGCCGCGTTCAACATTCTGGCCTCGCAGATCATGCTGGTGCGCGACAAGCGCAAGGGGATCGCGTTGCTGAGGACCGTGGGCGCGACATCGGCGTCGGTGGGGCGTGTGTTTATCGGCATGGGGCTGTTTCTGGCGCTGTTCGGCTGTGGTCTGGGGCTTGGGATCGGGCTGGGCGTGGTGTTGAATTTCAGCGCGATCGTCGCGTTTCTTGCCAGTATTCCCGTCATGGCCGGTGCCGCCGATTTTCTCGGTTCCGTCACCGTTAAACTCAGCGTGGGCGATACGGTGTTGGCGGTGGCGATTGCGTTGTCGATTACCCTGCTGGCGACCCTTTATCCCGCATGGCGGGCTTCACAAACCGAACCTGCGGAGGTGCTTCGCTATGTCTGAGTCGTCTTCCCTGCCGCCCAGCCTCAGCTTGCGCAACATTCGGCGCGCTTTTCCTCAGCCCGATGGTGCTTTGGAGGTGCTCAAGGGCTGTGAGGCCGAAATCCACGCGGGTGAGTTGGTCGCCATGGTCGGCATGTCGGGCAGCGGGAAATCGACCTTGCTGCAGATTTGCGGGCTCCTAGACAACCCGACATCTGGTGAGATCGACATTGCGGGTCAGCCGGTGGCGAGCTTGGGCGAACGGGAGCGTACGCGTCTGCGCCGGGGCACCATTGGTTTCATCTATCAGTTTCATCACCTGCTGCCCGAATTCACCGCGCTGGAAAACGTGGTGCTGCCCCAGTCCGTCGCGGGTGTCCCGGCGGGGCAGGCGCGGGAGCGGGCGCGCACTTTGCTGGAGCGGGTCAATCTCGGCCATCGTCTGAACCACCGACCGGCCAAGCTCTCCGGCGGTGAGAAACAGCGCGTTGCCATCGCGCGCGCAATTGCCAACCGGCCAAAGCTGCTGCTTGCCGACGAACCAACGGGCAATCTTGACCCCGATACCGCCGCATCGGTGTTCGACCTGTTTGTCGAGCTGACCCGCGAGGAAGGTTTGTGCGTGCTCATGGCCACACACAATGAACAACTCGCGGCACGCATGGACCGGGTTCTACACCTCCAGAGCGGGCTGTTGATGGAGAAGGCATTTCGATGAAATTCAACCTTGCCAAGTCTGACTTTGGCCACGACTTCCTTTTTGGCGCGGCCACTGCTGCCTATCAGATCGAAGGCGGGCAAGGGCCTGAAACCCGGCGGGGATCCTGTCACTGGGATACTTTTGCGGCCACTCGAGGCAACGTGGTTGGGCTGGAAACCGGTGTGACCGCCTGTGATCATTACAACCGCTGGCCCGAAGACCTAGATTTGCTAAAGGCGGGCGGTTTTGACGCCTACCGTTTTTCCTTTGCCTGGCCCCGCATCATGCCCACCGGCAAATATGGTGGCAAACGCAATGGTAAAGACGCGCTTAACCAGATGGGGTTGGACTTTTACGATCGTCTGATCGACGGCATGCTGGAACGGGGCCTGAAGCCCTTTGCCACGGCCTACCACTGGGATTTGCCCAGTGTGCTGGCAGATGAAGGCGGGTGGATGAATGCCTCGGTTGCTGATCGCTTCGCGGATTACTGCGCTGTACTGGCTGAGCGCTATGGCGACCGGCTGGCGAGTATCGCGACTATCAATGAGCCCTGGTGTGTCGCCTGGTTGAGCCATGCTATGGGCGTGCACGCCCCCGGTCATCGCGATCTGCGCGCGGCCACCCGGGCCATGCATCACGTCCTGCTTGCCCATGGCAAAGGGGTTCAGGCTCTGCGGGCGCATCTTTCGCCGGGGGCAAGGCCGGATGTGGGTCTGGTCCTGAACTACGAAAAAGCTGAACCAGCCTTTGACACCGACGCTGCACGTCACGCCGCGGCGACGTGGCACGCCCTCTATAACCAGTGGTACGTCGGCGGCGCGATTCAGGGGCGCTATCCGACCATGATCACCGAGGCTCTGGCCGAATTCATGCCGGAAGGTTGGCAGGATGACATGAGCACGATCGCTCAGCCGCTCGATTTTCTGGGTGTGAATTACTACACGCGGGTTCGAATGGCGGGGCTGCCAGATGCGGGGTTCCTGGCGCTGGAAAGTGTGCCCGGCCCTCTGGACAAGACGCAACTGGGCTGGGAGGTCTACCCTCAGGGCCTCACCGACATTCTGACTTGGCTACAACGCGACTACACCGGCAATCTGCCGCTTTACGTCACGGAAAATGGTATGGCGTGGGCAGATACGGTCTCAGGGCGTGATGGAGCCGTGCAGGATCAGCAGCGGGTTGACTACTTTGAGAGTCATTTACGGGCGTGCCTTGAGGCGATGGCGCAGGGTGTGCCGCTGAAGGGGTATTTCGCCTGGTCTCTGCTGGATAACTACGAATGGGCGGAGGGCTATGGCCCGCGCTTTGGACTGGTTCACGTGGACTATGAAACCCAAGTGCGCACGCCCAAAGCCTCTTTTGGCGCGTTTCAGGCGATGCTCGCCTGATTGATCGATCACTCAATCGTCCAGCGTCGCTGCACCGTAATAATGCCAGAGAAAGATCGCCATGGAGCCGCGGTGCGGGGCCCAGTGTTCGGTCAGCGCGCGCAGCGCTTTCGGGGTTGGTTTCTCATCGAGTTTAAACAGACGCTGATAGCCCTTCTGCACGGCAAGATCATCGGCTGGAAACATGTCACCGCGCCCCTCGGCAAACAGCAAATAAATCTCCGCGCTCCACGCCCCAAAGCCCTTGAGTGCCATGATATGGGCGAGGGCGTCGGCGTCGTTCATCTCTGGCAAGTCCTTAGGCCGGAACGTGCCGTCTGCCAGCGCGGTGGCGAGACCATAGACATACTTGGTTTTTGGCCCCGAAAGCCCCAAGGCCCGCCATCCATCGGTATCCAGCGCCAACAGGCGCTCGGGGCTAAAATCGCCATCAAAATGGGTGTCCACCCGGTTCCAGATCGACGCCGCTGCCTTCACGGAAAGCTGTTGACCGCAGATCACGCGCAAAAAGGTGTTGGTGCCCTGGTCCTGTGCGCGGGTTTCAGGCAGGCCAACCGCCTGAACCGCAGCGGCTGTAGTCGGGCATGTCGCCGCGACGGCGTTGATGGCACTGTGAACTTCGGCGGTGGTCATGGGGCGGCGCGGCATGGCGGAAGGCTCCTGTTGGGGTAGGCACGGGACAGGACAGGACAGAACGGAACAGAACAGGCCCAAGCAAAGGATGTTCGGATCAGTCGCAGGATTTCCATCGTCCCTGATCGAGATGAAAGTGGTTCTCGTGCGCTTTGTTTGAGCGTGGGTTTAGCACAAGCTGGAAATAGTCGCAGGCGCTATCGTTTATCCGGTCAAACCAACGCGCCGCGTTGCTGCCAAAGGCCGTGCCGTCCGTGGTCCAGTTTTTCAGCACACTGACGGACTTGCCGTTACTCAGATGAAAGGTGCCAATGTCGATGGCGTTGGCAAAAGCATGCTCCGAGAGTTTCCCCCTCGAACGATAGCGGCAGGAATAGCCGTGCGTGTTGGACAGTTTAACCACCTGGCTCCCAAAGTAGCGGCTGGCTTCTGCCTGCACCGAATTGCGCAGCCACAAAGCCATGCCTTCGGCGACTTCACAGGTAACGTGCACATTCGGGTTCAGCGACACCCCGCTGCCAAAGCCGGTGATGTTCAGTACCCCTTGATTCTGACAGCCCGATTGCTCGCGAAAGTCAGGTAACGGTGTGAACTGCACGCCCAAGGCACGGAGGCGAGCGGGGCAGTTTGGATCGACTTTGGGCGCAGTTTGCCGACTACCGCTTGAACCTGAACTGGTTGAAGCGGGCTTGGGCGGCGGCGTGTGCGTGCGGGAGCCGTCGGCATGAACGGTGATCAGCGTATCCTCTGCATCCCCGTCGGGCAGAATGAGGTGTACGGGCGCGTTGTCAGGGCGGTCATTGGGGTAGGGCGGCAGAGGCGCTTCGGCATCGGTTTCGGCTTCGGCTTTCGGGGCGGTGCTTTGCCCTTGGATTTCCTCTTGGCTTGTCTCTTTGTTGGCGCCATCCCGAACCGGCGCTTTAGGCCGTGGACGGGTGCCCAGCGCGATCAACAAATCCTGCTCCGCCACCCCCGCCTGCAGCTCTTCATAGGTCTTTTCGGGCTCGGGTCGCAGGCCTGGAGTGGTGGGGTCCTTCGGGTCGTCCGCCAAGTCGTCCGCTAAGTCGCCCGCCAAGTCGTCTTCAGGGGCTGGCTCGGTGCGGCTTTGTGGGGTCGGCGCAGCTTCGGTTTCGCGATCGTCCTGACCTTCCGCCAGCACCGACAACAGCGACGTTAGCGAGGGCTCCGCCTCCTCAGGATTTTGCGCAGCGGCCAGCGTGGCCAGAAAAAGCATGAACGCCGCCGTCAAGGCACCCGGCTTGATCCTATTCATCATTGCGGATCCGCTGGTCCCTCAAACGCTGGAAAAAGCCAAATTCTTCATCGGCTGTTCGGTTGATCAACAGCGACGAGACCAGCAACACGCCAATGGCCAGCAACAGTACGCCCATAAGTCTCAAAGCAGTGTCCGCCTGAAGATCACGAAAGGAAGTCGGTACATATCAAATCCGTCAGGTTTATTCGAGAGGCTGTTTCCGGCGAACTGATACCAACCAGGCCGCAACAACCATCAACCCCAAAACCGTCGCCACAACAAGCCGCGCCAAGATCTCCGGGGACAGGTTGGCGAGGGTGAAGCCAAAGCCGGCCAGCAGGGAGACCAACGTGCCGAAACCTGCGGCCAAGACCAACACTGGAGAGCGTGTGAGAGGCAGCAGAGGGATAAGGACCAGCAGGCCCTGAGGTTGGGACTGCGTGGTGAGGAAAAACGCAACGAAACCAAGGATGCTTATCCGGATTGCGCGCTGGGCCTGATTGGGCAGCGGTGGCAGCGCCAGAACCAGCCCTCCGGCGACCAGAAGCCCCAACCACGCCACTTCAGCAAAGCGGCTCAGCCCGCCGATCAGTGCGCGGTTGACCCCATCGGTTTCCAAGGCAAATAAGGCGCTGGCCTGCGTGGCGGTGTCCAACGACCCTGTTCCCGTCAGTGCGCCGAACCAGCGCAGCGGCACGCCAAAGGCCAGATGCAGCGCGCCGACCATCCCCAACACAAGCCCAAAGCCCACAATGCCATAAGCCGCCCGCCGCCATGCTGAGGGGCGGCGTCCGGCTGACCGCAGCACCAAAGCCAGCAGAGCGGCAATCCAGAGGTTTAGCGCCGCTGCCAAGCCCAGCACCATTCCGGCCAATGCCGAGCGTTCGGAAATCCCGGCCCAGAGCGCCAGCAGGACCAGCGGTGCAACCAAGGCCACCGGCGCGCCTGCGCCGTACACGCTCCCCAGCCAAATCGGATTGACCCAAAACAGCAGCACCCACCCCCTGTCGAACCGCATTCGTGCCAATAAAATCAGGATCAGCGCAAAGGTAAGGGCGTCGCTCGCCAGCAGAACAGCAAACCAGCCCCACGCGCTGTCAGGTGTCAGGTACTGAGCGGCGGCAAGCAGGGGGAGGGCGAGAAGGGGGGTGTCGATGGGCAGGTCGCTGAGGCTTGCAGGCACCAACCAACCCGCCATCACGGGCGAACTGGCGATGACCGTGCGCGCGTGCTCCAGATCAGCCGCGCCCACCCGCATCCCCTCACCCAGAAATTCCGCAGCGCTGTACGCATAGGGATTGAACCCGCTTAACACGGCCTGTCCGGCAAAAAGGTCCAAACCAAGGCTGGTTGAAGGGGTGATTTCGGTGACAAAAATCAGGGCGCGTAATGTGAGACCGCCCACCACACCTATCCACAGAACCAAGGCCAAAAACGGTCGTTTTTGGGCATTGCGGCGAGCAAAGGCGTAGGCAGCAAGCAGAACCAAGGCAGAGGCAATAACGGCGTCATGACTCAACCCTTGCCAGCCAAAAGGCGTCAAGAACGCTGCAAATGCTGTGACTAGGGCGAAAATCAAGGTGATCGCCAGCCAAATTTCCCGTGAATTCATCATCTCTAATAATGATTACGCCTTAATTTCACCCCGCAATCTCCCTCGATAAAGCCTAATTCAAAGGCGTTCATACTGACCTCCAAAGCTGGGGAAAAGTCGGGGACTGATTACACCGAAAATGCCTTCGCGCAGGATACCTTTTTTTACGCATAATGGTATACTGATTAGCAGAACCGAGATGGGATCAAACTCAACCGCGTTCGCATAAATAATAAGCTCTCACCCTTTGGTAAGGGTGCATGCGTCTGTCATTTTTGGGGAATGACGCTGAGGACGCTGCACTTAAAGGAGTAGAGAGCGAGCAGTTGCAAGGGGTTAACTGGATGCTCGATCCAGCAATCTCGCGGATAAAAGCAGCGATGAAAGCTGCAGCGACGACCAACGGTACGGTCGGCTCCGTGAAGATAAAGACCATAGCAAAGGCACCATTGGGATCGGTGGTGTCTTTGAAAGCTCTAGGCTTCAAGGATCGTATCCTTGTCGACGACCAGGGTGATAGCCGTCCTATCGTTATTCGCGCCTGGCATCAGGTCGCGGCTCTCGGCGCTGTGTGCACCGCAGCGATACTGGGGCTTGTGCTTCTTGTCGTTGGGCTGAGCAACCACCGCGCAATGGTCCTTGCCGAGGTGGAAAAGCGGAACGCGGATTTGCAGGTGGTTTTGGGGATCATGGGGCAGCAGATCCAAGACCAGCAGATCGCCCTGTTTGACAATGCTGCCAGCGACCGCGGAATGATCCTGATCGATAGTCAGGATGTCGATATCAACTCCTTGATGGCCGAAAACGAGCGTCTCCTTTCCACGCTCAATACGGCGCTCTCCATGACCTCTGTCCCGCTTGACAATGCTGCGCGTGCGGCGAGCGGGGCAGGCGCTGAGGCCCTGTTTACGCCCTCAGCGAATGACAGCGAGGATGTTCGTCTGCTGGCGGCTCGGCTGGAGGTCAACAAGACCAAAACGGATTTGCTCCACGCTGAGCTTGAGATCGAGCGCGAGACAATCGACAAACTGGCCGAAGAACTGGCCCTGTCCCGGCAGGAGCGCCGGGCTTTGGAGCGGGAAATTCTGCAGCTCAATGTCAGCATCGATGATCGTGACGACCGGATTGCTTTGCTTAAGCGCGATGTCATTTCGCTGCAGACCGGACAGACGGACACGGATGCGGCTCGCCGGCGGGCCGTGCAGCTGTTGAACGAAGAAAACCTTGCTCTGACCAATGAAATTAATGATGTCAGAATGCAGGTCGACCAACGGATTCACCAGTTGAAATCACTCGAAGCGCGGTTGGCGCAAAGTGAGGCTGACACCACGCGGTTGAATTCGCTGTTGCTGAAGCGAGAAGAACAAATCGCCACGCTGACCGAAGCGCAGAACCTGATTCTTGACCGGCTTGAGATCAAGGTAAAGGATCAGATGGCCAGCGTTGAACGCGCCATCACGACGACCGGCGTTGAAAACGATATTACGGTCAACCTGGACTCGATTGTCGACAGTATTTCCAGCCCCTTCTGGAACGGCATGGGCGGGGCGACGGGTGACCCTGGGGAAGAGGTCGATGAATTCGCCGTGTCTCAAGACCAGACAAGCACTGAGATTAACGCCCTCTACGACCGCGCCCTGGAACTTGAACGGCTGAGTGAGGAACTCGAGCAGAAACGCACGCACTTTGAGCGCCTGCCCACCTATCAGCCCGTGACGGGGCTGCGGATGTCCTCTGGCTATGGCATGCGCAAACACCCAATCAGCGGCAAATACCGCATGCACAAAGGCCTCGATTTCGCAGGCCCCAGCGGTACGCGCGTCTCAGCGGCTGGACCTGGAACCGTGAGCTATGCGGCGCGCAAAGGGTCCTATGGGAACCTTGTCGAGATCGACCACGGCAATGGCGTTACCACTCGATATGCGCACTTGCGCAAGATTTCGGTAAAAAAGGGAGCCGAAGTTATCGCGGGTGAGAAGATTGGCGAAGTCGGGTCAACGGGTGCGTCAACTGGTCCACATTTGCACTGGGAAGTGCGTGTTTTGGACAAAGCTCAAGATCCTCAAATCTTTCTGAGCGCGCGAGAAAACCTCAAATAAAACCGAGAATACCGTGTATTTTCTCGCAATTTTGCACTGTTCATAGGAAGTGATGTCTCGCACTGACTGCCGGGGATCACGACGTTCTGCGGTATTTCTGTGGTCAAAAATAAACTGTTAAGGCGGCATGACCTAGTTGAAATTCACTTTTCATTTGACCGATTTAAACTAAAGAACGACAACCGGTTGTATTAAAGTTCTAAATTTTCCACTGAAGGCGCGGTGTGTCTGTCCTAAGCCTTAAGTTGGACCCAACTTTAGGCGTTGTCATGTTATATGATTTGCCCGCGAGTTTGGTTGAGTGGGATCTTCCCCGAGCTTTTTTGTCGCTGGTTCAAACCAAGAACGCAGACATAGCGGCCAGCGAATTAGGGATATCGGGCACGACTTTAAGACGACGGCTTGCCCGGTTTGAAGATCTGGTGGGTGCCAAGCTTTATCGCGGGCACAGCGCTGGTGTGGTTTTGACAAATGCTGGCGCGGCGCTCGCTGACACCTTGTTTGAAGTTGACGGTATC
>PAFB01000129.1 GCA_002700865.1 Rhodospirillaceae bacterium
GGCGATGCTTCTACTGGAAAGCGACCATATTCCAGGCTCGGGAAAGCGTGCCCAGCTTTGCGGCTTCAGTCACCATGGCCTGAAACTCATCAGACATGCCAACACCGTCCACGCCCTTACCCAGCGCAATCAGATCCGTCGCTGAGTAAACAACCGCAACACGGTTCATTTCCGCAGCAATAACTGGCGCCCACATGGTCGTGTTGACGTTCTGGGAAGACGTCAGCTTTTGCAGATCCGGCACCATCGCCGCAGCAGCTTGCAGATTTTCGCGCGGCATGACGTACTCGCGTACCATCATCGCATGATTACCCGGTTCAGGCGCGCCAGCGATAAGGCGGCCTACATCGGGACCTACGACGTCTGCCGATGGGGACGCTTCGCGATCGGCCATCAGGGCCGCCCAAGCGGGGTCAGTCATCAAGTTTGTGGCAACCTGACCACCGTGCCCCATGCTTTCGATGTACGTGTACATGTGCATCGAGCCGGCGCCGTAACCGCCAATGACCTGCGTGGTCAACACGCTGGAGGCTCCGTTCCGTGCGATGATTCCAGCCGCCGTACGCATCCGCGCCTTAGCAACTTCTGCCTTCCCAACGTGAGGAGTGCTGATTCTTCTTGCAGCCCACATAGCTCATTCCTTTCATTCTCTAAGTGTCTCATCATTTAAGCAAATGACGATATCGAAGAGTAAGCTGAAGGATGGGAGTGATTAATAGTATTTATGAAATAGAGAGCGATATTTGTTTCTAAATATTTTACCATATGCTGCTAATGTTGATGAACGTATCGTTGCTTATGACAGATTTATGAAATTTTATCTGTCTTGATACTCAATTTTCCACATTTGAAACTCGCCAATTGTTTTGAAATATATCTATTTTTCGAATGTTGAGTGTTGAATTTCTTCGAAGTTTCCACCTGATTTGGTTCATAGTAGCAGACGATATTTCGTACCTCAGCGTATCAATAGAAAGGGGCAATTATGCCGGAACTCAGATTGGTTTATTTCAAAATGCGGGCTTTGGCAGAAGCAGCGCAAATGGTGCTGGCTTACACCAAAACCCCCTATACCTATGAGATGGCCTGGGATTACTTTGGCGAGCCTTGGCCGGAAGTTAAGACGAAAGCACCGTTTCGGCAGTTGCCGATGCTGGTCGTAGACGGCACCAGCAAAATCGCCCAAAGCGGCGCAATCGTGCGCTATCTTGCGGCACTGACCGGGCTTCAGCCGGAGAGTGCTGAACAACGGGCGGAAGTCGATGCCGTGTTCGAAGGCAGTCAGGAATGGTTCAACCCGCTGAACCCGACCATCAATTTTGCCGTGGGCGATGATTTTGCGGCCAAACGGGAAGCCCAACTGCCGGGCCTGCATTTACGGCTGGGCGACTTCGAGCGTCTGTTGGGTCAGCATGAAGGGCCATTCTTCTTTGGTCATCAGCCCTATTACTGCGACTTTGGCGTTTTTCACCATGTCGATCTGGCGCACTTTTTCGACGCCGATTTACTTCGCGATTATCCCCGCCTCCAGACCTTTATGGCCGCAGTCCGCGGTATCGAGACCATTCAAGCCTATCTGGATAAGCGACCAGCGCTCATCGGCGTGGGCACCAAGCCACAATTGGTGTTGGCGGGAGGCCCTGAACCCACCGGTGTGATGAAAGCCTAGCCCAAGGTTGGCGGCGGGCGGCGCTGGGGCCATAGCGTCGCCTGATGATAGGTCTCACCCGTGGCCAGAATGGAACGGTCAGCGCCAAGGGGTCCAAAAATCTGGATGCCCAGCGGCAGACCCTTATCCCCAAACCCCGCGGGCATGCTCAGACTCGGCAAGCCAATCAGGCTGACGGGGACCACGCATGCCATCCAGCGGTGGTAGGTGTCCATTTCAACCCCCGCAATCTCAGTAGGCCAAGGCTGGTTGATGTCGAAAGGCCAAACCTGAGTTGTTGGCAAGATGAGTGCGTCATAGCGCTGGAACAGGTCGGCGGCGCAGGCGGCCCAGCGCGCTCGAGCGGCGCTGGCGTCATGAACCTGCAGCGCGGTCATCTTCTCTGCGCGCTCAAGCTCCCAGAGGACGCTGTCTTTCATCAAGCTGGCATTATCCCGCAGCGACACCAAACCCGCGCCAACCTGCCACGATCGCAGCGTAATCCAACTGTGCCAGAGGGCCTCGAACTCAAAGGGAGCCGGGAGGGCTTCGACCGTTGCGCCGGCATCGCGCAGCACGGCCAGCGCGGCTTCACTATGCTCAAGAATGCCGTCTTCCAAGGGAAAAGCTCCTCCCCAGTCGCCTAACCACCCCAGCCGCTTCCCCGCGAGCGATTGGGGCGACAGCGGCGCGGTTGGTTCAGGGGCGCGAGCATGGGGTCGCAGGGGATCAGGGTGGGACATGACATCCAGCATTACCGCGATGTCGGCTGGACTGCGCGCCATGGGGCCGCTGGTCGCCAAGCGGTGCATGGCCCGGTCGAGGTCCGGCTCCCCCGGAACCCGGCCCCAAGTGGGCCGCAAGCCATAGACGTTGCTCCAAGCCGCTGGATTGCGCAGTGAACCCATCATGTCAGATCCATCAGCCAGCGCGACCATCCCCAGCGCCAAAGCAACCCCCGCGCCGCCCGAAGACCCCCCACAGGTCAAGGCATGATTATAGGGGTTGCTGGTGCGCCCGTAGACGGGATTGAACGTATGCGAGCCAAGGCCGAACTCTGGCACGTTGGTCTTCCCGATCAAAATCGCACCGGAAGCCCGCAAGCGCGCTGCCAGAGCGTCGTCTTTGGCGGGAACAAAGTCCTTGAAGATCGGCGACCCTTGAGTCGAAGTCAGACCCTTTACGTTGACGAGATCCTTGATTGCCAGGGGCAGACCGTGCAAAGGCCCGGTCACTGGTCCCGCGTCCTTCGTCCTCGCCTGAGCCAGCAAATCCTCGCGGTCCGCCATGCCGACTAGCGCATTGACCGCCGGGTTGCGGGCATCAATGCGATCCAACGTCTCCGTCATCACCTCCAGCGCTGAAATCTTGCCAGTTCGAAGGTTGGCAAGCAGCGAGGTCGCTGATTGATCCAGCAGGCTTGAAGCGGTTTCAGGCGAGGTCATGGCTGATTACGATCTCTCTTGAGGACTGTTAGAGTCTTGCTTCTGCCTGTGCCTTGACGGTCAGGCAAGTGTGTAACGGCGAGCAATGCCACTGTTGACCGCCGCCCCGTTCGCGCAAACACTGGCACCGCCGGGCAATGGCGTCCCGGCTTTGCTGGAGGACCTTGCCATGAGCATCACCATTCACACCCCCGCTTCTCCTGGTCTGTCTGTGCAGGACGCGCAGGCTTGGCAGGATGTGCCGGTCAGCGTGGCGGTTGATCTGGAACCGGGTTGTCAAATCGACCCGGCAATCCGAGCGCAGACCCAGCCGGGCCTGCCGCTCGCCCTGCTTGGTCCCGCCTTTACCATCCGGTGCACGCCGCCTGATTTCGGCGCAGTGGTGCGCGCTTTGGATGAAGTGGCGGCGGGGCAGGTGGTGGTGATTGCGGCAGGTGGGGTGCTGAGCCACGCGATGATCGGGGAAATCCTCGGCGGTCATTTGCGCGCCAAAGGCTGTGCCGGACTGGTCGTTGATGGCGCCGTTCGCGATATCAGCGATCTGGGCAGTTGGCCCGATTTTCCGGTTTTTGCCCGCAGCATAAACCCTTTGGGTCCGACCAGCGCGCGCAGTGGAACAATCAATGCGCCCGTGGAGATCGGCGGCTGTCTGGTCGAGCCGGGTGATCTGATCATCGGCGATCGCGATGGGTTGGTTGCACTGCCACCAGCGCTGGCACAAGCCCGGCTTAACGTTGCGCGCGCGAAGCTTGAGCTGGAACAACAGTGGATCGAACGGCTGTCAGCGGGGACCAGTGCTGTTGAGATTTTCGGCCTCTGATCGGTGCGCTTAAGCACCGCCCAGCGTGGCAACTTCATCGGCGATATGGCGGGCGATGGGGATGCAGGAGGTTGCGGCCGGCGACGGAGCGTTGCCGACGTGCAGGCAACGGTTACTGCGGATGAACAGAAAGTCGTCGATGATCGTACCGTCGGGCGCAATGGCCTGCGCGCGTACCCCCGAGGGATAGGGCGTTAAGTCAGCCAGGCTGATCCGTGAGCAATAGCGCTGGACCTTGGCCAGATAAGCCCGCTTTCGCACGGACGACCAAAGCTCCGAAGCTGCAGACCCGGCATTTTGTCTCAGCAAGGCCCAGAAGCCACCATAGCTCAGGGTTTGCATCAAATCACCGGGCGCAATATCCGTGCGCCGATAGCCCTCCCGTTTAAGGGCGAGGACGGCATTGGGTCCCACGGTGAATCCGCCATCGAGTTTGCGTGTCAAATGCACCCCAAGAAAGGGCCGTTCAGGATCGGGCACGGGATAAATCAGGTGGCTGACCAAGTCGTCGGGCTGGTTGGCGATACGAAAGTACTCGCCCCGAAACGGCACAACCCGATATCCCGGCTCGTGCCCGAAAGCACGGATAATCCGGTCAGAAAACAGACCCGCGCACGTAATCGCCCGCGCTGCCTCAAAGCGTGCGTTTTCGGTCGTTACCGCCACGTAATCCTGACCCTCATGACACCCAATCACCCGCTCACCATAGCGGATAACGCCACCCCGACCGACAAACAGCTGCGCCATGACTTCCGCGATCCGGCGATAGTTGGTGATGCCGGTGGTGGGGGAGAGCAGCGCGGCAACCGCGTTTATGTGGGGCTCCAGTTGGCGCACACCGGCCTCGTCCACATCGTCAATCTCAATACCGTTTTGACGGGCGCGTTGACCCAGTCTGGTCATGCGGTCCAACTCGCCTTCGTGCGTTGCAACAATCAACTTGCCCACGCGGTCGAAACCGACCCCATGCTCACGGCAAAATTCTTCGGTCGCCGGCACCCCTTCACGGCAGAACAGCGCCTTCTTGCTGCCCGGTGCATAGTAAACGCCCGCGTGGATCACGCCGGAGTTATGGCCGGTCTGGTGCGCAGCGGGGACCGCTTCTTTCTCAAGCACGACAATCGAACTGGACGGGTCGCGGGTCTGCAACTCCAGCGCGGTCGCGATCCCGATGATCCCGCCACCGACAATCAAAGTGTCTGTT
This sequence comes from Rhodospirillaceae bacterium, assembly GCA_002700865.1. GTDB lineage: Bacteria > Pseudomonadota > Alphaproteobacteria > UBA7985 > UBA7985 > UBA7985. The sequence goes on from PAFB01000129.1 coordinate 5,118, forward strand.
GTTTCATGCACCGTGAGGGTTCTGACCTGAGCAAGGGGTTGAGCTTGGGGTTGAGCTGAGCGTTAAGCTTAGGGTTAAGCTGAGCGTTACAGAAGCACAGCGCCCAAACTTTCACAGTCATCGTCCCTCAGGTCAATTCCCGGCAACCGCCCATAAAAAAAGGCCAGCGGACACTCTGTGGTGTCGATCGCTGACCTTCAGGCCGGTGCGCCCTTTGGGATGACGCACCGGCAGAGGTTCTGTTTTTGCCAGACCTTAGAGCGCTGCAGCCTTGTCAGCGTTCGCGTCACGGTCAGCCTGTGGCAGTGGGATCAGGCCGATTGGCTCAAGGTAACCGCCAGCGCCGAATGCTTCTTCAGAGGTGAACTCCTGAACGTACTCAGCGATGCCTGGAATTACGCCTAGGTGGTTGTTCTTGACGTAGAAGAACAGGGAGCGGGAGACCTTGTAGTCACCACCAGCGATGTTTTCGAAGGTCGGTGCAACGCCTTCGATGTTCGCGCCTTGGATACGGTCAGCGTTGTTCGCCAGGAAGGAGTAACCAAAGATACCAACGGCCGTTGGGTTGGAAGCCAGCTGGTCAACGATCAGGGTGTCGTTCTCACCTGCTTCAACGTAAGCACCGTCTTCGCGTACGCTTGCAGCCTTGATGGTTGCCTTGTCACAGCCCATGGCCTTCATTGCTTTTTCAAACACCAGCTCCTCGAATGCATCACGCGTACCGGAAGAGGTTGGTGGGCCCAGAACTTCGATTGCAACGTCTGGCAACGAGCTGTCAACGTCAGCCCAGTTAGCAGCGGTGTTTGGGGACATTGCGGAGCAGTCGTCGTTTGGAACTTCTGCGAGCAGCGCCTTGGCGAGAATTTCGCGGGACAGTTCCAGAACGCCAGCGTCATTGGAGTTCGCAACTACGATACCGTCAAAGCCAACAACGAATTCGGTGAACTCAACACCGTTTGCGGTGCAGGTTTCAGCTTCGGAAGACTTCATTGCGCGGGAAGCGTTGGTGATGTCTGGGTGGTCAACGCCAACGCCAGCACAAAACAGCTTCATGCCGCCACCGGAACCAGTGGACTCGATAACCGGGGTGTTGAAGTCGGTGGTCTCACCAAAGGTTTCAGCAACCTTGGTGGAGAATGGGAATACGGTGGAAGAACCAACGATAGAGATGGTTTCAGCGCGCTGAGCGGTGGCAGTGCCGGCAGCCAGCAAACCAACAAGCATAAGGGAAACGAGACGCATGAGGAAAACTCCGAGGATGAGTGCATCGAACAATTCAGGCCGAGCACGCGAAGCTTTCCTGCGCGACGCCCGGTGTTCCTCCTCTGAGGTCGGAAAGTTACAGATTTGTTTCATTAAGATTTCAGCACTGTGAACCTTGTGAATATCCGTGGATGCACGCATGCAAGAGCCGTAGATATGCCCCGCATCAATCCTCTAAAAATGTGAAAGTTGGCGCTTTTGCTCGGGGCAAGAATGCCTCGGCCATAGCGTGCTCGTAGGCGTAAGACGCTTGAAAGAGCCTTAAGTCGTCGAAGGTTGGTGCGATGACCTGAATGCCCGTCGGGACCCCATACCGATCCCGGCCCGAAGGCAGCGTGATCACCGGGCAGTTGTGCTGCATGTTAAACTGATGGGTCAGCAGCCAGCCGTATTCGCCATCGACCCACTCACCCTTGATTTCCAGCGTCGGCCCGACCGGATCATGGTCGATACCAACCGCGCCGACAGCAAGCGTCGGGGTGATCAGGACATCATAGTCTGCAAGCACGGGCCCGAGCGTCTGATACATGCGGTGCTGAGCTTCCCAGGACAGCGCCACATCGTCTTGCCCCAGCGCTGCTGCCAGATCAGCAGCGGCAGCGGCGTAGTGGGTGAGGACGTCCCGCTGCTCTTTCGCTTTCCACAGCGGCGCGCGGCCAAAGTGCATGGCCGTGAACCATTGCATGGCCGCATCGTCGACCCACAGCCCCCACTCCAGGCTGACTTCTTCGACCTCACAACCCGCCGCACGCAATGCATCCAGTGCCGCGAGGGTATTGGCGCGCACATCATCGTCCAGCGTCACGTAACCCAGGTCCAGCGAGTAGGCGACGCGCAGACGGGACGGGGCCTGCGCTTCGGGTACGATGATCCGGTCGCGCAGGCTGTCGTGGTCCAAAGGGTGCGGGCCGGAGACGATATTCTGCCCCAAAGCCACGTCCCCCACGTTCCGGGCAAGAAAACCGCAGTGGTTGTAGCGGTCAAAGTTGGCCGGTGGGCCATCGGGGTTTCTGCCGTGCGGTGGCTTGTACCCTGCGAGACCGCAGCAACTCGCCGGAATACGGATCGATCCTCCGATATCCGTGCCGGTGGCTAAAGGCGTCATGCCCGCGGCCAGAGCCGCTGCAGACCCACCCGACGAGCCGCCCGGCCCAAAGGCCAGATTAAACGGGTTGTGGGTCTTGCCCCAGAGGCGGCTGTTGCAAACCGCGGAGAGGCAGAATTCCGGCGTCGTCGTGCGCGCGTGGAAAATCGCACCTGCCGCTTCCATCCGCTCGATCATCGGGTCGGAGACGTCGTCAACGTGGTCTTGGAGCGTGATAGAGCCTTGGGTGGTGCGTTTGCCCGCCATTCGGTGAACATCCTTGACCGCAACCGGCAACCCTTCCATGGCGCGCGCTGTACCAGCCACATGAGCCGCTTCAGCCCGCTTAGCCTCATCGCGCGCTTGATCGTAGAAGGTCTCAGTATAAGCATTGATCAGCGGGTTCACGGCATCAGCCCGTGCGATCATTGTGTCGAGGTATTCGACGGGCGACAGGCTACCGTCTTTGAATTTCGTCAGCACGTCCCGCGCAGAAAGGTAGCAAAGCGCCAGATCCACCATGGTTCTGTCTCCCTGTTGTCAGTCATCCGCCTTGATAAGCTGCCCTTACCCTGCCCCACCCAACCGCAGGGATCAATCGACTGACGTGCGCGTCGCAGACAGTCAGCCCGGTGCCTGGGGGTGAATATTCACCCGGAAGATCCAACCCAGCATGCCACGAACCAAACCCAAGGCGAAAATGGCAATCAAAGCCTTTGGAACCCCCAACACGAAATTGATCAGCGCAAAGTACGCGCACTGCAGCTGGTAACTCAGGCGGGGATCAAAAATATTGGTGTACAGGTGGTCATCGACCACGCGCAGGGCGCAGGTTCCATAGCGGGATGCCATGATTGCAGCCGTCAAGATAACAAGCCAAAAACTCATGTCCCAGATGCTGGTTTTTCCGAACCGACGCAAAACAAAGACGAACAGGGGAGCGATGATAATGGACGCCAAGTAGGCCTTTTGGGTGAAGCCGATGAAATACAGCGCGTCGAGGTTGGGGAGTAAAGTTTGCGTCAGTACGAGCAGCAAAATATTGACGAGAAAGAACACCAATACGGCAAACCATGCGCTCGCAGTGTCGATCAGGAAAATCCGGCCTGGCTGATTACCGGTCATGGCTCAGAAGCGTCATCTTTGGCTGTTCGGGTTCCGCTCCGCCCCTCGTTCAAGACAGGAACTAAGGGCGCGAAGTATCTAAAACGCCTACAACCGCATGCATCAATTTACAACTAATTTTCAGTGGAATTGAACTATTTTCTTAAGCTTATATCGCTAGACAACCCCCGCCACGCCCCTTCTTCAAAAGGGCCGGACCGGTTGCTGACCTGAAACTGCTGCCGCCACGCAGGCCGCCAAGCCAGCGAGACGGACGGGCCGGCCCGAAAGGCCTCGGGCATAATGCGCGTACTTGCCAGAATTGGTCAGGATCGCCCTTGCTGAGGGCGGAAACACGGGTTCGGTGATGGAACACCAGCAGATATCCGGAATGACCCGAACCCCGGCCCGCTCCAGAACCGCCAAGGTGCCATCAGCCTGAGCCTGCGCAAGCACGGCGCGGCCAACTGTGACAATCATCGGCGCGGCGCGGCATTCCTTTCCATCCAACAAGGTGGCCAACCGGCGACATTCGTTCAGCGATGCGTGTGGCGAGCCAATGGCGACCAGATCGGTCGGCTCGGTAGCCTGATTGAGGGCGTCCCAGGCCTGAGCAAAATCCGCCGGCCCCAGCGTGACGGTATCGCTCTTGTCGTCATGCTCGAAAAGATCCGCTTCAGGCGTGTGTCCAGCAATATGCAGCATGGGTGCGCCCGACGTGGTGCCAAAGGCGGCGCACAGGGATTTGAGATCATCGTCCCGCAGGCGCTCCCCTTGCAGGCCCCGCACCAGCGGCACCCGATCCGGCGATACCCGCCCCACCAGCCAGCCCAGCACGGCCCAAATCGACTCATCCCGGTCGGCCTCCGCCGCAGGAAGCTCAATATCAATGACCCGCCGCGGGCGTCGCCCGGTGTCCGTGTAAACGCCAGCCAGCGGCGCTCGGCCCGTCATGGCGATAAACAGGTCAAGATAATCCGGGTGCTTTACCGTACGCGCGCCGAGCACGGTGTTGGCGTATATGACAGCATTTGACTCCGACCAGCCTATAGCTTCGCCTTCGCGGGGTGGTTCATCCAGCAAGTAGGGCGCGCAGGTAAAGGTCGGTTTGGCGCCCATATGAACGTAAGCGTCCGCTAATCGGCTCGCCCGCTGACCGAAATCCTCCGGCAGCCCTTGATCAGGCCAGTTTTCTCGGTCCACAGAAATGGCGTTAATGGTGGTCGGAATGCTGACCGTGGCTCCCATCTCAGCCAGCTTTTCCGCGAAGATGAGGTTGGCGTCGTGGGCAAGAATGCAGCCATCGATGTGACCGCGCGTGACACTGCGCAGGCGCTCCGCCCCTTGAGCCGCCGCCATTTGGCAAAGGACCTCCATGGCAATCCGCTGCGCTGTGCCTGCCTGACCGCTGAGCAAGTTTTGATCAGCCGGTGAAAGCGCCAGCGCATCCGGCTTCAACGGCGAGACCGCCACAGACTCCCCATCCATTGTCAGCGTCCCGAAGCCCACTTCAGCCTGTTCCGCCCGGATCAGCTGCGCGTAAACCGGCTGAGACAGCCGCAGCACGGGCACGCCACAGCCGAAAACCCGATCGGCGACCAAGGCCCCCAACGTCAGGGTTTCTTCGGCTTCAGAAAAGACCAGCGCCGCGGGGGCTTTTCCGTTGAGTGCCAGTTCCAGCAAAACCCCACTGCCGCTGCAGGACCCACGCGAGGTCGGCATGGCCAGAACGCGGCCTGCAACCGAATCCCCATGGTTGGGATGATGCACATCGATAACCCGACCGCTGAGTGGATCAATGCCGCCCCAGAAGCTAATTCCCGTATCACAGGCCAGCACAGGTCCAGCGGCGGTGCCTTCAACAAGCTGCAGAGCTGGGGCTGGGTTCGTCATTTCAGGTCCGGTTGATCTGCCAAAACTGAGCGATACCCTGCATTGGTCGCGCCCGCAGATCAATCGTTGCCTAATGGCGTTTAGCTGGAGAGCAGCGCACGGGAGCGGGAGCCGGAGCGGGGAAGGGTGCAGGTTGCGACAATCGCCCTGGTTCAGCTTACCCCGCCATCGCTCTAGGTTGGAACCATGCTCGATACTACTCGCCACCCGTCATCTGCGTCGCGGCTCCAGCTTGTCTGGTTCAAGCGCGATCTGCGGATTGAAGACCACCTGCCGCTTTATCACGCCGCGCAAAATGGACCAGTTCTGCCGCTCTATATCGCTGAGCCTGAATGGTGGTCTCAGCCGGATGCTTCAGCGCGGCAATGGGCCTTTGTTGAAGAGAGCCTGCACGCGCTGCGCGAGGCTTTGGGACAAAGGGGGCAACCGCTGATCTGCCGGGTTGGCGATGCGGTTGAGGTGCTCGACACCCTGTTTCACATGTACGGTGCCTTCGATCTCTGGTCGCACGAGGAGACCGGCAACCAATGGTCGTTCCAGCGCGACCAGAGAATCAAAGCTTGGAGTGTTGCGCACGGTATCACTTGGCGTGAGTTTCAGCCTGCCGGCGTCATCCGCCGCTTGCAGCAGCGAAACGGTTGGGCGGGCAAGTGGGATCGGTCCATGGCGCGAGCGCTAACCCCGCCACCCGCTGGCTTGCCTGCCCTGCCGGGCATCACGCCGGGGGCGATCCCTGTTGCTGCCGATCTGGGCTTGCCTTTGGACCCTTGCGCGCAGCGTCAAAGTGGGGGACGCGCCGCTGGATTGGAACGCTTGGAGAGCTTCTTATCGACGCGCGGCCAACCCTACCGCAGCGCCATGTCCAGCCCCGCCCTCGGCGCCGTTCATTGCTCCCGCCTGTCCCCGCACCTCGCGTGGGGCACCCTGTCGATGCGAGAAATTGCGCAGGCAACAGGGGCGCGGAAGATCGAGGTCAAGGCGCAGAAGGCGCGCGATGGGTGGGCCGGTTCCTTGACATCATTTCAAGCCCGCCTGCATTGGCGCGATCACTTCATGCAAAAGCTCGAAGACCAGCCCAGCGTCGAATTCCGCAATTTCCACACCGCCTATGATGGTCTTCGTCCTGCGCAGGGTGTGTCGAAGGCGAGCGACAGCTTGCGTCTCGATGCGTGGACGAAGGGTGAGACAGGATTACCCTTTGTTGATGCGTGCATGCGCTCGCTACAGGCGACCGGCTGGCTTAACTTCCGTATGCGCGCCATGGTCATGGCGGTGGCGAGTTTCCATCTGTGGCTTGACTGGCGACAGCCCGGCGAACATCTGGCGCGGCAGTTCACCGACTATGAACCGGGCATCCACTGGCCTCAGGTACAAATGCAGTCAGGCACAACCGGCATTAACACCGTGCGCATCTATAACCCGGTCAAACAGGGGTATGATCAGGACCCAGACGGTGAATTTGTGCGACAGTGGGTGCCGGAACTGGCAGTGGTGCCCCGGCAGATGATCCACGAACCATGGAAATGGGAGGGCGCAGGAAGGGTGCTGGACCGAACCTATCCCAGCCCCATTGTCGACCACCTCAGCGCGGCCCGCTTCGCTCGTGAACAAATTTGGGCGGTCCGGCGCGACGCCGGATTTCGCGCCAAAGCCGACGCCATTCAGGACCGCCACGGCAGCCGAAAATCGAACATTGCACCGGTTGGCCAGCGCCCACGCAAGGCCAGAAAGTCCCATCAGGATCAACTCGATCTCCCGATGTAGTGGTCGCTTACAACAGACCCAAATCAGCGATGATCGCTGGAATTTTCTTCTTGAGCCCAAAAAAGCCCGCCCGCGCGTGGGGCCAAACGGCCTGGTCGTAGGGTCGGGTGATTTCAACGCAGCTCAAATCGTGTTTGGACAGGGTCGAGAGCACCATCCTTCGAGTGGGCCCCAGCGGCATACGGGGGGTTACAATGACGTCCAGCTTCGACTGGCGCGCCCAATTCACCAGCGCGTCAGCGCTCGCTTCCCCCGGCTCAGGCCGGACGCAATTTATGCCAAAGTGCTCCTGAGCGGCGTCCGCGGCCTGTGTCACGGCCTGAACGGCGAAGTCATCGACTGCCGCTGCCGTGGGTCGCAGGGATCGGGGAACAGGGTCGGTCCAGGCGAACAGGGCCTCAGGGCGCGGCATTGCCTCGACCCTGTGAGGCGCGCAGTCTTCAGCCGTCACCAACAAACCCACACGCTGCCCCGCCAAATCCGGGTGATCAAGGGCCAGTGGAATACGGGGTCCAAGGTCAGGCTCAGTCAGCGGTATGGCATCGGGCGACAGTTGCCCTGCCGGGCTAAACCGGCCTTGGGTATAGTCTTCGATGTTTGCTGGACGTGCCAAATAGGTCTTTCCTGCCGTATGCAGCCCCCCAACCCAACGCCATGAGCAGGTATTCGACGCCGCATCTCCATCCAGAAAATGACGATAGAAGAAATCGGCGCCCAGTTCCCAGGGGAGATTAAGCGTAAAGATCCAGATACTCGCAAACCACATGCGCGCGTGATTGTGCAGGTAATGGGTCTGAGTCAGCTCTTGTGCCCAGGCGTCGAAGCAGTCGATCCCGGTGTTGCCCTGAACCGCCTCTTCGTAGCGCCGGGCCAAAGAAGCATCGGTTTCCAGCGCCTGTATCTGGTTCATGAGATTGCTTCGGTAGCGCTTCCAGACTTCAGGGTGGTGCTCCAGCCAACCCTTGAAATAACCGCGCCAGAATACCTCTTGTATGAACTTCTCCGCCGCCGAAAAGCCATGCCGCGAAAGCACGTCGCGCAGCACGTCTGTTTCTAACAGCAAGCGATGCCGCAGCCACGGCGACAGACCGGAAACCTTGGTGTGTGCTCCGGGACCGAAGTCGTGGTTTCGCTGACTTGCATATACCCGTCCCGCCAAAGGCAAAAAGGCATCAAGCCGCTTTTGGGCAAAATCATAAGTGGCCTCGTTGGTCGAGGCATGGGCTTCATCGGCAAACAGCGACATCGTAGAGCAATTTCGTCTGGCAACAGGGATCTTTCGAACGAGAAACTAGGACGCTGTCCCACAATACCCTAGCGCGCCAAAAGATCGCAGCGCGTCAAAGCGAGACGTTGATTAGTGCGGGCAGGTCGAAAACGGGTGGTCTGCTGGGCAAGGAAGCTCTCGCATAATTTCAACCAAAATGCAAAAAATATTAATTTATTTAGATTTTTAGTATTTTGGTGCTAGGGAGAATTTTCTGAGTCATCGGAAAGCCAAGCCTGCGACCGATTTTCCCTTCTGCGGTGGGCCAGAGCCTCAGTGCTTACCCCCGCAAGTTGATCCAGTTGATGGCGATGTTTTTTGACTTGGCTCGGGCATTTTGACTGTTCGAGGGCATAGATATTGGCTGAAATGGACGATACACCCATTGACGGATCCAATGAGATTTTCTCAGGGTCACTGCTGGACGGACGGCGTGCGCCCAGTCCGGGTCTTTGGGATGAAATGCGGAGTTTTCTGGCGATTGCCCGCGCGGGCAGTCTGCTCGGGGCGACAGAAGCACTCGGCATTTCTCAACCGACGCTGTCCCGTCACCATTGCCGGTACTGCTCGCCCTGCCAGTATGGTCCAGCACAACCTGTGCCTGCGCAGACCTCGGAAGGCCAACAATGCCCGCGCATAGAGCAAGGGCGAAGGCTGCCAGCGCATAGCCATGCTTCAACCTAGGTCGCGCCCACGGCAGCGGGCTGAGCCAACCAAAAACGGCTTGGATGCTTGAATGAATTTTGGAAAATAAAGACGAAGAGACGGGAGACCGGTTGACCATCAAAAACATACGCCTGCGCTTGCGATTCAAATGCAAACAGCTTTGAAAATGCTGCTTTGAAGGTCTTTTAGTTCGCAACAACTAGGCCGAGTCCCGTCATTTTAGAGGGAAATTTTTTGCTAGGTTTCAATTTTTCTGGGAAATCATGTCTCTTGAGCGTATCTTAGTTTTTTTCTCTATTTTTTGCTGATTTCACAGACTTTTCCGCCCATACAACCGCATGCAATTCTCGCATTATCGCTTATTGCAAGGTGACTTTCAGATCGCGGAACGGTGTGAAATCATCGTTGGACTAAGCCTGTATGATGGCTGGGGACTCTGAATATCTAATTTGCAAACCGGCCCGATTGCTTCCGTGTAACCGCCCTGTTGTGCGATGGCCGTGCGCCGCCATCGCTGCATTTGTTGCACCCTCGTCGCCTAATCTCATCCCTAGTAAGGGAGGAGTCTTCGGAAACTGCAAAATTGGATAACTATTTGTCAGTTTTGGGCGGAAGAGCTTGCGTTATTGCAATGCAGAACTTACGCAGAAGTATCCCTCCGGGTCAGTTTCGGAGGTCAAGCCTGTGCAGCGCTCCAAAGGTGCGCCCGCTCGCAGGTCAGTCCAAAGGTGCACCAACGTCCCTACAGGAGTAAACGCTATGAAAAAGATTCTTGTTGCCAGCCTCGCGCTGTTTGCCACGGCCAGTGTTGCAACGGCTGAAACGGTTCGTCTGGGCACCGAAGGTGCTTACATGCCTTGGAATGGCCTGGATGAGAATAATGAAGTCGTCGGTTTTGAGCGCGAAGTGGGCGATGCCCTTTGCGCCATCGCTGGTCTGGATTGTGAGTGGGTCATCAACGACTGGGATTCCATCATTCCAAACCTCGTTGCCGGTAACTACGACGCGATTATCGCTGGTATGTCCATCACGGCTGAGCGTGACGAAGTGATCGACTTCACCGCTGAGTACTACCCACCATCACCATCCCTGTACGTTGCTATGGCTGGCGGCTCCGCAAGCGGTGTCATTGCTGCGCAGACCAACACGATTCAGGCTGGTTACGTGGCTGAATCCGGTGGCGACCTGATCGAGTTCTCCACCCCGGAAGAAACCATCGCTGCTGTTCGCTCCGGCGAAGCAGACGCGGTTCTGGCAGATGGTGACTACCTGATGCCGATCGTGGAAGAAGCAGGCGGTGAGCTGGCTGTTGTTGGCGACCCTGTTTACATCGGTGGCGGTGTTGGCATGGGTGTCCGTGAGACCGACGGTGACCTGAAGGCTGCGATGAACGCGGCAATCGAGCAGATGAAGAGCGACGGTTCCCTGAACGCTCTGATCACCAAATGGTTCAGCGCAGACAGCGCTGTATACTAAGACTCACGACCGGTTAATCGGTTCGAAGAAAGGGTCGCTTCGGCGGCCCTTTTTTGTGCGTCAATGCCGCGGAAAAGGGGGAGGGCTAGGCGTGGAAGTCTGAAAGGCTGGTCACAGCGTCTTCAGGCCCCTCGACATCAAGAACGGCCCCCTCTTCGGTGAAGCGTCGATCGAGCACGGCGAGCGGTAGCTGTGTGATCAGAATTTCAAGCTCGGAGGCCTTGGCAAAGCCGACTTTGAGCGTGGCGCGAACAGTCCGGGTCCAGGTTACTGGCGCCGCTGCGTCTAAGGCGTGCTTGACCGCGCCGGGATAGGCTCTGGCCAGGCCCCCTGTACCCAGTTTGGTGCCGCCAAAATAGCGCACCACAATCGCACCTACGTTGATCAGCCGACGGCCAATCAGCAGCTTGAGGACCGGCATGCCCGAAGTCCCGGAGGGTTCACCGTCGTCCTTGGCTCCTTCCTCGATCTGATTGCTGGGATGGATCAGGCGGAAGGCCGTAACGTGATGGTTGGCTTTGGGATGGGCCGCGCGGAGTTCGCTCAGCCGTTCCTCAAAGGCGGCTATCGGCACCACATGCGCCAGAAACCGGGACTTCTTTTCCTCGGTTTCGGCAAAGGCTTCTTCGGTCAGGGTCAGCAGGTCCAATCGAGTCTCCCGTACCGCTGATCAGGCGGTTTCCTCGAACAACTCCCGACCGATGAGCATGCGCCGGATTTCACTGGTGCCAGCCCCGATCTCGTACAGCTTGGCGTCGCGGAGCAAGCGCCCGGTGGCGTAATCGTTGATATAGCCATTGCCGCCCAGAGCCTGAATCGCCTCCAGCGCCAATTGGGTAGCCTTTTCTGCGGCATAGAGAATGCAACCCGCCGCATCCTTGCGCGTCGTCTCGCCCCGGTCGCAGGCTTGTGCAACGGCATAGACGTAGGCGCGGCACGCATTCATGGTGGTGTACATGTCGGCCAGCTTGCCTTGCATCAGTTGAAAGGTGCCGATGAGCTGACCGAACTGCTCGCGCTGATGCACGTAAGGCACAACGATATCCATCGCCGCTGCCATGATACCCAAAGGGCCCGCGGCGAGGACCACCCGCTCATAGTCCAAACCGGACATCAGCACGCGCACGCCCTGCCCTTCTTCGCCCAGTACGTTCTCAAAGGGCACCTCGCAATCCTCGAACACCAATTCCGCCGTGTTTGATCCGCGCATGCCCAGCTTGTCCAGTTTTGCGCCGGTCGAAAAACCTTCCATGTCGCGCTCGATCAGAAAGGCCGTGATGCCGCGCGGCCCTGCTTCAGGGTCGGTTTTTGCGTAAACGACGAGGGTGTTGGCATCTGGCGCGTTGGTGATCCACATCTTGGTGCCATTGAGGACAAAGCGGTCATTGCGCTTGTCAGCATGCAGCTTCATCGACACCACATCCGACCCCGCGCCCGGCTCGGACATGGCCAGCGATCCAACGTGAGCACCGCTGATCAGAGGCGGCAGAAACCGCTGTTTCTGGTGCGCATTGCCCCAGCGGGCAATCTGGTTGACGCAGAGGTTGGAGTGCGCGCCGTAGGACAGCCCCACCGACGCCGATGCACGGGAAACTTCCTCGACCGCAACCGCGTGCGCGAGATACCCCAGCCCCAAGCCGCCATCTGCTACCGGCACGGTGATACCGTGCATACCGAGCAACCCCATTTCGTCCCATAGGGCGCGAGGCATGGCGTTAGACTGGTCGATCTCCTGCGCCAGCGGGGCGAGCCGTTCCTGAGCCCAGCGACGAACAGTGGCGCGCAGGGCGTCGATGTCTTCGCCGTGGTGAAAGGTCATGACTTGATCAAACATGGGTTGAACGTCTCCACTGTCCTGCTACAGCCTCAGTCCTGCCAGCATAAGCCACAGGGTCTTGGCAGTCCGCTGAAATTACGACCTAAAGCGTCGAAAGCAGCAACATCAAAATTGACACAAGGACAAAGGCCATCCCGACCCATTCCGTCCGCGTTGGACGCTCCTGGAACATCAAGAAAGTCAGAATAACCGCAGCAAAGAACTCGACCTGACCGACGGACTTGACCAGCGCAGGCGACATCAGCACGTACCCGATAAACCAGCAGGCCGAACCCAGCGCGGACAAGAAGCCGGTATAGGCCATGGGTTGGAGGCGCTTGGTGACACGGCCAAATTCAGAGACATCGCGCCAGGACATCACGGCGATCACGACGACGCACTGGATCACCAGCAGCCCCACGAGTGTTGTCATGCCAGCAACCGCCGGTGATAAAGCAACCCCGAGCGCATCCGCATCGCGGATCAGCGCCAATCCGCCCTCGCGCAGTGTCAGGGAGGTAGCCGCCAGCAAGGCACCGCCAGACAACCCCAGCCACGCTGACCGCAGATCCCAGACGGAACCGGCTTCATCACCCAGTTTGGCACGGGTAATCACCACAACGCCAATCACGGAAACCACGATAGCCATCCACTGCAGGCCGGTAAGGTACTGCGCAAAAAACGGTGTGGAGCCGACGATGGCAACCAGCACCACTTCTGTTTTGACGTAGACCACGCCAATGGCGAGATTTCGTTGCCGCAAAAGCAATGTTTGCTGCACCGTGGCGAGAATCTGCAGCACGGCCGCAGCCAAAGTCCACAGCCAGAAGCTCAGCGAAAGCGTTGGCGGCGCGCCCCACGCAAGTATCAGGACCACCAGAATCAGCACCGCCCATGGCAACCCGAACAGGCACCGCGCCAGTGCTGCGCTCCAAGACGACAGCTGTATGTCAGAGGAGGTCTTGCGCGAAAGGGCCTTTTGCCCCGCAACCCGCAGGGCCTGAAACACCCCTGCCGCCATGCCCAGGACAATCCATGGTTCAATCAAACTCATGGCCCCAAAACAACACAGGCCGCTTGACTGCGAAAGTCAAACGGCCCGGTTAAGTTCATTGGTCTGCGATGCGTCTCAGGTGAGAAGAGGGGAGGAGGAGTTGAGACGTAGGCAGTCGATGAACCGCAGTCTGAACGACGACTACCGCTTGCCAGTGCTGTTACGCTTGTTCAGACCAAAAAGAGAGTATACGGCTTCGCGGATCGCTTGACCGCGCAATTCGCGGGCCCGACGCTCGAAAGCCTGAAGTTCGGAGTAAGAGAGAAAGCCGTCTTTGCGGATGCTCATCAAGGAAGTTCCCTTGCCTTTTCGGGTTCAATGTGGAGGGAAACCCGTTTTCGGTGCCTTTAGCGGAGGACTGCGGTGTAGGAGGGAGGAGTGGGAGGATCCACACCGCAGTCGCGCTTTGTCAGTACTGATATCAATATAAATGCGCAAAAGTAGTTGAGAATATCTACAATTTCGCTAAGTTCTTTGCACGTTTTGCACAAATGCCGGAGTACTGTTGTGGACACACTGACGTCGATGAAGGTTTTTCATACTGCCGTGACCTCGGGCAGCTTTTCAGAGGCGGGGCGAACCCTTGGCATGGCGCCGTCCAGCGTCTCCCGCCAGATCAGCGCTCTTGAGGACCATCTTGGCGTTCAGTTGCTGAACCGATCCACCCGTCAGCTCCACCTTACCGAAGCCGGTGAGACCTACCACGACCGGGTCATTAACATTCTTCAGTCGGTTGAGGATGCCGCTGTCGCTGTGACGGAACTGGAAAGCAGCCCGCGCGGCATGCTGCGGATCAACATGCCGGTTACCTTCGGCCGCCGCCACGTAGCGCCCTTCTTCCCCGAATTCATGGAAATCTACCCAGAAGTCGAAATCGAAGCGACCATGACCGACAATCTGGTCAACATCATCGAAGAGGGCGCCGACCTGGTGATTCGGATCGGTGAGTTGCAGGACAGCAGCCTGATCGCACGCAAACTTGCGCCCAATAACCGCGTTATCGCCGCCTCGCCGGAATACTTGGACAAATACGGAGAGCCGATCACACCCTCGGACCTTGCCGACCACGTCGCCCTGACCTACCGCCGCCAAGCGGGGCCTGACATTTTCCACTTTGACGGACCGCGTGGGGTTGAGCACGTGCGCATGCGCTCAATCCTGCACGTCAACAATGGTGAAGCCATCTTGCCCGCGGCACGGCAGGGTCTGGGACTGGTGCTGCTGCCGACCTACGTGGTGGGACGGGATATTCAGACCGGCAAGCTGCGCCCGGTCATGACGGACTTCACTGCCTCGCCCACAGCCCTTGATACCAGCATTTACGCCATGTACCCGCCCAACCGGCACCTGTCGCCCAAAGTGCGGGCCTTTGTCGATTTTTTGCTCAGCAAGTTCGGCCATCCACCTTACTGGGATGTCGAAGACCCCAGCCACGAATAGACGGCCGGAAGCAGCCGTCAGGGCTTGGCCTTGGCAAGCGCGACCCGCCAATCTTCCGAGGAAGCCGCGACCACTTCCATAGCCAGCAGGAACCGCTTCACGTTGCCGCCAAAGCGACCGTACAGCACTGCCTCAAGCTCCGGACGGGCGTTTTCGTAAGTACCGATGGAAACCAGATGCGCGTTGTTTAGGTCGCGCTCGAAGAAGCCATCGTAGTTATAGCCGCCGAAGGCGCTGCGAGAGGCGTGATAGCGCTGCTTGAGACGCGCGAAGGCATCGGCTTTCGCCTGCAAACGCAGGTCTTCAGCCACGTCGGCCGCCGCGTAGATCTCGTCCAGCTCCCGCTTGGTGTCCTGAATCAGACCGTGGAACAAGGCTCTGGCGTGGTCCCGCTCCGCGAAAAACGCCTCCAAGTCCCCCGTATCAACCCCTTTCTGAGCCCAAAACTCCTTGACCAGCGCGAAGGCTATGGTGTTCGCCAAGGCTTCGTTGAACTCAGCCGCGCCGGGCCGATAGATCGTGTTGTGCACGCTTTCATGGATGACCAGTTCGACCAGCGACGTCTTGCTGCGGTCCAGCGCCGGTGATGCTATGGGGTCCGGGAACCAGCCTAAAGTCGCATAGGCGTCAACCCCGCCCATATAGGCGTCAAAGCCCCGCTCCTGCGCTTTCAAAAAGAACGCTTCGGCTTTGGCTTCCTCAAAATAGCCCTGATACGGCACGCAACCCGCGATTGGCCAACAGTTCACAACGGGATTGAGGGCCAGCCGTTCGGCTCGAAAAACCGTCCACACTGTCGCGTCTCGATCGAGTTGGGAGTAACTCTGATAGCTGTCCCCAACATCGAGGCCCCAGTGCTCCGAAAAGGCCACGGCTTCTTGGACAAGGGCGAGCTTTTCTGCCGTCTCTGCTGGTGTCGTCGGGTCCCCAACGACCTCACCAATCGGGCGGGCGCGGTCCAGCAAGTCGGATTGTCCGCGGGCGATGTGAATCAGATAGGAGTCGCAAGCGGTCAGTCCGGCCAGCGCCAGCAAGGCAATCCCCGAAACTGTCTTACGAACCATGAGCCTTCTGCTCTCCTTGTCTGAATGCCCGCGTGTTATCAACAATACATACGAAGACAACAAGGCACTTTCACGATGTCACGCGCTTGGCAACGCATGCTATCAGGTCGCCGCCTCGACCTGCTTAACCCCTCCCCTTTCGATATTGAAATCGAAGACATTGCTCATGGGCTATCCCGTGTTTCCCGCTGGAATGGTCAGACCGTGGGGGAGCATTCTTTCAGTGTCGCCCAGCATTCCGTGCTGGTTTTGGACCTCTTTAGCGCTCAGGCGGTTAATTCTTCGCCCCGGGACCAGTTGTACGCACTGTTGCACGATGCGGCTGAATACGTGATTGGCGACCTGATTTCGCCATTCAAGTCAGCAGTGGGGCTGGATTACAAGTCACTGGAACATAAGTTAGAGCACGCGGTTCACGTCCGCTTTGGTCTCAAGGCCGACCCAGGAGAAGACCTTCACAGGCGCATAAAGGCGGCTGATATCAAGGCCGCCTACTGGGAAGCCACCCTACTGGCTGGTTTCGATTCGGCAGAAGCGGTAAACTTTTTCGGTGAGCGACCGGGCGGCAGAGCCCCCGACTTGACCCCGTTGAGCGCCATGGAGGCCAAGGCCTTATTTACGGGGCGTTTTGAAGGCTTATTGGCTCAGACTTAAACTGAAGGAACGACCCTTGACTGGTTTGCTCGATATCCCCGCTATTTTGCTTGGCCTGGCCGCCCTGTTTGGCGCGCTGAACTATTGGTTCGTAAAGCTGCCGCACACCATCGGTCTGGTTGTTATTGCGCTGGTGGCCAGTTTGGCTGCGGTCGGCTTGGATCTGGTATTCCCGGTTCTGGGCCTGAGTACAGCGGCCAATGGATTCTTGGAGAGCATCGACTTCGATGTCACGCTGATGCAGGGGATGCTGTCGTTCCTTTTGTTCGCTGGTGCGCTGCATGTCGATCTGGGTCAGCTGCTGTCGCGCAAGTGGACCATCCTGATCCTCGCAAGCTTCGGCGTCATGCTGTCGTCGTTTATCATCGGTGGTGGCTTCTTTTTGGTGGCGACGGTGCTGGGGATCAGCATTCCGTTTATTGTTTGTCTGGTGCTGGGGATCATCGTGTCTCCAACCGACCCGGTGGCGGTGCTTGGACTGCTAAAAACCCTCAAGGTGCCCCCGCACCTCAAGGCCAAAATAGCCGGTGAGAGCTTGTTTAACGACGGTGTCGCAGTGGTGCTTTTCAGCATTGTGGTCACGCTTGCCTTCAGCGTTACTGGCCACGGCGATCACGACGGACACGGCGGCAAGTCTTCCATCACCTTTGTTTCCGGTCTGTGGCTGTTCGTCAAAGAAGCTGGCGGCGGCGCTTTACTGGGCCTGGTCGGCGGCCTGATTGCTTTTTGGGTCATGCGTCGAATTGACGATTATGTACTGGAGGTTCTGATTACACTTGCGCTGGTCACCGGCGCCTACTCGATCGCCCTGCACCTGCACTTCTCCGGTCCGATCGCCATGGTCATCGCGGGCCTGCTGATCGGGAATCAGGGAACGGCTCTGGCCATGTCGCAAAAGACACGGGATCATCTGGAAAAGTTCTGGGAACTGATCGACGAAATCCTCAATTCAGTGCTGTTCATGCTGATCGGTCTGGAAGTCGTGTTCATCCTGCAAAACACCGGCAGCGGTGTGTCCACACCGCAGGCGGCCGTGCTGATTCTGGTGGTGATTTTCCTGTCTGTAGCGGCACGCTTCACCGCTATTTTCCTGCCCCTGCAGCTGCGCGCCCTGCGCAGCGAGGTCAGCCGCGGCACCGTACCGATCCTGACATGGGCGGGGATCAGAGGCGGCATCTCCGTCGCCCTCGCCCTATCCCTGCCCGACAGCCCCGAGCGCGGTATCCTGCTGTTGGTTACCTATTGCGTGGTGCTTTTCTCGGTGATTGTGCAGGGATTGACCGTCGAAAGGGTCATCAAACGGTACTACCCCTGAGCCCCGTTTTTCGCAGCCCTGAATTCTGCATGGGTAAAGGACTTGATGAGAACTCCGTCTTAGCGATACAAGGTGGTCCAGTGCTGGCTTAGCTCAGTTGGTAGAGCAGTTGATTTGTAATCATCAGGTCGCGGGTTCGACCCCTGCAGCCAGCACCATTAAAATCAATGACTTAGCGGAAATATGGCCTACTTGCCTCACTGTTTAGGGGGCATATAGGGGGCACTTTGCGCGTCGCTGCGCCTCAAAAGTACTTCTTCAACACCACTGCAATCGCCGCTGTGCGCACGGTCATGCCCACTTTTTTCCAACCGGGACGACACGTGCAGAAACCGTGTGTAATTGGATGGGTCATCTGAAACCACGAGAAGTTTCCCATGACCTACCGTCTCCTCAATTACCGTGACCTCAAGAACGAGTTTGGCCTCGAACGCAAGCGCGTCTGGGCCATGGTTCGCAAAGGTCGTTTCCCAGCATCCGTCGAAATCAGCCCTGGTCGTCCCGGTTGGCGGCGAGATGACATCGAACAATGGTTCGCTGACCTGCCAGCCGTGCCTTACGCGGGGGCTGACAAATGCACAGACTAATCCCTGCACTCCGGCCGATGTCCGCCAACCAGGACGCCAAACACACTGCTGACCGGGTACAATCGTCTTTGACCTGTCAGTGCGCTTTTACACTGCACCAACGATCTGCGGAGCCTAAACATGACCAGCTTCCTTACACCGCTTCAAGCCGCAAACATCCTGCACGTCAGCACGAGCACTTTGAACCGATGGCGTCGATTGGGAACCGGGCCTCGGTTCTGCAAGCTGCCCGGACGCGTTCGATACATGCCGAGCGATGTCTACCAGTTCATGCTGGACAGAGGCGTCAGCACGACAGCGCAAGCGCGTGGCCTTCGGGATCGCCTAACAGCCTAAGGGCCGAGAGAAGGGAAATAGTTTCTCTCCTCGCAGAGCCAAATCACAGAGTTCAAGTCACGCCTGGCCTCAGTCGAGCTCGGGGAAAACAACCAGCTCTTCAATTGTGGCCAGAATTGACGCCCCAGACAGGCAGCGCTGCGGCTAGGTCTTGGGGTGGTTTGGCTCTTTGGCGCTGAGAATAGTCTCAACCGCTGACCGGGCTTCCAGTCCAGCCTCACGCAATCCGCGCTTGCGGTCAGGGTTGGGGAACGCGCTGAAGACATGATCGAACGAAGGTCGCGCCTGAATCCGCTGCCACCACGCCTGCACCTGCGGTAAGTCATCCCACATCCACTCAAGCGCCAACTCGCTGAGGCGCGATACGAATGGCGTCACCGAAGCATCAGCAAGACCATAGCCCGACCCACAGAGATAGGCCCGACCCACGAGCGCCGTGTCCATGTCTTGCAGCATGGTCCGCAAGGTCTGAATACCGGCCTTGGCATGCGGGGAGTTGATGCCGTTCTCAATGACGGACCGACGCTGTGCACGACGGTCAGGGTCTGGAATATCCGCGTAGTACGCCGCCAGATCAGGACCGTGCTGTTCGAGGATCTCCCGCCGCCGAAACGTGCCATAGGTCACCGAACCAACCGCCGGCAGGTACTTTTCATCCGCGTTCTTCATCCAAATCAGCATTCTGGCTTTGCTCAGCGGATCGCTCGGACTGAGAGCGGGGCCAGAGAATGCGTCATCAACATAGGTGATGATGATCGATGACTCGATGATCACAGCGCCATCATGGACCAGCGTCGGAACCACCGCGTTGGGATTGAGCTTGAGGTACTCTGGGGTCAGCAAGTCACCGGCGTCGCGGTCCAGCACCCGCGCGGTAAAATCGACGCCCTTCTCGGCCAGCGCCAGACGCGCCTTGTAACCACAAGTGGCCGTTGGAAAGTAGTAGAGTTCAAGCATCGTGATTTCCTCTTTACCGCCCCGACCCCTAGACAACCACACCCCCTGCACACAAGGAAGGCGTGTCAGCCTTTAGCGGAAGGCGGATGACCAAGGCGCCACTTCCAAGCCCTCCACGGACCGGGTTCGCGACGAAAAATTGAACAGGCACAGCATCGACGCTGAGCCGTCATGACTCAAGCGGTTGAAGGCAATGACGTCCTCCCCGCCATCAACAAGCTCAATCTGCCCCGTTTGCATAAGCCCGCGCTGCTGCCGACGCCAGCTCAGGTGTTCTTTAGTTCGCTCAAACATGGAGCCTTGCTTGCCCTGCTGATCCAATCCGCCTTTGGCGAGGTGGCGCTCATCAATGGGCAGCCAGCTCTTGGCTGTCTGATCTCCGCTAAACCCGGCGTTGGGCTGGTCTTCACGCCATGGCATAGGCGTGCGACAGGTATCACGGCCTTTGAAAGTTTCGGAAAAGCGCGCGACCCCCCATGGATCCTGCAATTGCTCCCGCGTGAGCCAGTCTGCGTCGTCCAGGCCCAGTTCTTCCCCTTGATAGACGCAGGTCGAGCCGATCAGGCTGGTGGACAGCTGTAGCAGCATGTGGGCAAAGTCGTCTGCATGCGCGTCCGGCACGTCAATTCGGCGCTTCATGCGGTCGTAAACGCGCGCGATATCGTGGTTCGACCACGCCACAGAAATGGCGTTTCTTTGGTTAAAGTTCCGAGCGAGCCCACTGATAATCTCGCGCACTTCAGCGACGGAACTGCCCCCCATCTGGAGCAGATTGAAGTTGTAGGTGGAATGCAGGCGACCGGGTTCGGTAAATGTCTTGGACTCGGCAACGGCGTCTTCGCCGTCCAACTCACCCATAAGGAAGCGATCCCCGTACTCATCAACCAACTGACGCAGCCGCTCTGACAGGATCTGAATGCTGGGCTGGTTAAGCTGTGAGCTGTCCTGACGCTGGTAATCAAACTCGCGCTCCGGCCGTACGCCCGGCTCACGTTGGCGAGCGTCGTTGTTGGTCCAGTCGTTGTCCAGTTTGGCTGTGTGGATCGCGTCCAGACGAAAGCCGTCTACGCCCTTGTCCAGCCAGAACCGGCACGTGTAGATCATCGCATCCAGAACTTCCGGATTGGCGAGATTGAGGTTGGGCTGGCTGTCGAGGAAGTTGTGGAAATAGTACTGCTGGCGGTTGGTGTCCCACGTCCAGGCATGACCACCGAAGAAGCTCAGCCAGTTGTTCGGTTCAGTGCCGTCGTTCTTGGGATCGAGCCAGTAAAACCAGTCCGCCTTGGGATTATCCCGGCTCGCGCGGCTTTCGACAAACCACGGATGCTGGTCCGAACAATGGGCCAGAACCATGTCGATCATCACCCTTAAGCCTCTCTGGTGGGCCTGATCGAGCAGGCGGTCAAAGTCCTCATTAGCACCAAAAATCGGGTCAACAGAGCAATAATCCGCAATGTCGTAGCCGAAGTCCTTCATCGGCGAGAAAAAGAAGGGACTGATCCAAATTGCATCGACCCCAAGATCAGCAATGTAATCCAGTTTCCCGGTGATCCCATTTAGGTCGCCAATCCCATCGCCGTTGCTGTCCGCAAAACTGCGCGGGTAAATCTGATAGATGACGGCGTTATCCCACCAATTTTGCGACATGGATTTTTCTTACTTTGTTGGTGTTGGCCCGGTGCAGCTGATACAGGCGATTAGCTGCCATTGACGGACCTGACAAGCGGCCCGCAGGCACAGCAACTTTGCACAGACAGAAGCCCGATCAGAGGCACAATCATAGAACTGGCAACACGGGCATTGAACCCTTGAAGTGGGCTCTTTTCATAAGCGCGTCAGCCCAAGACGCGAGCCGCCCTGTCCCTCAGCCGTGTTCGCCGGTTAAGCCCGGCGTCTCCCCCGCTGGGATTCCTGCCAGGCCAGCAGAATACCGCCGACCACGATAACCACCGCCCCAACCCCGGCCCAACGGTCCGGCAAATCGCCGAAAAGCCAGAAATCCATGACCGCTGCGAATAGAAGCGACGTATAGATAAAGGGCATGATCACACTCGCCTCAACCTGCCGCATCGCCCAGATAAACGAGAGCTGCGCCACCGCCATACCAAGCCCCACCGATGCCAGCTGCAGCCATTGCATCGGGGTCGGCCAAACCCAGACCAGTGACGCAATCGCCGTTGCCAAAATCATACCCAACACGTTGTTGATGAACAGAATCTGCAACAGCCGTTCCCGCTGGGTCAGCATCTTGATCGCAATAGACTCCCCACCTCCGGTCAGCGCGGCGAACAGGGCAAGCAGCGCGGCCGGTTGGAAGGCAGACGTGCCCGGGCGGAGCAGAATCATCGCACCCGTAACCATCACAGCCACTGCCATAACCCGCCGCCAACCCACGCGCTCCCGCAGGATGAGCGCAGCGAGGAAAAGAGTGACAACCGGGCTCAAAAAGCTGATCGCGGTCGCGTCGGCGAGCACCATGAGTGACGCTGCCCAGAATATCGCTGCGCTGGTCAGATAGCCCAAAACGACCCGTACGGCATGCAGTCTGACGTTCACCGGCCCAAAGCGCTGCTGCGTCGCGAACCAGATGGTGGTCCATAGGATGGCGGCAAACAGAAACCGGCCAAATCCGACCTGCAACGGATGCAGGGAAGTTTCAGCGGGAAACGCGCCTGTGAGGCCTTTGGCCATGACCGTCGTAAAGGCGATAAACACGCTCGCCAAAGTCATTGCAGCGATGGCACGCAAAAGGGGGGAAACGGTCACGGGGTATCTTTCAAATCATCTTCTTTCACGCCGCACGGGTTTGACGGAAATTTCAAGACTTAAGTCACACAAAGCGAGTCTTCTGCCTCATGTTCGCAACAAATACTTTCAATGTTAGTGATGTTGAATTTATAATTCCGGCGGCAGTGAAGGTGTTTTTCACTTAAGACAGGTCGGTGCCAGCCTGAAACAACTCGAAAAAGGGGGAAGAGACAAATGAACACTTCTCAGGATAGAACCAACCGCATTATGGCATGGGGCACGCGCGGTCGTGACTTATTGTGGATCATGTCCATGGTTTTGGTCATGCACATCGTTCTATTTGGACTGATTGGCGCGGGCTTTTCGGCTACTTTTATCCCGGCCACCGTATTTTTGGTTTTCTTTAGCGTTCTGGGGATCATGGGGAGCATCGATGCGATGGATGATATCGCTGCTGTTGCCGATGATGCGGACGATGAAGAGCGCAAGACTGTGTCTCACAAGCGATTTGTGGAAACGCAGTGGATGGGCTTCAAAGTGCTGATCGCTCTGGGCTTTGGCTTAACGGCGCTGGCTGAACTTTGGGTCATGTGGGGTCCTTAAGGTCCCTCAAGTAGTCCGGGTCGAAGGCCGATCCCCGACCCGGATCTTCCCAATTACGCGGCCCATTACCCAGTCCCGTGATCGGTCCAGTGACCGGTCCAGTGTCCGTTGCGGCGAATAGGCGCCATTAATAGTGGGGCGGCGGGGCTTCTTCGGAGGGCGTGCGAATGCTCTCGACGTGCTCTTCGAGCCGGTCATGCAAACGCTGCACTTCTTTGAGCAATCGATCAATCTGCTGCTGTTGCTGAGCCACAACGTCACTCAGTTCGTTGAGCGTGGCGTCCTGATGCGCAACCTTGATTTCCAGCTCTACGATAGCGTCTGTCATTGTTTTTTGTCCCGGGTTGCGAGGTGCGCGCGATCGAGCGCGGGTACGCCGTGGTAAGTCACTTCCACCCCTGCGCCAAAGTAAATTTTCTCACCTTTGATCCTCACCCTGATGAGTTTTGGCAATCAGGCGGCTTCGGCTGACGGTTTCGTCTCTTGTCTCCGCCTCGGTCTTGTTCGAGACTGCCTTGAAACGGCTGGGAGGCGAGCGTCATGGTCGAGAGAACGGGTCATTGTTCCTGTAAATCCATCAAATACCAGCTTAAAGCCGAACCCATGTTCACCCACGTCTGCCACTGCAGCATTTGCAAGCGACACACGGGCAGTGCCTTTGTAACTCACGTATTTATCGAAACCGAGCACCTTGAAATCCTCCGCGGAGAGGTCGAAGCCGTGCCGTGCGCGACGACCAGCGGGCGCGCGCACACGCTTCACCGCTGCCCGGACTGCCACTCGCCGCTCTACAGCCACTATGGTGGCAATGCGCGGATTGCGGTGCTCAAGGGCGGTACGCTGGATGATCCGGGGTCAGTCGTGCCCGGCGCGCATATTTGGGTCGAGGGCAAGGTGCCGTGGATCACCATTCCAGACGATGTCCCTGCCTTCGATCAGGACTATGACGCTGCCGAGGTTTGGCCTGAGTCCAGCTTTGCGCGACGCAAGCGGGCGGGTTGGGGTTGATCGCTGATACCCGCGACCAAACCCGTCAATTCAGCACGCCTCAAGTCCGCCACGAGGGGTCGATGGCGTCAATCTGGCGGATGAGGGCCGGCCATTCCGGGTGCCGCTGCTTGGCTCCTGCCTGCGCCGTACCACCTTCAAACTGAGTTCGACAGTTGATCATGGCCGACTCTGAAATTGGCACCATGCGGCCACTCGCCATGGCGGCAAGTTGGACTTCAGTATTGCGGATAAATGCGAGGTGTCGGACAAACGCCCAAGTACAGCTCGGCCCCGCTGTGATCAAGCCATGGTGGCGCAGAAGCAGCGTGTGAAAGCTGTCCCCCATCGCTGCGACGATACGAGGCCCTTCCGACCCGTCGAGCACAATGCCTTCAAAGTCGTGATACCCAACGCGCTCAAAGAATTGGCAACCTTCCTGCGTCACCGGAATACAGGGCGCATCGGTCGCGCTGAGGGCCTGACTGACTGGCTCGTGTGTATGGATAATGCAGTGCAAGTCAGGCCGCGCGCGGTGCAGCGTCGAATGAATGGTGTAGCCCGCCAAATTGATCGGCCATTCGCTGTCAGAGACTTTGTCACCATCTAAGGTAACGCGCACCAGATTGCTGGCCGTGATTTCATCATAGCGCAGGCCAAAGGGGTTA